>CAYREE010000016.1:0-24188 GCA_964423225.1 uncultured archaeon | reverse complement strand
ATAAAGGGCGACTAACTGCTTTATATACTTGTGTTTCATATTGTAATCATTATGAAGAAGGGTTCATTCATCTTTAAGACGGTTGATATACGAGAGGACATCATTAGCTGGAACCCTATACTGAAGTTGTTATTATTGCTTAGGCTGCGAGAGTAGATTATAGCATAATCTATGGCTCGCGTGTGTTTTAACCATGATTAGTTATTACTATAAACCATGCGGAGGGATTTGATATGGACCAATTCTGGTATGATAAGAAGGTAGAGCCGGCAGATAAGCCGGAAAAAATCGAGGTATTCGATACGACCTTAAGGGATGGCGAGCAGACGCCAGGAGTCACATTGACTGAAGTTGATAAGGTTGAGATAGCTACGGCTCTATCAAAGCTAGGAGTGGACTATATCGAAGCAGGTTTTCCAGTTTCAAGTGATGGAGAATTCAATGCAGTCAAATCAATCTGTGAACAAGGACTAAAGAGTAAGATCGTTGGACTTGCAAGATGTGTTGAAAAAGATATGGATGCGGCAATGGATACTGGTTGTGACCTGGTCCACATCTTCATTGGGACCTCACCATTACACAGGAAGTATAAGCTCGACATGAATAAGAAGGAACTTCTTGCAAGAACAGAATCATGCATCCAATATGTAAAAGACAAAGGATTTAAAGTACACTTCAGTCCAGAAGACGCATGCCGGACAGAGATAGACTTTCTAAAAGAAGTCTGTGATATTGCAGACTCTATGAAAGTCGAACACATAAATATTCCAGATACTGTCGGAGTAATGACGCCTATGGCAATGAGCTGGCTGATCAAGGAACTGAAGAAGGATGTGAAGACTCCTCTGGCCGTCCATTGCCATAATGATTTTGGAATGGCTGTCGCAAACACTATTAGTGCAGTGCTTGCTGGCGCGACTATACCACATGTTACTGTCAACGGACTTGGTGAACGTGCTGGAAACGCAGACCTTGAACAAGTAGTATTAGCATGCAAGCTGATACACGATATCAAGTCAGGCATCAAGTCGAAGAAGATATGGGAGACAAGTAGGCTAGTGGAAAGACTATCAGGTATTAGAGTCATGCCAAACTTCCCTATAGTCGGTGGTAATGCGTTCGCTCATGAGAGTGGAGTCCATGTTCACGCAGTCCTTGCGAAAGCTCAGACATATGAAGCGATCAGCCCCGAAATGGTTGGTGCTAAAAGACGGATGGTACTTGGGAAACTAGTTGGAAAACATGGTGTCAAAGACAAGCTAGAGAACATGGGCATCAAGGTAACTGATGAACAAGCCCAAGACCTCACAAAGAAGGTTAAGGATCTGGGAGACAAGGGTAAGAAAGTAACTGAAGAGGACCTAGCAGCCATTGCAGAGGATATGCTTGGAAAAGTCGCAAAGAAGGATAGGACAGTCGAATTAAAGGACCTAGTACTGCATACAGAGCTAGGAAAGAATCCTGTCTCAAAAGTAGCATTAATAGTCCGGGGAAAGAAGAAGAATGCCCAGGAAGAGGGAGTCGGCCCAGTCGATGCTACATTAAATGCCATCAGATCGGCCATAGGAGATAGGGACATACAGTTGGATGAATACCATCTAGACGCTATAACAGGGGGCAGTGACGCCCTCGCAGACGTATCCATCAGAGTAAGCAAGAACGGAGATAGTACAATGGCCAGTGGAGTCCATGAAGACGTTGTCATGGCAAGTATAATAGCATTTATCAACGGGGTTAACAGGATATTAAAGAAATAATACTCTTTTTCTCCTTATTTTTTATTCTTAATTTTCTTATATTTTATCTTTTTTTCTCTAACTCCGTATATTATTAATAAATAATATTTTGATATTATATCAAACAGCATTATATTATATAACATTCCTTCATATTTTATCTTTATTCATCTATTTCCT
Source organism: uncultured archaeon (assembly GCA_964423225.1). Classification (GTDB taxonomy): domain Archaea; phylum Altiarchaeota; class Altiarchaeia; order IMC4; family SCGC-AAA252-I15; genus CAYREE01. The sequence continues at coordinate 22,272 of CAYREE010000016.1, read as the reverse complement.
TTTATTATAATTGGTTGAATTATGCCGATTGATGAGGCTAATGTCCCTCCGGCAGATAAAACTGGGGTTGGGGCTAATAGACAGGTGGTTGGTGATCGTGGAAGCGTTATCGCAAAGATTGATGACGCTGCCGATTCAAACAGTCTAAAAGGCATAAACATAGGCCCTAGAAGGATACCTTTTTCTCACAACGTATACCTTGTTAATACGAGTCCGCAGGCGAAAGATAATTATGCCAGACACTTCTGCCTGATGGCTGAATACCAGCCAACCACTAAGCTTGCGACTACGTCTAAAGAAAAAGCATCCGAGTTAAACGATAAGGAACAATTAGCCCAAGTCGTAAATGCCAAAGGGGATAATCAGGCATTAGCAGAGTTGATAAATGGATCTGAAAGGATAGAGGTGGCAGACTACTTCTCTAAAAAAGGGTTGGCAAACTGGACTACACTGAACATGATCGGAGAGGACGGCACAATAACAAAGACACTACATTACTGTGAGACTGATGATGCGATAGATGTATATGACAGCCAGAAGCCAGGAGGATTTGATAAATGGTATGAGTTAATGAGAGAGGGAAACGTAAGGGAAGCGCAACTTCCAATAGAACAAGTTGGGGAAGAACAAGTGAGATTGCTCGCCGAAGCATTCTACAGAGATAGGAACTGTTACATAACATGTTCAAGAGACAATAAGGAACTCTTGGATTATGCAACATCAATGGCAGGAATAGTAAAAACCATTCCTGAAAATCCATGCGAGATCAGAAAGGTAAGGGATATGATGCATGCAATAGGTGCCACAGCAAGAGTGACTATTGACGACAGAAGATACATGGCGCTAGCGACACTGGATTCCCTGGATGAGATCGGAGCCGAGGGTGCCGCATGCTCAAAGGAAGAATTCGGAAAGGCCCGGCTCGAAGTTATACAAATGGTTGTCAGAGAACCGGCGATACAATGGCTTGGAGCAACATATAAAGACAACGAGAGGATGCAAGATACGAGGCGCGATTTACTCTTGCAAAAACTTCTGGTAAAAGTCCATGCAAAGGATATTGATGATATGACACCTGAAGAAGTAGCCAAAGATACACAAATGCTTGAACCTTTTGTAGAAGAGCTTAGAGAAACCACAGCATATGGAGCAACACTAGCCAATGCAGGAATAAGGGGAGAAGATTTAATGAAGAGACTATTAGGTATAGCAAAACTACCCGATCCAAAAGAGGCTATTATCATACCTAGAAAGCTTTTCGTCCCGTTTATTGGAAAAGGAGAGGAAGAGGAATTAAAGGCTATGATAAGCGGATCTGCCAGACTAATGGATTGCCCAGGATTAAAACGCGCATATAATGTGCGAGATCCTATGAGGGCGGATCAGGTTCAGGGAGAGATTTGCAAGGGCATATACAAGCAGGTTGTGGGAGTGCATTCTAGGGAAAGCTATGAAAAAATGCTTGCAAGAATCGAAAAATGCGGCACACAATACTTATGTAGTCTCGGACCAGGCAGTAGAGCATCAGGAATTATCGCAGGACTAAGAAAGACTGGACCGGAAGAATTAGTTGAAGGTATTGGAGACTCTGCAGTATTAGAGGTTGACGGTAAAGACAAATGGGTGTTAAGGGATGGTGAAAAACGTTTGACCCTGACATTCAACGACTCAAACAATAGCGTATTAGTTGATACTGGAATGGGTGTTGAGAAGAATCTGACAGGATACAGGCAAGATGATGAAGTAATCGTATATCAAAAAGATTCTGAAGGATTTGGAAAGATCCTTGGCGAGATAGAGGAAAAACATCAAGATGGATATTTCGGATCCGCCCCGGATGGAGGGACATACATCTATGAACTAGACGCCTATCTAGCATACATGGAACACGAGACGAAAAAAGCTGGCGAAAGTGGACTAGGCGCTCCAGTATCACTCATGCCTCGTTGGGGAGAGCTTAAAGCAGACGTGTTAAAAGGACATCAACTACAAGTCAGAGGATGCAGTACATACGAGGAATACTTCGCTACAGAAATGAAGTTAAGGGGAGTCGACCCGGAATTATCAGCTCTCATAACTACTGGCCTAAAAGAGCTTGCAAAAACAAGTGACGCCTCTGAAGATATGTTATTCACAGTCGTATCAAACCTCGAGCCTCAAGCAATGGGAAATCTTATTACGAGATGCGGTAGAGTGTATCAGGCTGGAAAGGGCGAGGAAGTCCCGATGACAGTGCAAAAGATGGTTTCAAGAGAATTAAATATCACAAGACGACTTGACACCATTGCTGAAGGCCCTCCCTTCACAACATTCTGGGAGGAAACAGCTATGGATCTTCCTACCATCAGAGAAAGAAGGGTTGAGTTACAGGAACTGCTAGGTGATGTATCCCCGGTAGCCCAGCAACAAGCTATGATATTCCTTGTCGCAAATCCCGATGAAGAAGTGACCGAGCGATTCGTAACCTGTCTTAAAAATCCAGAAACACTCATGGAAGGCACCACTGATAAAGAAGACGTTATAGGCATCTATCACAGGTTCAGGACTATTGATGAAGTGTTGAGATTGAATGATAATATAGGCACTGAGGAGGCAAACAGGATATCAGATGGAGTCAAGAACATATCTCTCGGAGAGATACATGCAATATCAGATACTTGTAGAGCTCTCGATGCCCTCCATAGACTTCCCTCAGAATTTGAATTGGTGCTAGTTAAGGATATGGTAGAACTTGCAATAAATCACCCAGAGGATGTGAATATCACTAGAGCAGTGCTTGGCCCATTCCTACCACTTATAAAATTGCATGCAGATGTTTCCGATCAATTTACCGCATTAGATCCGGAAAGTCAGACATTCTTCGGTGATGCATTCTTGACAAATATAAAATCAAGTAAATACCGTGAACTCATCGGAGAGCTAGCATTAAAACCATTGACTAATATGAACCAGGATGATTTGAAACATTATCCAGCGGATTTCTTAACAAGGCATAGGGTAGCGACAAGGATAGTTAGAGAAGGGGAGGGTTATGGATTCGACTTGAAAGACGATATGAAACCAAAGGATGTGATAGACGGACTATGGGATCTGGGATTTCCAGAGCTTGCAGCCGGTTTGACTGAGACATCAGTGATAGAAAGGAATGGAAATATGACAACTGTAATTGAGGGTGATGCCCGGCTTCAAATGGAATATATTCCACCTGAATCAGAGCAGACTGATGGAAGAATCAGGCTAGAGAGAGGTTTTTTAGAGACTGACCTAGTGACTAGAGAGGAGGATGGTGTAGTAAAAATATATCGTAAATCACCCCTTACAGCTGATGAAAGAGGAATTGTTGAAGGCCACTTAAAGATGGTAGCATCCATGTTCGAATCATGCCAGGACCAGGCAATACACTTGACATATGAAACATTGAATATGAGATATCCATCCGATGACTCGGATCAGGTTATGGACAGGCTCCCAAGAGAATATTTTGGAGACTATAGAGAACCCATCTTAAGACCAGGATGGGACATGTACGATGGTGGAAAGACAGCAGAAGTTTGAAGCGGTATTCAGGGTTGCGAAAGCCCAGGGAGAAGACGAAGCATTAAGGCTTCATAAAGAACTGGTTAGAGTAGACGATAAAACTGCCAGTGTCTTGGTTAGCGATGAAGCTGTCAAACTCATGGAAGTCAATCCGAGACTCTTGACTTTAAGGCGAAGAGGTATCGGGACGACCCAAGGCGTAGTCAACATGTTCGCCCAAGATCCGAAGATGATAGATATTGTAGAACAACTACACTTCATCGAATATCATGGAGAGAAAAAATTCGAATTATCTGATGATACTAACAGAGATGTGTTTCAATCTGGTTTAATGGAAAAAGGCACGGTATTACAAGATGGTTTCCAGGTGTCAAGACAAGGTAGTGATAGATGGGTTGTGAACTCTGGAGAAGACCAGTACACTCTTGTCCGAAGAGAAAATGAAGTATTAGTCTATAAGGGAGATGAAAAACCAGGGAATATTACATCAAGGTATGAAGCAAGGGAGGAAGAGGGTATCGTTCACGCTATTGCTGATGGAACATGCGCTAACCGTCTTGTCCAACAGCTTGAAAGCGATGAGAAAAGACAGTTTTTCACTGAGAGAAAACTTGGCGAAAAATTCATGGAATGGGCAGGTACCAGAAACCAGCCGCTAATAGCTATAACACTAAAGCGACTAGAAAGGTTTGACAAAGAAGACCAGCAGGCAATAGACGAAGCCATTGACCAGGAAACCAATTCAGAGATTGTGCAAAGAGATCTAGCATGCCATGCAGTAGAACAATTATGGACAGGAAATCCATTATCGAGATTCAGGAGAGTACCAATACAATCCTTCAACATAAATAATTGGCCGGTTTACTCGACATTCTCGACCAAGTTTGGAAAGATGGAGGATTTCCAGCAGGGTAGACGAGAAAACGGATTTTCAGGATGGTATGACGTAATTATGGAAAAAACTAGTGTTCCAGAGGGATTTGGAGACTATATGAAAGACCAGACTGAAGCGTGTTATAGAGGAACGGTATGTACTAGACTGCTTTTGAAAAGAGATACGACAAGGGTTAGGAACGATATGCGAGAACTAGCCATACTCCTTGATCCAGAGAGGATAAATGAACCCGATAAGATGAAACAGGTTCATGAAAAACTCGAACAAATCGCAGATAGACCATATACAAACGGTGTAAAACTACACTTAGCATATGCAGCACACTCGACTCTAAAATATCTTTCTGATGGAGGATATGTCGACTTTAATGACCCACAAACTTCAGAAGCTGTTTCTCTAGCTGGAAGAATGGTCATAGTAGAAGCAATTGACAGGCATATTCAATCAAGTGACTCCAAGTACCCAGGATACATCACTGCAATCAGGATGAGGCTGAATGATAAAGTCAATGGTATGCCAGTCGATGAAATATCAAAGCTAGTATCTCAAATGGAGGCAGAACACGTAATGTGCATAAAACCAGATACAGATGCTAAGGGATTATTGACTGGATGTGCAAAACTAGGCGTAGGATTCGAAGGTAAACCCACGGGAGAAGTAAAATTAGTACAGACACAGCAAGGGCCATCATGGAATCTCACATCAGACGAAGGCGAAGTCATTTCTATCACACATCACAAAGAACAGGAAGAAGCCAGGATAACATATGTTGGACGACGAGATCCCATCCACGTGACAATGAAAGCATATCCAAGCGAAAGTGGAGAAGGTCATCTAGATACCTATCATGAACATCTTGGACCTACAGATATCGACAATACATTCGGGGCAAGAACAATAAAACAACTATGTGATATAACTGTCAGACATAGTTTTCCACCAGCACCATTTACATTACCATCCACTTGCGCAACATTAGATGAATTAATAGAGGAGGTTAGAGCGGGAAAATTGAGTAAAGCACAACTCGAAGCCAAGCTTAAAACACTTGAAAACAGTGACAACGACGACTTTAAGCGTTCTGGACATCATCTAAATGCTGATGGAATCATAGATATTGCAAAGATCCCTGGCGGGAAATTAACCTATTTCAAAGTTAAGGATATGGATAAGTTCGAAAGCCGGACAAACCAGATAACAAGAGCTATGAAGACGGGAGATAGTAGTTCTCTATCATCATTGACTAAGATTCTAGACAGCGAATATCGGTCATCTAAATTAGAATTCCTCGGTGAATACGACAATTTATTCGGACAGATAAGATGGGCCTGCTCACAAATCGTTGAAAACGGAGATATAACTGAAAAAGTACTACATGCAGGAATGAAATCAACTGCATTACTTGAAGACGTAAGGCTTAGAAAACATGCAAGGTCTCAAAAGGCGGCAACAATAAATGACTTCTATGTTGATGGAATGCTAGGAAATAATCCATTGATAGATGCAAGAGGAAGCAGACTGATAGTTGATACCATAAATGCTTGTGCAGAACAAGAAGACCCGATATTGATAATAGACAATATCACTACAGGCAATGAACTAGTTCGGGCAGTAGATCATGCAGGCCATGGCAACCTCGTTAGGGATGTTGGATTAAATCCTGAATTAATACGAGACAGGGAAGGAGAATGGCACATGGCATGTGGTGAAGAAGATCTAAGGTTAAGGATTGTTGAGGGTAAGAAACCAGGATCAAAAAGACTGGAGTTGACAAAGGGAAATAGAATAGAAACATTAAAGGTTACTGAAGAAGACGGTTCATATAGTGTATTCGGAGGTGAAAAACTAACTGCAGGATACAAGAGAGGAATGATTTACACTACTTTAGCATTAGGCAGCCAAACACTGAATCGCGAACTATCAGAAAGGCTGATAAGACTAGATGATGTTGATGCCACAGTACCGCAAAGAATATCAGCCTTGGAAGAAGTAGTGGATAAGGCAAGAAACTATAGTCTAGGACAAGCATCAGAAGGATTGAACTTCCCATACACATCTGCATGGTTTGCACTACCAGCAGTCCTTCTAAGACACCCTGAACTAGTAAAACCGCTATATAATCAGACAAATAACATGACTCCAGAAGAAGTGTTAGATTACCTAAAATGTTTATGCGTAGTTAGAGACCGATCATATTACACTGACATAGCAACACATTTAGCAAATCCTGAAAAAGACGGTGATGGATATACTCACACACCAGGAGAAGTCCTTGAAGCATATACTGATGCAAAGACTATGTCAGATGGTATAAGACTCATCGACACATGTGACAGTAGGGGAAAAGACGGACTAGAAGTAAGAGTCCGTGACCTATCAGACGAAGGACAAGTAAGGATATTCAAGGCCACTGACGAACTTGATGCCAGAACGGAAATCCCGCCAATAGCAAGCCTACTAATCCTAGATGATATGATAGAATTAGAAGAAACCAATCCCGACCTTGCAGAAAGAGCCCATGGATTCCTAATACCCTGCCTCAGATTATCAGTACATTATGGAAGACTAACAACTGGATTCAAGACTCTGGATCCTGACGGAGAAGGAGATTTCATACTTACAGCCAAGAGGAACAGAGATATTGGTAGAAAAATCCATGGTGCGGCTAAAGATGAACGAACAGAAGAATTCACAAATGCTAGGAAATCATTAGAATCTATTGACTTGGGTGAAAGAACCGATCCTGAAGCCCAGTTGATAAGAAGGTTAAAACAACATGCGGAAAGATATGATGCAGTCTTAGAAAATATTGGTGTCGTGGTCGCTGCACCAGACGATAAAGAATTCACAGATAGATATGGGCCGTCATTTTTAGACACTATGCTAGACCTGGGAAAGACGAGTGATGAAGGAATAGCTGAAAGACCAGATGCAGCAGTCGCATACTATCGTACCTATACCGGTGAACGAAAGATGCTAACAATGAACTTGAATGGAGAAAACGCCTAAATGGTTGAAGAAGTGAACGCACAGGGGGGACAGGCCCCAAAAGATGCGCAACCAGACAGGCTCAAGGAAAAAATCGGGCAGGCAGCAAGCACAGCAAGCCTTAAAGAGGTCCAGGGAAAAGTATGGAGGATTCCATTCCATCAGATGATTTTCTTCACAGGAACAGAAGGCAGTAGTGAACGAATAAAAGCATATTGTACATGCATGACTAATGTTAGAAGCTACGGGCCTCAAGAAGAGTTGGCTGTAGTGGAAGAAGCCGAGTTAAAGGCAAAGGGACGGGACAAACAATGGCTTTCAGATGTAGTGGGAGCTGGTGGAGCGAATCAATCGCTCGTATCTGAAATACAATCAGCAAGCCGGATAGATATGAACTCTAGATGGGGTAATATAGATCTCGTGGATGATTCTGACCAGGTAACAAGATCGTTAATAGCATATAAGGATGATAAAGACGTGGTAAGGCTATACACTTCTGAAAAGCCAGGAGGATTTCCCGGCTGGTGGACTAGTGAATTCGAGCCTATCATGCAGAGGAATTTAGGACATGAAAATGAGAGATATCTACAATATCTTTATGACTCATTCACTGGAAGGAGGATTCCTAGAGTAACTGTAAGCAGCGATACCCGTAGGCTGAATGACAACTATAATTGCATGGAAGTAATGGCAAAAAGTATTCCGGATGAACCAAGAGCATTATTAAAATGCATGGACGCATTCGATGCCATCCATGGAGACGATAGGATATCAGGAGACGATAAAAAACTTATTGCAGAAGCAATGCTTGACACGATAGATCACTTTGACAGCCTAGGACAGATTGGATTATCGCCCGAAGTAGTAAACCGTGCCAGACTCAAGGCATTAAGAGGGATAGCTGATAATGCAGGAGTAAGGTGGGTTGCTGATTCATTTGGGAAATACCAGTATAAACAAGAGCATAAAAGAAGAGATGAGATCGAGAAGGCATTAAAATACAGGTTTAGGACACGGAGTGTTGAAAACTTACCGGTAATACAGGTCGAGCAAGAAATCGCTGAGCTAACACCAATCGTGGAAGACATTAGAAAGATCGCACCCATTGGCCAAGGACTTCCGATGGAATCTGGAAGAGTTATTGTTGAAAGAATCATTGAACAACCGATCGAACCTCTTAGACCAGACATCACGTCAGCAGAGTACTTCGTCCCGTATACATCCGAGGTAGAACATGATCAGGTGCCAGAAGTCATTGCAGGAGATAGAAGCCTGGCTACAAGCACAGACTTATGCTCAGCATTGGATGTGACCTCTGAAAATGCAGACCGAGTGCAGGCTGAATTGAGAAGTAAGGGAGTTGACAGGTATATGCTACCCGTACACAGCAAAGAAGAATACCAGGAGAATATAGGGAGAATAAGAGATAGTGTCAACGGATTCTTATTCTATCTGAATTGCGTATCACGCTCACAAGACATTGTGAAAGGATTAGAATATGCAGGATTAAAGGATATGGCAGAAGGCATTGCACCAGATGCGAAAGTAGTTAAAGAATCAGATGAATCATGGAAGATAGAATCAGAGGGGAAAACACTCAGATTCGCGTATAATGAGAGTGGCCAGGAGATGACTGTCTCAAACGGGAAGACTGTCACATTAACTGCTAAAAGAGAAGATGAGGTTATATCCGTCTATAAACATGGGACAAAAGAGGGTATTGGCGAGGTAATAGATGACCTTGAAGGTAAATTCGATGTAGGCTACTATGCTCAACATAGGGAGGGTAGGCTATTTGACGTTGAATTAAAGGCTTATGTCATCACATTATCCGATGGATTCAACGATTGTATTGCATTAGGAGTCGGAGTGCCTCCAGACATCAATCGAAAATGGGGTGTACTACAGGACAAGGCAATACGCCTCAGCGCATTAACAATGAATAAATGCTCTACTTTCAGAGAATATTTCAATGGATTATATGGGGAGATATCCGGTGGGGATGGTGGGCTATTAAAAGAGATGAGGGCTGGAGTCGTTGCTGTAAGCAATGAATTCGGAGTTGAAGAGGAGAAAGTCTACTCTGCCATAGGATTCATGGAGGATAGAGAGATGAAAAATCTGGTAGTGCGTGCCAGAAGACTTCATAATGCAGGTCATTCAGACAATATCTCGGATCTTATTTCAAAACAGTTTGGAGTCACAACCATCAAGGAACACCAGAGGGATCTTGTAGTTGGAGAATATCCATATAACCTGCTTTGGTCAAAGCTTCCTGCAACACATAAATGTATGAGCAGACAAAAGGACCGGATCCTCGATTGTATCAGAGACTTGCCTGAAGATTATCAGAAAACATCGCTAAGATGGATGATGCATCACCCAGATGATGCGGCAATAGAAAAATACCTGACAGACCTTGAGAATCCGCCACCCGAATTCACGGAAGCAGACAAGACACAGGCAACCAGACATGATGTCGTACATGTCTACGCAGATGTTGCAAGAGTAGACAGAGTGATCCTTCACATCGATACACTAACAAGACCTGAAAGGGAAGCAATGATGCATGATGCAAGAGAGCTTGACCTATATGAGATCACTGGTCTAGATGATACTTCAACAATGATGGATTTAGAGGATAGGGTCCCCTATGAGACAGAGGCGAATCTGATGCATACTATCATCAGACAAGCCGTAAAATACAAGGATAGACCGAATATGGCAAGATTCATTTTAGGGCCATATATCCGGCTTGCCAGATTCTATAATGAAATGCTTGAAGACTATGACCGGCTTACACCAGCAAGCAGATCATTCAGCGGGGACTGCATACTCCTTGAATCAAGGGCTAAGTCAACAGTGGATTCAGTCGATAGCCTCAGGCAAGAAGATCCAGAAGGGGTTGTATCAACAGGGTATACTACACAAGACCATCGTAATTACCATGCTAACCTCAGACTCCTTAATGAGGGGAGAGTAGATCTTTTCAAATTGCATGAGGGTATACAACCAGATGAATTGGGACGTGGTTTAAGCATGTCTGGCACAATCAAGAGGGTTGTGATACCAGACGATGCGGTAATAGAAAGAGAAGAGGGGGATAAATGGGTTTTAACCGGAGAGGATACCAGGATAACCATGGAATACAATCAAATAGAAGGGGCTGATGGTGAACTCTCAGTCACAATTGCAGGTAATAAAAATACCCTCAAGGCTAGAAAAGAGGATGATGGCATCGTCGTAATACAAGAAGGGTATATTGAACCTGAAGACCGAGATGAGATTAGAAGACAGTTACAGCTCGTAGATAGGATGGTCGGGGATTGCAGAGACCTCTTCCATGAACTACCAGACCAGACAATAGAATGCAGATATCCTCATCAGGACAAACCAACAGTATGGACTGATTTACCAAGAGAAAAATACTCAAGACATCATAGAAAAGCATTCCAACCAGATTGGAATTCATAAAAGAAAAAAAAAATGGATGTGCAGGAAAGAAGACAGCAGCATGCCGCAATGCTTGCGGTTGCAGGAGAAAGCGAACAGAGGGCACTAGACTATCTTAGAATATATGATAAAGCAGATGATGGTCTAAGGCTTGCCATGCGCGACATCGAGACTGCAAGAATGATAGGCACCCATCCATCTTCTTTCAGAACGCTTCCAAGACTAGTGAACCTATCTGCAACAAGTACGGGACGAACCGGATTAGACGTATTAAAGGATAATCCAGAAGCAGTGGATATGGTTGGAAGACTACAGTTGATAGACCATGATAAACAAACATCATTCACCCTAAGTGGTGAAACACAGAACAAGCAGATGGAGACATACCTGATGAAACTAGGAGTCGTCCTAGATGACGGATATACTATCACAAAACAGGATACTCCACACGACTCATGGAAGATAACCTCTGGTGAACAGGAGTATAATATAAAATGCGTTCGGGATGCGACAATGGTTTTTAACGGTCCTGAAGTCGAGTCCAACCTCATCGTAGAATTAAAGACTTTCAAGGAGGGGGATATGACAAGGTTCTGCCAGGATGGAGATTGTGCAAGCCTACTCCTCGAACAGTTGGAACACACCGATAAAAAAGCATATATGGCAGAGCATAATCTACTCGAAAGTATGGGTGGGTGGGTTGGGACAAAAGACCAGGGACTCATACCAGCAGTATTAAAACGTATGGACCGATTCCAGGATGATGATCGAACAGTCATTGAGACCATACTCGCTGAAGGAACTGAATCACCAACAGCAAAGAAAGAGCTTGCATTATTCGCCCTAGACCGGATGAAGGCGATACACCCATTCCAAAGGACCTCAGGCCTGCCGATAGTGAACATGAATGCTGTTACACGAATCCAACGAAAGCATTTTGAAACATTCATTGATTCAATGGATCAACATGTTGGCCAGGGAGATACGGGTTTTGAATCATGGTATAAGACCCAGCCAATCGATGAGGAAGAATCACCTAAAGACGTGGTGGAATTGATGAGGATGCAGTCTGAATCAATGTATCAGGGAGTTGCAGTCGGAAGAGTCTTACACCGGCGTGGAAGAATGAGGCTTAGAAGAGATGTTAGAGAGTTCGCAGGCCTCATCGAACCTGACGCATTGCAGGAGCATGGTGGACGTAAAAGACTTTCTGAAAGAGCAAGAAGATTCGAGAGAGAGTTAGAGTCATCAGACTATAAACTATTTGTTGCCTACAGCACGTATTCCACCCTGAGATATCTTGGAGATGCTGGATTAGTAGATATGCAAGACCAGGATATACAGGATGCACTAGGATCAACATGCAGGACAATCATATACTCTACAATAGATCGGGAGCTTGACAGACCAGACTCGCAATTCTATGATAATATCCAAGGCTACCGCCAGACACTATACGACAAAATGAGTGGTATGAGTCCAGAACAGCTTGAAACAACCGTGCTAGACTTCGAACGCAACTCTAGGTCAGGATCGCTTCAACCAGAATATGGATCAGAGAAAGTCATCGAACTATGCGATGCGACACCAGTAAAACCATCAATGATGATACCATTTGAGGGTAAAGGAGTGAAAAAAGCCAAGACTCGTTCAGTTGCAAATGTATTAAATGGAGGGGCAGCCGATGACGAAGTTTTAAGATTAGTCCATGAATTCCATGATAAAGCCAATTCAAACAATCTTGCAATACCACATACTACAACAGAACAAGAAGCATTAGAAGCATATAGACAAGATCCTAAAAGCTTGTTCTACCAGGTAAGAAGCATGGACGACTTCATTGACGAAGCTAGTAGCCTGCAAAAATGCTTAAGGACAGAAGACTATACAACAATGATAAGAAAACTGGATGAAGTAGGTACCCAAGCCCACAGACAATACAGGACTGAACCACACTTTATGCCACAATACGAACAGATGGTAGGGCTTGCAACACACGAACTACATGAGAAGACACTTGAGGAGGGAATAGACAGTGAACTATTGAGTATGGGCCTTAGGATGTGGTCGATAACCCAAGACCTTCAAGTATCTAAGATGCTGGTTGACAATGATGCTAGATCCTATACAAACCTATTCCGACAACATGTATGCCCTGATGCTGGTATTGGTACTAGTGGATTACACCATGTGGATGCAGCGATGAAAGCATTGGTTGGGACTGAGACACCCTCATTCAGATTCTCAACAAAAGGGGCTAAACCAGACTTTGTGGAAGTGATTGAAGGCCTTGAATTATGCGGGTTAGACTTGGATTCGAACACAATCGCAAATGCAGACATCTATGTTGAAAAGGATGGATGCCTTTATGTGAGAACGGGTCCAAGAGCGGTTAGGATGAGATATCATGATAAACACAGTGCTGTTGAAGTCGTTGAAGGAAAGTTCCGGGCATCACGGGATCCTAATTCAGATGTTGAAGTATTCGTGGAAACAAAGAGTCTTAAAAAGCTTAGGGCAGAACGGTCAGATGACCTAGTCCAAGTATACCGTAATCCAGAGGATATTATAGAGAGCAATTACATGGACTTGTGCACGATACCAGGAGTATTTATCAGAAATGCGGTTGAAAGACTTCGAAGGCTTCAAGCCATTGGTGCTCCAGATCATCATGTTACAGCAGCATTACGTGATGAAATAGACAAAGGGCATGTTAGCAAGGCGATGGATGATTTAGATACGACACGATACCCGTTTTATGACACTACATTTAATCTTCCACCAACCGTTTATACTGATAGTGACATTGGTATTGGACTAATCGCTGCTACTGAGATGCTGACTCCAGACGAATTAAGGATATTCCTCGCTGTAGCCACGATGAGAGATAGCGAAGAATACTACCACCAACTACATGGAAACTTAACCGAACCAACAGTAGATCATGAGGGTTTACCAGACACTCCCATGACGATACTTAGAAGATTTGAGATAGGAAGGTCGCTAAGAATCGGGATAAGTTTCATAGATAATCTGTCAATGCATGAAAGATCAGAGATGTATGGGAGTGTAAGGGAAATGACTACATTGGAAAAAGCACGTATAGCATCAGCGTCAAGGGTGCTATGTGCGAGAGAAAAGGTCCCGCCAGAACACGCCATCAACATATATGCCGACATGGTCGAGTCCGAGAGGGTTGAAGGGCATCTAGGAGTCAATACATATGAATTTATGAAAAACTATCTAGATTTATCAATTGAATATGAAGGATTAGCGTCAAGGCTACAGTCATTAGACTCTTCAAAACCGGGTGAATTCTGCTTGAATGCAAGGGTAATCAGGGATGATGCATTGAAATTCACTCGGAAAACAGGTTTAATATCCCGAGGGAAAGACTTTAATAAAGCCCGTGAATTCATCGAATCACATAGCCTAGAAGACATCGGAGAACCTGAAAGAATGCTATTAGAACGGCTTAAAGGACATGTATCAAATTTCGACAAGATGATGCAGGATACGGGAATAGTCCTTGCAACACCCCCAGGAGACCAGGAATTCACCAAGAAATACGGCGAATCCCATCTTGACACCGTAATCACATTAGGCCAGATAGATGAGCAAGGCATTGGAAAACGGCCGTCTGCTGCATGCAGCCATCATAGATTTAATCCTCAGGATTCTATAATATTTAACGTAAACCTAGCTAGGGAGGTCACTAGTAATCCAGTGGGTGGTTGAAATGAATATAGAAGAAAGAAGACTAAAGAATGATGCATTAGTGGCATTAAGTCCGAATCTTAGTGAACCACAAGTAGTCTGGATGATAAAAGCACTTGCACCAAAAGACCTTCCTGAAACTCAGGTTAAAGACGATGCTGTGAAGGCTCGGCTCAGATCTCCTGAATTCGTAAAATTCGCGACAACTGGTGATAGATGTGGGAAAGTTGTTGGAATGATGGTTGATCATCCAGAGCTTGCGGATGATCTTACTCAACAGGAGAATATCAAGCTTATGGAAGAGAAGGCTGGTTTGGTCGATCATCTTACTGCTCTTGCAAGAGTTCCACGCAAGGGAACGAACTATGCTCGACTCCTTCTTGAAATCAGAAATACCGATCATGTCACAAGACAACTACTTGAGGAGACTGGTGGAGAAGCAATACTTGCATCCTGGGCACAAGACCATCCAGAAAGAATCCAAGACTTCTTCAACACAGCATATACTGCAAGAGACTCGAATGCAGAAGAAAAAGCAGTAGGCCTACTCAGAAGGCATGCGAGGACCATACTCACCCTCCAGGATAATGCATTCATAGACCCAGAAACAGTTGATGCATTCCACACACAGGCTGGAAATTCTCCTGATAGTGATGCAACCAATGCATTCAATGCTTTTTTCGCGCAAGCCCCGGAACTCACACACGACCAAGACTTCATGCATGAACTAGGTAGGACTTGTAGTAGATCACCACCAACATCATATGTTGCACTCGCACATTCCCTGACAGTTGTAGCAGACCATGAAGACATCACTGAAAGAGGAGAAAATGTTAAAGCACTTGCACAAAGGGAGCAGTTCGCAAATCATGCGGGAGAATACATTGGTGTTGCCGGAGACATACAACCACTACAAGCCACAGGAGAAGACGTAGCACGAATAAAAGGGATTATTACATGCGATAATATAGGGCATCACCTAGACAATCTTTCAGGATTTGATAGGACAAGGGCTGCTTATAGCCACACATTGAATGAAAGGGGTGGAGTAGATGCTGGTGACGGACAGATGATAGACTGGACAAATAACCAGAATAGGGATGATCAAATCCAGGCCATATTCGACAGTGACACTATAAGTGTTGGACGAGACTATGAAGAACGTTTAAGACCAGTGCAAGGAGATGTTAATCCAGGATTGGTAAGTGATTATGTCGACCTGATGATGGCAACCGTTCCAACAGAATGGGCTGATGAGCCGGAAAGAAAGGCTAAATTCGAGGCAGCAGAAGCTCAGAGGACTTGCTGGGATTCCATGATGTTCGCATCAGAAAAACCAGATGCCACACGAGAAAAACTCTCAAGAATACATTCAAGCCACGAACGATTATTCGAAGAATTAGGTACTAGGATCAGTACAGGTCAAACTGATGAGGCAGTAAGGATCTTTAAGATGTGTGATGGAGGAACCGACAGGATAGAATTCCTCGTTAGAAGAGGGGAAGGCGTGATAGAAGAGATGATGAGTGTCGATGATAAGAGGGCAGGCATGCTTCTGGCATGTGCGATTAGAAAGGATGATCAGATAATCTTGAACAAACATGCTGCATCCATAAGAACCGCAGTAGCATCCGGCGATCATAAGGTGCAAGGATTCATCGGAGATTCTGATGTAAGCGTTATAGGATTCACACAGCTTGCCCGCGAACACGAAGAATTATTCGGGACAATGCTGACAACACTTAACGCAGGCAATCCAGAAACCGCAAGACTCTGCTATGATGCAAGATCATTTACAGGAAATGAAGATGATGGAGACACACGAGACGCACTTGCAATGGCGATCGTAATAGAAGACGTAGCAGACACTGGGGAAGGCAGGCCAAAACTAGACAGGCTTAAATCCGCATGCACTCAAGGCAATATACCATTATTAACCGAATCATTCCATGTGATGGGGGATAAAACCCATGCAGAAAAAGAGGCTGATAGACTTGCAGCTACTAACCTTGCAGCACAGCAAGCACATGACGCACAAGTTGCAGCCAATCTATTGGCTACACAACAAGCCCTTGCTGCTGAGCAAAGACAACAACGCGAGAATATAGAGTTCCTAGAAGCGTATATGGTCGAAACATTCCCGCATCCAGACGAAGCAGTGAGGACCGAGGTAGGCAGAGAATTCAGACAGGCATTAGATTCAAGTAGAATCAGTGCGGGGGAAAGCACTGTAGACCGATTCTGCGCTGCAATAAATCAACCAGGCCTTATCCCAGTAGAGCGTAGACAAGAGTTTGCATCAAGGATGTTGGATAGCCAGGTTAGTTTCGACATGATCAACAACGAAGAGGTTTTTAGCAGGATCTCATCCGTCACAACACAGAGCATACCAGCGTCGGATAGAAAAGATTTTATCATGGAATCAGCTACAGATCATGATAGGCAGGCTTTCTTCCAGTCGATGGGAGATGAACCAATGAATAGGTTCCAAGCGATCACTGGACTGCTTCCAAGATCGCATAGACAGGAATTTGTCGAGCTTGCAGTCTCTAATCCGGATACAGTAGGCATCTTCAATAGAGCATTCTGCCATGAAAACTTGGGTTCAATAGCAAGAACTATCCCCGGACTCGCCCCGGAATACTTTAAACAGGCTCTAAGATATCCTGAAAGATTCGATGATTATGGAAACAATATCAAAGTATCTAATGGAAGATCAGTATGCACTCATATAAGGCGGATAGGTATGCTGGCAGGCGTTAAAAGCGGTGATGACACAGATATCGGGGCAAATATCTTGCTCAGACCACCAGACATGTTCGTAGAATTAACCGATCCAAACATAACATTAAGAAATGCGGAAGAAATAGCCTCTCACTGGGATACATTCGCAAAATACGGTAGATATGCTACTGCATTCGCAAGAAGAGTTGCTCGGACTCCAGAGATTGTCAATCCACCAGAAATATCTGGTGCAAGACCCTGGGTTGTCCAACATCTTGAGGGAGTATTACAGGCAGTATCAGATCATATACCCCCAGACTATGGGGATGATGCTTTAGAAGCAATATTCTGCCCTGAAGTTATATGCAGGCCAGTCAGGGAGATCGTGCCCATAGTCGAGGCAATAGCCAACAACGAGCCGATTGACATCGGATCAAAAGCACGCCAACAAGAATCTCCAGCTGAAACACCATCAACAACCAGTGACGATACATCAAGAAGGAGGACCAGAAGAACAGAACGCACTGAGGTACGATGGAGGGACCGGATAGCTTTCCCAATAATCCCTGGCGGACCAAATGAGATCAATCCATTGATTAGAAGACCGGAATTCCCGGAAGAATCATTTATGTCAGGTACTCTCGGACAAGTATACGGGATGCCTGAATATGCGGTGGATGTGGCTGAAGCATTCAGCGGTTTCAACTCCGATATAGTTAGGGATACTGGTCCAGACAGTATCGAAGGGTTCCGCGATACACTCACATACCCACAAGAACAACTACTAACAGCAATTGGATACTGGGCGGACAAGACTGTCAGCGGTTCATCCGAAGTATTGACTAGCGCTCCCGCAGTAAATACTGAAGAGTTAAGAGGACTTTGCAGGATGCACCCAGATCTTGGTAGAAGATACTTCGATGGAGATGACCCGAGGGTTGGTGGACATTTCGAATCAGACCTTGGAAGGCTTAGGAGCCTCGGACTCATAACTGGCCAGACCAATGTGGGTATACACCAAATGTATCTCGTCGGTGAATTCGGCACACAACATGTTTCAGCATCATATGAAAATTATAGTTCAAGAATGTTTTCAGGCGGAGATGCAGAAGCAGATCAGAAAGGTAAGAAGTTCATAGGTCATGCGATAGAGGAATTATCCGTGTCTGAAACAGACAGAGGATTATATGATTCGTATGTAAAAGTCTTATCAAACCAGGCTAGTGGAATTGTTGAAAGAGACGCTATGCTTCTTGAATGTCTTAGGGTTGACAATTTCAAACAGCATTTGCATGGCGTACGGTGTGAGGAGGGTACAGCTGCTGGAGCATATAATGAGAGCTCATATACATCAGAACAGATCACAGGAATCCTAGAGAATGAGGATGATGTTAGAAAGGCCGTTTCCAGAAGATTATCATCTATTGAAAATACTCTGAGAAGACGTGAAGTATTAGTCTCATTCCGAGAGAAAGGGGTTGGCATACACCCAGAATACCTTGATTCTTATCCACCAGAATACTACATGTATCCTGAAATATCTAATCCACTCCATACCCTGCTGGCTTGTTGTACCGTACATAACAGGAGTCAGGGAGTGTATCCGACACAAGTTGAAAGCAGGCGTGTGAAAGGAAACACACCGGAAAAAGCATATACATTAGAAAGGACAGCATTCAAGGTGACGGGCGGGGAAAATTATAGCGATCATATGTTTGAATCAGGGAATGTAGGTAGGAAGATTAGTCCCACTGACTTTAACAGGTCTATGACAAGGACAAGAATACTTGTAGCAGCATCAAACACAGACTTCATACTAGATTATGGAGCCAAGCTAGAGGCGATTGACCGGGCATGCGGAGATACACATCTAACGATACCTAACCTGGGTGGATTAATTAGGAATATGAGGGATGGTAAAATCCTACATCAACCGGACACAGGATTATATGAGATAGATCCAAAGTTCGTAAGAAATAGGAGGGAGAGGGAAAGACAGAGAAAGAGAGATAAAACCTATTCGCATGAAGCATTGAATGATAATATAAGGGAGAATACCCAGGGTAAAAACCTTGGCGCATACGATGAGATAGACAGGATCTTCGAATCAAGCAGACCACAGACAAGGGAGAATATGAAGGCGGTTGTCAGACTGATGTCTAGTATGGGAGTCTGCATCGAAGGCGGGGCTAGAGCAACAGACTTAACAATACTGATGAGACAGACTATCAGGGACGAACGCGCAACCAGGGGGAGAGTGGATGAACATACGATAACAGATCCGGATGCTGTCAGAGAACATCTTAACGCAATGACTTCTGCAGTTGGCGACCAGACAAAGGTGACAGGTCCAGATACTGGTAAAGGAACTGAAAAAGTACAAGTCGGTGGAGAAGGATGGTCAGCAGAAGTGACAGTTCCAAAAGTCGCTGGGGAAAAGACTATTAAAGGAGTCCCCGCACCCATCGTAAAACTAGAAAAAACACAGGCAGGGGGAATCGACCTATACATGATAAACCGGGAATACTGGAAATAAACATGGCACACACAAAGATTAGCACAAAGAACGCAGACTATGTGATAGACTTCAGACTACACGGACAAGTCCCGATTGATGAATCACCATTAAAAGATGCTGACGCATACATTATCCTCGCTAATAGATATCAATCATTAAGGCCTGACATGAAGGCTAATATCGCTTTTTTTAAGCCCTCTAGGATTGCTTTATTGACGGGTACAGTGCCACCGGACATTCCCTTCTATCTTGTTGATCCACCTACGACAAGAGAATATGAACAAGTATTTCCCACACATCTATTAAGTGAGAATGAGTCATTAAAATATTTTGACGAGTCCAGATGGATGGTAGAGACAATAAAAAAGACTAAAGCACTTGATTCGATTACCATGCGTAGAATGATGTCATTGATTGCCGCTGTTGGCGGAACATTTGCCGCTGGATTAGATCTGGCATTGACAAGAAGAAGTGAGCGGAAAGCAGCGGAAGTAGAAGGTGCCAAGATAAACCGGAGATATGCATTAAGACATATTATCGAGGCAACTACGGCAATAGGTGGGGCAGTCGGTCTTTTCCTCCCAGATGATGCAGGTATTAAGATGGAGGATATTGCACGGAAATTAAAGAAGCTTGTTTTCATACAAGGGGAAATCCCACCTGATGATAAAATGATAAAAGATATTACAGGATCAGATAATCTCCGGATTCTTGATCCTGCAATTGACTTCAAGATGGCATTGGCAATCGAAAAAACAGATGGCGTTATAGCAAGACAATTATCGGAAGAAAAAAAAAGTAGGCCTTTGATTGCGATAATCGCTGGACCAAAACAAGCAGGAATTGTTGATGGTCTAAGAGATGCTGATACTAGAAGGAAGATGATTGCAAGACTATATGAACCAACGTCTTGTGTTTTAAATCCCGACTGGCTTAGTCTAGTCGCAAGATGGGATCTTTTAGATATTGAAGCTATTGAAAAACATAGATGCACTGTATATTCACCAGACCTTCAAGGACTTCCAGAAGAAGCTCATACCCGAAAATATCCACCACTTGGTAACAAGGCCAAGCTAGTTTATAAGAGTCCGGGTTGGCCAGAGGATATTAAAAAACCACCATTCTATGACGAGGCTCTCACACCACCTTGGAGGCGAGTGGAAAGACTTCCAGTTGATATTAGATCACCAAATGTAGAAAGGAAAAGGGGTGTTAGATCACCAGATACTGAAGGAAAAGTTGATATAATAAAATAAAACGTTATATAATAGTGATTTATCTTATATTTTATTAAACTGTGCGTGTTGCACCAAACAAGAAATTATCTAGTGTCTGATTATGTGCTGGACGATTATGCCAGAATGCATCATTGATCTGCCATACGCCGGCTTCAGTACCAGGAACTCGGACTATGACAGGGGTTTGATCCTGGTCCTGTCCTGCTTTAGCTAGGATTGATATCGCATCGTTGACATCCCTTGGAGTCAACGGCAAGTCCACTATGGGATTGCCTTGATTTGCTTCATCTACTTGCTCCCATAATCTGACCATGTCCCTCCGCCTAAAGGTATGGGGAGATGGAAGAGTATAACCGTCAACAAAGTCTACGACTGCATGCATTGTATCCCTGATAATAGGTTGCCTGCCTGTCTCTTCATCGATCTTTGCGTGGATCGCTGCAATCCCGCCTGCAGATTCATCAACATGATAGTATCCTGTCTCGCTCCTGCCAAGACAATCCATATCCTTGTTCAGAGCTGTTACCGCAGTCACTACATTTGCCGGTGTTGCTCCGGGAACGAGAGGATTCGCACCAGATACAGCTTCGATAATTATCTCTCTTTTTGCAATTCCTTTAACATCAGTATGCATGTTAGAAGCCATCCTGCAGATACCGATGACCTGGTTAGTGCTTACATTCGCATGCCGTCTATGAGCCATCTCATCAATTATCCGCTGGTGAATACTCGGCTCGTTTGGAGCGATGTTTGTATGCATGGTATTTGAGACTATCTGTGCTCCACCATGATTTGTGATAATATATCTGTCGGAAAGCGCATTCGCACCAGAATGATCTGCATAAGATGTTGGGATATGACCTGGCGTAATCAAATACCTGCTGATAGCATGGGTTAAAGGTCTTGCATGAACGACTATTCCCGCTTCCCGCATTCCAGTCAATACATCTCTAATTCTTTCTCTTGATCTATTCGGATCGTGTGGCACGCATTTGACTCCTGGATCGCCAGAACCTAGCATACCACGATATGTTGCATTGATGAGATCTCTTCTCTCCCAGCAGTATGCCATAAGAGAAGTATCATCGACAGAAAAGTCGCTGGCTTGATAGCTGGGTGCACCATGCACTGCGTTATTAGATATCATTCTAGTTAACAACTCTGCATAGGCCCTGTCTTCAGGATTCATATTAGACCTGTTC
>CAYREE010000015.1:0-25159 GCA_964423225.1 uncultured archaeon | reverse complement strand
TGTTGTAGTCTTTTTAACGGTTGTGCTAGGTGCGATAGTATTAGTTGTAGTAGTTTGTGTTGTCTGGGTGGTCAGGGGAACTTTTCCAGTCTGAGCTATGCTATCTTCTATTTCAGCCAACCTGTTATCGATCCCGCGCAGTTTGTAGACATTGTATGCTGATATCACTAGTAATATCAACACTATATCCAATGTTATGCGTTGGATGGACTCGCTAGAGACCATATGCAGTTTACAACTTAGTTTAACATATAATAAAAATAAAAAAAAGAAGAAAGGTTATAGGGCGATCAAAACCCTATTTTTTTATTAACCGCAGGCTCCACCTGATGGTGCAGTACCACCTGCTGTAGCAGTGTTTCCTGTAAGGGTGTTCTCACATCCTGCGAGGTCACTATTCACACTACAGTAGTTCTGCTTGACGGTTTCCGCGTCTATTCCAGAGAATGTCTTCTTGTTGTTTGCAAGCCATGTTGGAGACGCTCCAATACCTAGTGCTTCACCAATCTTTATATTCTCTTTATGAAGCTCTTTTCCTTCACCGTCTTCAAAGCAGGTCTTGATGGTTTCAACATCCATTCCAGCTTCTTCTGCACAGGGCTCCCAGTCAGCACTCTGGATATCCTTGTTCCTACACCAAATATAATCCATATACTTGTAGTTGTCTGGATAATGTTTTATCGCACAGAGTTCCCTGATGTTCTCATCCACTTCTGGCTGTCCATGCAAAGCGCTGAACTTGTCTGTATTCTCATCATAGCTGGCGATGAAGTTGATGTTGAAGTTTATATCATCACCAAAGTTCTCTAAGACTTCCTTCATAGCGTCAAGTGCTCTAGTTCCATATGGACACTGGCTCATGACGAAGACTTGTAGGTCTTTCTTCTTCTCTTCCCTACATGCCATAGCCTGATCGCAGTCTGGATCATCGCAATCTACTAAGCCATTTCCTGTATCATCCTTCTTATTGTCGCAGATCTCTTTTGTGGGATCGAAGGTCGCTCCGATAGCAAGCTCCTGGTAGTCACCCTTCTTTGATAAGTATCTGCTTACAGCATTGTAGCTTTCACCCTGTTTTATCGAGTCGTTAAATAGGATCGAAGGCAGGAACTTCAAGCCGAGGTCATCAAATAACTTCTTTCCATTCTTGCTTGAGTAGTCTAGGCTTTTCACAACTAATCCCGGGAACATGCCTTTTAATTGTCCTTTAATCATATCAACGCTTTCATCACAGTCATTACATCTCTTGTCTGAGATCGTCACCATTTCTATGGCTGCTGGCGCTGGAATATCCTTGCATGCCTGGGGTTTCGTTTCTAGAACATTACATATGGCTCTTAAGAAGTCGGCTGACTTACGTCCGCCCCTATACTGTTCGTTATTTAGATAGATCGTCGGGCTTCCACGTGCATTCCGGCCCATTGCCTTTGAAGCGGAAACACTTAAAAGTTGTTTTCCTTCATCTCCGTCATAACATGTCTTTAGCTTAGCTTCATCCATTCCTAACTTATTAGCGCATGCAACCCAGTTTCCTGGTATGCTCTTTGCATCCTTATTCATACAGACTATAAGATCCATATATGTATTCGGATAATATTTCAATGTGCACAACTGGATTATATTACCCTCTACTTCGGGCTGTCCGTGAAGTGCCTTAAATGTTCCATCACCCATATCAGTTGCAATAAAGTCGACTGAGAAGTCAACTGCATCTCCTAGCTTATCTAATACAGGTTTAATTGCATCTTCCACTTGGAGACCGTATGGACATTGGCTCATAACATAAAACTAGAGTTTGGCTTTTCCTGTAGCTATTTCAGATCCTCCGGAGGGTGCAATAGTCCTCAAGGTCGTAGAGGCCCTGATATTGGAACCTGATCCAGGATTAACTGTCTTCAACTCCTCTATCTCGCCCTGTAATACTCCGTTCTGATAGAAGAAATACAGGTTCAATATTAGTGATAGGGATAGGAAGACAACGAGCATTAAGTCAAGCGATACTGCATTATCATCTTTTTTCATATCGTCGCTTACCTGAGTGTGTTTGGTTTTTGCACTCGTCTTCTTTTTCTTTGCCGAGGATTTTCTCCTCTTCTTGCTTTTTTTTGCTGGAGCCTTCTTAACTACTGGCTCCGTTGAAACCTTGGTGTCGCTGGTTTCAGCGTCCATACCACCGGCTTCAATGTCCTCAATATTTTTTTCCTCTTCTGCCATTATTCAAGCACCATAATACACTTTAAAATCATGATTGAGATTAATATGAGTACTTAACTATTAATAAATAATCTGGTTCCGAAGGACATACCGATAATACCTTATTTCTCGTATTTTTCTAGCATAAGATTCTTTTCCAGAAGTAATCTTTGGGCCCGCCCGGATTTGAACCGGGGATCTCCCGCACGTCAAGCGGACGTCATAAACCAGTCTAGACTACGGGCCCGAGAGTAGAATATATGCTGTTTGCATATAAAAAAACAGGTTGTTTAATCGTTCCGTCGCTTGCTCTTACCGTATCCGCAGCTAGCACAAACTTTTTTCCTGAC
This sequence comes from uncultured archaeon, assembly GCA_964423225.1. GTDB lineage: Archaea > Altiarchaeota > Altiarchaeia > IMC4 > SCGC-AAA252-I15 > CAYREE01. Next base: position 22,616 of record CAYREE010000015.1, on the reverse strand, counting down.
GTGTAGGGCTGGTTTTCCACAGCGTGGACACATCTTGTGCGGCCGTTTCTTATTTCCTTTTCCTTTTGATGCAGTAGTCATGAAAATACACCTAAGTAAATATTATCCTCTATTTTTCCTTGATCTGCTTAGGATATGAATAGTATCATATCTCCGCGGAGGAATAGTCTTTTAAATTTCTTGCTCACATCATTGTCGTTGAATTCAGCGTCTTCAAGGACTAGGTTGATGTGTATGTCGAAAGCTTTAAGCTTTCCCCTCATCTCGATACCGTTCTTTAGTCTTACTAATACCTGGTTGTCGAGAAGATCTCCCAACTGGTCTAATGGTTTCACTATAAATCACCTAAAAAATTAAAATACAAATTAAAAACAAACATTATTATCAGTTTGTCATTAAAAAATGCGTGTTTTATGATTCATCTACTGTTTTTTATATCATGCTTGATTATTATAATGTCCTAAGCCTACTATATTTTGTATTTACGTAGGTAAAAACTATTTTGATGATGAATGATGAGGATAACTAAAACAGATGCTTTGACGGGTTTATTATTGTCAGCCCTATTATTCCTGATAATATTCTCCTTTAGTACAACAACAGCTATTTATAAAAAATCCTCTCCAGGGGATAATGCTGAAATGAAGATAGTCGGCGGTGTAATCGCCAAGACGTCAAGAGGCAGTATTTTCACAAATCCTGTAATATGGTCATTATCCTTCATGATTATCCTGCTTGTTTCTGCTCTTTCCGTCTTCGTAGGATCATTGTTTTTTTCAAAGAACCAAAAAGAATCTAAAACTTTGGACAAACACTAGGTAATAATCCTGATCACGCTTATAATGCCTCTTTTATAATGATTATTAATAATATTATTGTATACATGCTGGTTGGCTTTTAAAGTGTTTTTTTGGGAGGTAGAAAATGGGAGTATCATCATACAAATATTTGACTAGTCTGTTATTAGTGTTCTTGTTCTCTTCTTTTGTGTCTGCTGACTTTACTTTCCAGGGTTATGTTCAATTCTTCAACGGATCTGTCCCAGGTATAGTAAATGTCTCAGTTTATGAGATTGACATGCAGCAATGGGCTGTGATAAATACGACGATAAACGCTAGCATTGATACTGCTACTGGTGCATTCACAATGGATGTGGCTGGAAATAGTCAGAACATGTATCGTCTTAGAATATATGCTTATGCCGACGCACAACGCTCACTCGTTATGGCGATGTCTCCCCCGTCACTCCCTGATTTCCCAGACATGATGTACGAGCAGCCACAAGATCCGATGATGCCCAGCCTTTTCAACCAGACAATATATCTAGTACCTGCAACGACAGTGAATATAACAGCCTTCCGATATGTTCCAGCAAGCCAATGCGGGTCTGGAGCGAACCAATTCTATTGTAAACCGGATACAGGCATACCTGTTGGCGCGGCCTTCTACAATGAATCAAATAGTAGTTTCATGTATATGGTGTCTGATACTAATCTTGGAATGCCTGTTGCAGAAGACTTCTTGTCTTCAAGCACTCAGGCATTGATAATACTTACTACAGACAGGAATTATTCGCTTGAACTCATGCCAGATGATGCTCCTCCAGTGAATTATCCATTATATCTGGGTGATTCAGATACTGGTACGATAGGCTCGCATTATGTGAATATGACTTTCGACATCCAGAATGTGTCTGGATACATCCTTGAGAACGGCACAACAGAATTCCTCACTTCCTCAACGAATGACGTGACAATAATGACCTTCATGAGGAGTCCAGGCAAGAACAATAGGATGATACCCATCGATGCAGGGATCCCACGGAATATAATGGCAAATGAGGGCATGCCTGATTCATATGACGAGACCACTGGAGAATTCTACCTGTCGCTTCCAGGCACAGTCGGAGGAATGGAGATGTGGTTCATGGTATTTGCAAACAAGTCAAATGGAGACACATATACTGGAGTTAGAAATATAACCGTAGACTATGCAGGTCCTCCAATGGCGATGGGCCAGACAGAGATAGGCATTAACTTGTCTGTTTATCCAACCTCCATTGATAGTTCAGTGGCGCAAGTCAGTGAAAAGACTTTTGGAATAGATGATTTCCTCACACAAGCAGGTAGTACGAATATTTCAAGCTCTTTCATACAGTTTACCATACAGGGACAGAACCAGAATGGCAGCGGTTTCTCAGCGATTAGTATGGGATTCCTCGAGCTTGAAGTCACTTATAATGTGACTGGAGCGAGCCCTTACACAGTTTATTATAATGATAATATACAACAGCAGGATCAGGGCATCTTCACATGGGCTTTCCCAAACGATGTGATCAATGCTAAAATAAATATTTTTAGCGATCAATATGCTCCAAGAAGCACTACGATAAACATCACAAATCCAGTACAAGTAATAAATCTTAGCAGCTTTGACATGAAGCATTTCGATGAGAATGGCACTGAGACTGAGATGAATATGTCAGAGAAGAATTTTGGAGTTGAGATGTGGAGGGCAGGGACTATTGGAAGTGTCAATTGTGACGCATTATATCCTGATAATGAGTCTGTTTGCCGTATGGGAGATCCTATCTCCGGTGGTTTCAACCCAATGCAGGCAATGATGGCGGGTATCATCAACTTCCGGATGTATCTTCCCTCTGGAGTAGAACTGCGTATGATGGGTACTGATCTGCTTGCTTCCGGCCCGCCCGACGCAATGATGGGTGAGGACGGATCCACAACGACTGCTGGCGATGCCCTTGAAGAAGCATGGAAATTCGGTAGTATGGCCCCGGATATCTACAACTATGTGTTTATCGGAATACCATTGGATACTAGTACAACAGACGTTACTCAACAGATCAATGTTTCGATACCTTATCTATACGATGATAATGACAATGTTATATTCAATCTAAGTGCGGGGCAGGGAATTCCAGACGTCGGGAATCTTAGTGATTATTCCGACTATCTGCCTGATTATCAGGAATACTTCACTGCTAATGGAGTTCCATGCAGCACGTCTAATCTGAGTACTTTATGTTACATCAATGTGACTGATCTTATGTTGTGGATTAAGATCCCACACTTCTCAAGCATAGCCCCGACTATCAAAGGGACTGCTCTAGTGTCTACTGGTGGTGGTAGGTCTACGATCAGCTATCCCATGATGATCTCGGTAGTAGGTGATTCCATTATGAAGGTCGGCAAGTCTACTGTATTCTTAGCGCACCGGAGCGATGATCCGGAATTCACATTGTATGGTATTGTCGTTGACATATTACTGGAAGGTATCAGGGTCTTTAATGGTGTTACGGATGCTGATGGATTGATATCCTTCAGACCGAGTTCTCCGGGCGCATATGAACTTCGTGCAACCGACAACCTGTATAATGGATACAATCTAGAGTTCAGTGTTCAGGGAGCAAGTGATTCAAAAACCACTACTACACAAAAGAGTGCTGTGACCGTGACAACTACAGTATCCTCTGTATCTCAGGAGACAACGGTATCAACGATTATGGGAACGACTCAGACTACTATTAAGGCTTCTACCAAGACGAATGGTAAAAAGAATAAAAAGGATTCCAATCCCTCGACAACGGTTCAGACAACTTCAACATTATCAGATTCAGACAAACCGAAGATTGTGGGTGGTGTGATAGCAAAGACTACGAGAGGAAGTATTTTCACAAATCCAGTTATTTGGTCACTGTCTTTCATCATACTATTGGTTGCTGCTGCGGTAACCGTATTTGGCGGTGCATTAATGTTATCCTCTAAGAAGGCGAGGCGTAGGTCAGATGGCGGCTTAGGCGGTCTATAAAATGGAGTACTCAGCATTTTGTTCGTAAAACCCTTTTATATTGCTTTATTTGTTCTTAGTTAAACACATGATGGAAAACGAATTATATCCTTGGGGTGGAAAGTTCAGTGAGGGTAATCAGGATAGTCCTGTTGCAGTGGTGACACTATCTGATGAGCTGAAACTTCCAAAGGAAAAAGTCGCGATATTCGGTGCGATGAAGACTGAGAACCTTGGTGTTGAAAAGGTGATTGCAAATATAGTCTCAAATCCAAATATCCGATATCTCATTGTATGTGGGAGAGAAGTAAGAGGGCATCGGTCTGGAGATTCAATTATAAGCATCCATCAACAGGGGATAGATGATAATAATCGGGTAATCGGTGCGAAAAGCGCGATACCCTATATTGAAAACCTTCCGAAAGAAGCGATTCAGAGGTTTAAAAACCAGGTTGAAATTATCGACTTGGTTGACAAGACCGACCTGGATGAAATTATTAGTAAGATAAACAAATGTTTAAAGGAAGGGAAGGAATCTTTTGGCGAACCATTGATAGTCCCGCCTATTGAAAAAACCGGGGGGATCGGGTCGTTTACAACCGACCTAGGTTTCCACGCCCAGATAGACCTAGATCCATACGGGTATATACACGAGTGTAAAGATTAAGGATGTATGCATACAGCAAGGACCAGGATACGGTAGAGATTGGTGGAGTAAAGTTTGGAGGACAGCCCGGGGAAAACCCGACCGTATTATTTGGCACCCTATTCTACGGTAAGAGATATGACCGACTAGACAAGAAACTTTTAGACGATGCTAAATCACTAGTCTTATCACAGGAAGAACTGGGTAGTGAGCTAGGATTACCTGGTTTGATCGACGTATATGTGAAAAAAGAGGAGAACCTAGAGAAAGAGTTAGACACAGTTGTTGAATCTACTAAAAAACCATTCTCAATAGACATATCAGAGTCTTCCCTTAGGATAAAGGCAATAAAATATCTTAATGATGTCGGGGAATTGGATAGAGTAATCTATAATTCACTGAATCTTGGAGTTACTTCCGAGGAAATCGAAGCATTATCTGAATACACTCCAAAAGCAGCGATATTACTCGCATATAACCCAAAGGATATGAGTGTTAATGGACGCATAGACATCCTCAATACTGGTTCTGGATTGATATCTCATGACCAGGAATCCATTGGCTTAATCGAGCTTGCTGAAGGAATTGGCATAGAAAAAACGATTATTGACACTGGTGCAACTCCTTTTGGCAGTATGTCAGCAGAGACATTACGGGCAATACCTGTGATAAAAAATGATCTAGGATTACCTGTTGGTTGCGCCATTCATAACACACTAGAATCATGGGTTTGGATGAAGAAGAATCCTAAGAAGAAAGATATCTACGATTATTGCGATACTGCAGCAAATGCACTAGTACCCTTAATGTCTGGAGACTTCATTGTTTACGGTCCAGTTAACTCTTCAAACAAGGTTTTTCCAGCAATCGCGTTCACTGATAAGATCGTTGCAGAGGGAGCATCAGACTATTTTGGAGTAGTGCCAAATGAGGATCATCCATACGCAAAACTTGAGTAAAATAAAGAAAATCATTTATGAGATAACTCCTTTAGAGTATACAATCCTACTACTTGGATCATTCCTCCTTATATATAATACTTGGATTCTCGATGATGCATTCATATACTTCAGATATATTGATAACCTATTATTCCTGGATATTGGCTTGGTATATAATCAGGGAGAATTTGTCGAGGGATTTAGCAGTCCTCTCTGGCTATTATTACTGACAATATTTAGGATTATTAGGTTAGATTACTATCTAACCGTACAGTTCCTAGGCCTTTTACTATTCACTGTATTCTGGTTTGCATTAGTCTTATTGAATCGCTTTCTCTCTCCTAATGGCAAGACCATACTAAATTTTCCAATCATATACTTAGGACTAAACTACGGTGTCTTATCCTATTTTACTTCTGGTATGGAGACACCATTAGTGCAAGTGGCTGGCGTACTATATGCATTATTTATCTTGCATCCTTCATCAAGATTATTACAGTTTTTCATATCATTCACGCCATTAGTTAGGCCTGAACTTACACTATCCTGTATTCTGTGTTTAATCTGGTCATGGAAGCGGACTAGAGTATTCCCGAAGATATTATTCATCTTCTTTATAGTGTCTTCTGGCTTATGGCAAATTTTTAGGATCTACTATTATGCAGACATTTTTCCAAACACGTATTATCTAAAAGATAGGATCGCTACTAATCAGGGTTTGATCTATGTTAATGATACTTTACAACCCTATCACTTCTATGAGTTTGGAGTCCTATTCATCATCCTTTTCTTTGTCTTGAAAAGAATGTCTCATAGTAACAATAATCTTTTTCTAATGGAGCGGTTGGCAATGTTTGTAATCGCGGTTCCAGTACTTGCATATGTCATCAAGATAGGTGGGGATGCTAGGCATTATCGGTATCTGGCTTTTCCATTCGTTATGATCGTATGCTCTCTAGGAGGTTTATCCGATGCATTTATCCATAAGATTAAGCCGGATAAACGGATTATATGGGTGTTAGGTATTCTCCTTACCATCCTTGTCTTCTTGTTTCATCCATATCAGTATGGTGGGCATCCTATCTTAGATAACTCATGGTATTTTAAGTGGGAGCATAGATCAGGTATATCTGATGGGGATGGTTCGAGGACAAGTGTATGGCGGCGTGATGTGGCCAGAAGCGATGATGTTATTCGCATGAGCAATGAATTAAAGAACCTCCCGTTCTTCAAGTATCGTGGATCCGATTCTTCAGATCTTTGTTCTGTCCATTATAACCAGATTAATATGCGTGCTGTCCATTCTTACGGATTAACTGAGTCGATACTTGCAAGAACTGTGATGAAGTCTGATCGGCCTGCTCATAAGGTAGGTTTAAGGCATATGGCGGATGATATCATGGTTGTACAGAAGATGTCTGGGGGTGCACATCGTGGGATGTATCGTAGGGCTTATGAGGAGGGTTGGGCTCCAGTGTGGATAGGTGAAAATCTTAAAAAAATCGAATTGTTAGAGAAGAGAATATATAATCAACATGATTTTATTGAGAATCTTCTTCTCGCATTCTCTACTATAGAGCCGTTAAAAGTCTCTAAAGCTGGATCCTGGTGTTGTGCGGTCCCTGATGATCCTATCTTCGATATTAATTCATGTGATAATATCCTGGATCAGTGGGATAAGGATTGGTGTTATTATTATCAGGTTCAAAAGTCGGGTGATCTGTTCACTTGTCAGAATAAGATTGTTGACAAGAATATCAGGGATTATTGTTACTCGATTATCGCTGTAACGGAAAACAAATTCAATATGTGTGATATGGTGCAGGATGGAAGGGTTGCATGCATGGTCAATCTTGCCGCTATAAACAAGGATATCCGGCTTTGTAATGGTATTAAACTAGGTTCGAGGGATCTTTGTATTATGGCTGTTGCAAGACGATTAAAAAAACCGTTGTTATGCCGTAAGATAAATGATAGGGTAATAAAAGGATTGTGCAGACGCGATATTGCATCTATCACTGGTGATGTGAATACATGTAAACGGATAGGTAAGACATATCTGAAGGATAGTTGCAGGGAGCGTGCAAAAGTCGCGTCATTAAAATGAGTTGGGGATAATTATTATTTGAAGATGTTTACGAGCGTGATAGGAAGCTATCCTACACTATTGGATTCAGGCAAGTATGCGAGAGCATATGCGCAGGGAGACGTGATCGAAGCAAGTGATGAACTCATCTCCTATGCTGTGAACGCCCAAGTAGATGCTGGGATAGACGTAGTCAGCGACGGACAGACTCGGACCGACTTCATAACCTTGTTCGCCAGGAACTTCAAGGGAATACTCATCCAGTCTCGGCCTATTGTAGTGGATGAGCTAGAATATAAGCTTCCATTAACTGATGCAGACCAGGCTTTTGTCCGAAAGATAATACCTGAAGAAAAAAAGATTAAGGGTATTGTTACTGGTCCTTATACTCTTGCAAGATATAGTTCGGATCGTTTTTATGGGAGCATTGAGAAACTTGCTTTTGCTTATGCAAAAGGATTGAACCAGGAGGTTAGGGCGTTGAATCCTATCGTCGAATTTATCCAGGTTGATGAGCCGGAATTTAGTATTGATTATCCTGAATATGCTGGCGACCTTATTAATACTGTGTTTGAAGGAGTGGATAAGACCCGGATGCTTCATTCATGTGGGGATGTGTCAGACGTATTCAAGGATCTTGTCGAGCTTAATGTTGATGTATTGGAACATGAGTTCGCAGCTAATCCACATCTATTAGATACTGTGAAGGATATTGATTTTTCACAGAAGCTTGGTTATGGATGCGTCCGCTCGGACACATTGGATGTCGAACCTGTCAGCGAGGTGAAAGACCGTATTAAGAATGCGCTTAAAGTATTTGATAAGGATAGGATTATGTTAAACCCTGACTGCGGACTAAGGAACCTTCCACCCGATATCGCGTATAGTAAACTTGTGAATATGGTCAAGGCTAGAGATTCTTATAAATAGCATATTAATTCTGATGTTTCGTATATTATTTCTATCATGTGTGCCAAGATTATAGAACCTGGATTTGACGGATTTCATACTACGACGGGTAATATTCTCGCTCCTGACACGCCTCTAAGATCTTTCCAACGCCAGGAGAGGGCTGTTGGAGGGCGGATAGACATGGGAACCCATGATATGATACATCTTTCCATAATACCTCAGGAAGGATCAAATTCTTCAGAACAGATGGCTGATTGCCTTAGACAATTCAAGGATATGGCAGATAAACAAGGAGTCAGCATGTCCCAGGCCGTCCAGATGACATTATTCGCACCTTCAGAGGGTTATTCTGATACTGAAGCAGTCTACAATAGTCAAATGGAAAAATTATTTGGTGGGAGAGAGAACACACCTGCTTTTAGTGTGATCGGACAGACACCTGCGTTTGACAGGAAGGCCGGGTTTGAGGCTGTGTTAGTAGCTCCGAAAGATGATCATCCATTGCGTTTGAATAGTGTTTCAGGTGATCCTAAATTGATTGGAGCTCCCTTAGTCATTGGTGAAAAGGAGATTTCAAGTCTTTTAGGGGTAAGTGATGGCTCATTGTCTGGTATTGGATCTGCGAAATATTCTGTGATAGAAGTGGATGGTGGTAAGTGGGTTTATTCTGCTGGTCTAAGAGGTTCGATGACAGATTCTACGTATGATAATGCTCGTGGCGCTCTTGCGAAGGAGATTGCAATACTGGTTAAGGAAGGTATTTTTGATCCGTCACAAGTTGTGGATGATAAGTGGGGGCGTGGTGTGGGGGCTCTTCAGACAGGGCTTTTGAATTCTCGTCATTATGTCCACGACATTGTTGGGGAAGCTTATAATTATTTGAATGTTGCTCGTGATGAAGCATATGATGCTGCAAGATTGTATAAGCCATTGCCTTCGGCAACAGGTATTGGCAACTTCTCTAAGCCAGGTGATGTGGTCATGGAATTGATCGGCGTATCTGGTGTTGATTATGAACCTGTTGTTGTTGCAGCTCATGGCGAGGCTTGGCAGTATCAGATGCAGTGGATGAGTGGTCAGGCAGTCGGTTCACAAACTACTGGTACTGGTGTTGGTAAAAAAGTTTCTGTGCCAAAATTCAATAGAGCTGTCTATCTGCCAGGTATTGGCGTGATGTTCATCTCTGGCACGGCATCTGTTGAGAAGGGTAAGGGTTTGTTATATAGTCCAGAGCAGTTTGACCGGGAAAGCAGGGTGAATAATGATAATGGTGTGTTAATGGATGTTACTGAAATCGCAGATAATATGGGTGTTGAGGCACTTGTAAAACGAGGATTTCCCATGGTTCGGGGGGCTGATGATAAGTTCTATTATACTGCTAAAACACCTGCTTTAGCACAGACTATTGTTACTCTTAGAAACATCACTCGTCTCCTTGCTGCACGTGAAATGAGCTTTAATGATATGGCTATTAGTAGGGTTTATATCAGAGACCTTGAAGACAAGGTTGATGTGATGGGTTTATGCGGCAAGATTATGGGTGGTGTTCCAAAACAATGTACTCAGGCTCCTGTCTGCTATGATAATTGGCTTGTTGAGATCGAGGGTGTGGCAGGCAAGCGAAAGAAATTGATCTACTAATCCTTCTTATATCATTATTCAAATATTAGTTTTATGTCTGAACCATTGGAGCCGATGGGCGAGGATCTTACGCTTGGCGAGGAACTAGAGTATTATATCGAGAATATCCCGAAGATGGAGCCACTCCAAAAGATCGCAACTCTTGACCGTCTTGTTGTGATGGCAGTGAACCCTCCTCTTGTCGCGGGTTCACCAGACTTACAGTTTACTATTGATTGTATTGATGTGATTTATGCGGAATTATCCGCTGACTTTATGGCGAACCAGGTCAGGATGGCATCTGCACAAGCACTGGGAAAGATACCTCATCCACATGCTTATGAATACCTGCATTCAGTATTTGAGTATCCTATCCCTACCAGACCGAAATACTTCAAGGAGGTTCGGCTAACTGCCCTTGAATCAGTGATTAGTACTTATGAGCGTTTGTATGGTGATGTTGATAAGGCGTCTCCTCTTAGTAAGGCTTGGGGTGACCAGGCTGCCTGGCATAAGATCGAGGATTTGATATTGGAGATATCTGAGAACGACGAGTTGGAAGTAAAAGACCGGGCGATCGAGTATCTTGATAAGATAAATAATGGTTAAAGACTCTTGATGTCTTGAAGCCTTTTCCATAATCTGTCCATTCTTGCTTTCAGGTCCTTTTGTTCATAGTCATTTATGTTTATCTCTAGGTTGCATGGGACTCTCTCTACTACTGCTCTTCCAAGATGGTATCTGAATCCTGGGATGTGTTCGTCGTCAGGGAATTGATGGGCGTCCATATGGTATGTTGTTCGTTTTGGATCGGGTTTCCATCCGATGTTTCCATGCATGTGATAGTCTACCAGATGTTTTCCTGACCTGACTGCAAAATCCAGGAATGACTTGAATGTCAGCTGTTGTTCATCATCTCGTGACAGTAGACTGTGGCCCGTATCGAATGTAAGTTGTATGGGATCCTTCGTATCCTTCATCATGGCTTCAAAGTCGGTTATCCTGTATCCGAGGCTCCAGGAATCTGCTGAGGGATAGGCCTGGTTTTCAATGCCTACAACGATATTCCATCCTCCCCTCTCTATTCGTTCTCCTAGTCCTTTTAGGAAAGTGTTTGCGTTTTCTAGAAGCTGTTTTTCTATGGGTTGTTTCTGGTTTGTTAATAGTTCGGTATGGCTTTTCACCTTATGTCTATGAGCATCCATGATGCCATTAAAATCATATCTTAGCACTTCGTATGGGGGGTGGATTGTGACGACGAGTTCGTCTGATAGTTTGTGTTTGGTTCTCATCTCTTCGAGGAATCTGAAGTATTCATAGAGTTGTTCATGGTCTTCAGCCATGCCTATCGACAGTCTTCTGGCAGTTCCATCGGTGTTGTCGAATGAGTCAGGTAAGTGTATTTGAGCCGTGATAGCCTTCCCTTTCAGGAATCTGTTCAACTTCTTCATGTTCTGTGGATTCTCGACTACTTGATTCCCATCAAATCCCCATAATTTTTCTTCTGTCGGGAATTTTTGGGGTTTTATCTCCACCATGTTTATTGGTAATTGTGTAAGAATCGAGAAATCTGAGAATCCGAATAAATGCACGCCGAGTCTTATTGGTTTATATGCTACTTTGGCTGGGTTGACTAGGGCGGGGAATGTCTCCTTTTCTTCTGCATCTGGTATTCCTTCATCAAGCTTCCTCCTGACGTAGTCAAAGTCTTTCACTATTGATGCATCTAGAATTCTGTCATATTCCTGTGCGTCTGAGACATACCCGCTGACAGGTCTTTCCTGTCTTTTCACTCTGGCACCCATATTATCTACTATAGATTTCTATGTGAATATTTTAAATAGGACTCCTTTTTCGCTGGCTTTTATGACTCTCTCATTTATTGCGTTTAATCCTGCTATCATCGCCTTGGTTTCTTGTGGTTGTTTTTCTGTGATTGATTGGGCTCGTGCTAGGAGCCTGTTGAACGACGATCCTTTCGGGTCAAGCTCTTCACAACGGTATAGTGCATGCACCATTTTAGCCCCACAATCCATCTGTGAGTCATCAGAGCTTCCAGCAAACACTTTTGCCAATACTTTCGCAACCCTTGTCACACCCTCAGTCTTTGATGAAATTGTTTTTGTGACATCGTCTTTAGCAGGTCCTTCCATAGATTCTAGGTGGTCGCAGGCGATGTTTAGGACTCCGAGCCTTTCCGCTTCTTGTGCTTGCTTTTCAGCCGCTATCTTTGCGAATGCATCATCTAATGCCGGTTGTCTCTCCTGCCTCCTCTGGTGCATTCTCTTGCCTTTTCTGGTCCAGGATGTACTTGATGCCCTACGCCTATAATTCATAGAATAATCTTACGAAGTTGGATTATATATCTCAACTTAGTAATTGTTGTTATGGCAGGCTTGGCAGAATCAAATGAGGGAGGGAAGAGTTTACCTCATGATTCTAGGATTGAGCGTGTAGTTCTAAGAGAGTTTGGATCCACTGACATACCCTCCTTTATTGAACAGTCTAAGCCGATAGATGAATTGCAGAGGAAGGGTTTACGACTTATCCTCGAGGCTTCTATGAGTCCAGTACACTTCAGGTTTTCTGGATCTAATCTACACTCAAATCTTCAGGGACCGTTGATTGACGCTGTCTCTGGTTATAGTGAACAGTTGGGTTCTGGTGGCTATGAGATGATTGCGGCAACAGGTGCATGTTGTCCTGAATACTTCGCAGGATTTGCATGCATGGTCGAGCATTTTGGCGGCCTATCCGCTGTTATGGGACGGAATATTGTTGAGCTTGGTGGTGGCCGGGAGCTTGGACCACTTTTACCATCGTTGACATTGAAGAATCTTGGTGCGAATATGACTATTGTCGATGAGAATTATCCGAACTCACAGGGGATGTTCATCAAGAATCCGTTGCATGAATGCCTTTCCGTGATCCCTCATAAGAGCCTTGATGGGATAACAGCGTTTTGTACTCTGGAACTGGGTGCGAGCGACGACCAGTTCTACCAGAACATGATGGCTTCATTAGTAAAACAATTTGGAGATGTTGGCGTAGAAGAGGAGGCTCTTAGACTGCAGGTCAAATCAATTATGGGAGTACAGCCTGGTGCTGAGGGAGAGCGCATTATTGATCGGTTATTAGATACAAGTAATGCGGATCCTGGATCTAGCGATCTTAGAGATCATATTGAAGGCTCGAGGGAATCGCCTGAATACCTTCGAAGCTTATACCAGCAAATGCATGAGAAGTTAAAACCTGAAGGTATCGCAGTCGTATTAAACCGTTTGGACAAGAAAGGAGTTGGGGACAGTGATATTCCAGACCTAGGATTCGACTTGATAGCCAAAGGCCATGACAGTCGACGAGGACCAGATGAATGTGTTTTACGGGTGTTAGCACCAAGATAGTATTTAGTTTTAATCCTATCCCTCCAAAGATTTTACTGATATGATTTTTATCCCTCTTGCAGACAAACGGGCATATACGGGTTTTAAGCCTGAAGTAGGATTCTCACTCTATATAGAATCTGATAAAAAAGTCTTATTGGATGTTGGGCTTGGAACATTCCATGAGAATGCGAAACATGCCGAGATCAATCTAGCCGAACTTGATGCTATAGTATTAAGCCATGGGCATGCAGACCACACGAATGCTCTGTCCTTGATTCGGGGAGCAAAATTATATATGCATCCAGAATGCTTTGTTCCAAGCTTTCCTAAAGAGGGTGATGGATTGATGAAGCCGGATTATCAGATGGATTGGCTAGCATCAAACTATGAACTACACGCTTCTAAAGGACCAGTCAAGATATCAGATAATATCTATTTTTTAGGTGAGATCCCCAGGGTGAATGATTTTGAAAGCAAGAAGACTCCATTAAAAAAAGCTGATGGAACCGACGACTTTGTCATGGATGATACAGGTCTTGCAGTCAAGACGCCAAGAGGCCTTGTCGTGGTTACTGGATGTTGTCATTCCGGGATATGTAATACTGTAAAGCATGCGGTAGACGTCACTGGGGAAGAAAAGGTTCATTCTGTTGTCGGAGGATTTCATTTGTTCCATGATAATCAACTTGTTGACAAGACGATAGCCGGACTAAAGGCTTTAAAAGTGGATTCAGTGTATCCTGGTCACTGTGTTGGAGATGCAGTCCAAAAAAAACTATTAACAGAGTTTGATGGTTTGCCATTGATGGTGGGGATGGGAGTCACATTCCAAAAACCAAAATCTTCAAAATCAGATGCTGAATTAAGAGATGATGCACGACAAAGAATGATTGATCTGATATTAAAGCCTCCCGCTACCCCAGCTGATCAACAAAAGACCACTCCCATAGTTGATCAACAAAAGAATCCTCCACAGGGGAACAGATAAAGGATGACGACAACAACTACAGCATCTATTAATCCAATCAATGATCCTCCAAGACAAGCTAGACTAGATGCTGGATTAATGGAGACGGCGGGAGGAAAACCTACTGTTCTAATCGTTGATGATGAAGAAGCTAATAGGAAGAACTACCGGATGGATCTGGAGGAAGCTGGATTCGAGGTTATAGAAGCAGCAGATGGTAGGGAGGCTTTAGCGAAATTGGATGGTAATCCGGGTATAAATGCTATATTAACAGATTTTGATATGCCTGTATTGGATGGATTGAAGATGGCGGCCAAGGCGAAGGAGAGTCGACCTGGCATCCCTATAGTAATGCTATCAGCGGATACGGGGCTATATGAAATGCATGAACAAGTTGGGAGTATTCCGAATATTGATCATTTTTTTACAAAACCAGTAAAATTTTTTAGAGATGTAGTCCCAGTTATGCAGAGGCTGACAGGTTTAACTAATTAGCTGCCTTGCAGGTATTCTCTTGCTATCCTGCAGTTGTCATATTCGTCTTCATCTATCTTTTCATCTACTAGACTATCGCAGATGAATACTGTATATCCGATATTGCATATGCTGATTGTCTTACCTGCTTCTTCACTGTAATAATACTTGAATGGGAGTATATTGCTTGGAAAACTAGATCCTGAACCATCTTCAACGAATATCTCATCTAGGTCTGGGAACATTTTTCTGGCTTGTTCAGCCGATCCGGGAGTATGCAGATTTGTTTCAAGGATGGTGATCCGTTCCTCAAGGGTTTTCCCCTCAATTATCAGGGTTGTCGAAGTCATTTCTGTCAGGATTGTATCAGGTGGATTAAGGATTGTAGTGGTTACAATAGACGTTGTCGTTGGGAGTATTGTTGTTGGTGTGGACAATGTTGTTGGTATGGACAATGTTGTTGGTGTGGGCATTAATGTTGTTGTAGTTGTTATGAGTGTAGTTGAGGTTGTAGACATCATATTTATTGGTTGCCTAGTCTCTTTTTCAGGCGTACTAGTGCACCCTGATATGAGGATGACCGATATTGCAAGGATGAATAATCTCATGTAAAAAAACATTTTTTTTAACCAATCATTTATACTCAATTTCACACATTTATATTTATAATACTCATTTTTTCTTAAAACATTATTATATCATAATTTTAATATTATATTGTTTGATGCATGATGAGGGGGCGGAAGAAAAATTTTGGGATTATTGGTATAAGCACATTGTTTATCCTTATAGCAATAATTATTATTTCAGTAGCAGCAGGAGTAATTCTTGCCCAGACATCCTCACGTCTACAAGTAGCGGGTTTAAGGAAGCAGTATGAGGCTGAAAGAAGGACTATTAATGGTGTAGAAATCGTCTCAATCCTTGGTGAGGATGGTTCGGCTGGAAGGGATATTGAGCGTTTCGAGATAGTCGTTCGTCTTGCCCCAGGCTCAGGAGACCTTGGATTAATTAATAATACTATAGTATCATTCAAGAGCCGTTATGATTTCGCTCAATACATTTTTAACTCGTCAGCTGGGAATACCAATACATTCCCACCCACTACAGAGGTATACCATGTCGAATGGATCAAGACGAGCTCGGCATATGAGATGGGATACATCAAACGAGGAGACTTAATCAAGATTAGATTCAACCATCCCGACGTGGATGGGACCGCAACAACTGGGGGACTAGCACCAGGCGAAAAGATAGAGATTGACATAGCCCCACAATATGGCTATGTCACAAGGATGAGCCTAATCATGCCACACAGGATCCATCAGAAACGAGAAGGATTATACCCAGACGAATCATCAAGATAATACTTATTGCTTGATCACACGTTTCTTACCTTTCTTATCCTCAACTGCTCTCCATCCGCTTGTATCTACTGGTTGTTGTCTAACTGTCTCTTCATCCAGTCTTGTAGGAAACCTTATCCTAACCCCGCCTGATGATTCTTGTTGTCCACCACCTCTTAAAGATGGTATATGCTTGACTTCAGGGACCTGTGGCCTAGTGCTATCTGGGATAACCTGCAGATTATCATGTTGGACTGGTGGAGTAGTATCAGGGATACCCTGGACGGTCTGATAAGAGTCCAATAATTCCGGGGGAGCTGGTTGATGCAATTCCGTATCCGGTTCTGGCTGACTATCACTGAAAACATATGGCCTAAGGTCTGCGCCAGTGAGGCTTGCGATCAAAAAACCTGCTGTAAGGCCCACTGGAAATTTTACAGCATCCCAGATACGTCTACCGATCGGCTTGCCTTTTAACTTGATTATCTGGGTGGAATCAGAATGTTCCAACTCTGTAACTTGTCTTCCAAGGAGATCCTTCCCCTGCCTGACAGTATTATCAGCGTCACTCATCGTTCTTGTAATGATTAATGAAGCGAAGTAAAGGTTAAAATACTTGGTTTGACAATAGTAAAAACGATGACGCTTAAGACTATCGTATACCGGCCTGATCCAAAAGGTTTTTTCTACATTTATATTGATGAAGCGGCTGGGAAGATCGTTGTAGAACATTATAAGAATGTTGAGAAACTGGTTAGCGGTAAAAAGAGGGTAGTGTCTGGTAAAGCCCATAAGATATTCAAGGGTACAAGAGCCACGAAGTTATACCGTCAAGTACTTGCAAATAAGCTTGTCTCACTCATTGATCATGCTGCTTATCTGGGGATGGAGCTCGCAAAAGCCGAGATAGCTTTGAGGAATAAATTAAACTACGATCAAGATAAGAACTTAGAGTTGGGTATGCACGGTAACCGCCCTTCTTCTTGATTACAACTGCAGAACTTACTGCAGCAAGCATGATGATGCCGATGACAGGCGCGTATATATTTCTGGGGAGTATTCCCGTCTCATAGCCGAATGTGGCAGCTATTATGCCCAGACTCAGCCTAGAATTAAATAATAGTGAGATAAACCCCTCCTTTCCCGGAATGTATTTTTTCGCTGGAATATAGGTTCCAACATACTTTCCAATAAAGCATACAATAAAGAAGAATACTAGAAATGGGATGTTCTGGATAATATCAATGAATGAGACGCTCAATCCTACTGAGAAGAAGAATACTGGCGCAAGAAAACCAAAGACAAAGAACTTGAACTTCTCCTGCAAGTCATGGTGATTAACAACGATCCCAGACGTTATCATCCCCGCCATGAAAGCTATGATAGCGGCCTCAATACCCGCCTCCTTGCTAATAATGGTCAGTCCAAGTATCAAGACCAATACCATCCTGAATTCAAGCTCCACTGTATTTCCCTTATAGTGCTTGAATATCTTCGATCCTAATAATGGCACGAATACAGTCAGTAATCCCAAAAAGATAATTAATGCGATAGTATATCCTCCGAAATCAGAGAAAAAAAGGCTTAAAGCAATCATGCTGAAAAGGTCGGTGACCATTGCAGCACAGAGAATATTCTTCCTTAAAGGACTTAGTGGACCAGACTCTAAAAGCACAGGATAAACAATTGCAAGTGAGGTTGTAGACAATGCGATAGCCACAAGCATAGCCTGCCAGACCCATAGTTCAAAGACTAATATTGATGTAAAAAATATGATGACGAAAGGAGTGAAAAACGAGGAGAATCCGATAGCAAAGCTTGATTTCAAGTATTTCCGCAATAAGTCGAGGTCTATTTCAAGGCCTGCTGCATACATTAATGATACTACTCCTAGGTGGGCGAGCACGTTGATTTCATCCAGATTTGTTATCCCGAAAATAGATCTTGCAATAATCCCTGCAACGATCTCGAGAATGGATGTTGAGACGCCAAGTTCAAAGGAGAGTACTCCTGCGATTGCGATAAATGATGCTGCTATCGTTAGGGATTCCACACTTATTTATCTACTATCGTGTATAAATCTAATGATATCATGGTCTTAGAAGCAGCGATCAGTCCATTATCTGCAGAAAGACATCCAAAGGTAATGTTCTATCTTGGATTTGCATTCTCTACAATCGGAATGATTTTTGCTACATTTGTTTTTGGTTATATTGCTAGTCATGCGACAATCTTTCTCACAACACTTCCCCTGGTTGTAATACTGTATAATGTTATTAAACGGGAGGAGGAGAAGGATAAGATAGTATATGAAAAAGCAGATCTGCTCAGACAGCATGGGCGAATGATAAATGAGAACAGGTTTTTATTGAAAGAACATAGTAAGGTCATCTCCTCTCTAATATATCTTTTTCTGGGGATAACTGTTTCTTATGCCCTCTGGTATACGATTCTTCCCGAATATGTCTTGACAAATGTTTTCATACTTCAGATAGTATCGATACAGGATACGACTAATTATGGTATATTGCTGACCGGCTCATTAGCTTTCAAACAGTCTTTACTCCCCTTATTCCTTACGAATCTTAGAGTCTTAATCTTTTGTATAGTCTTCTCTTTTATCTACGGGTCTGGTGCAGTCTTCATCTTGATTTGGAATGCATCTATCCTTGGGATTACTATCGGAAACATATTAAGGAGGATACTGATGAATACAGCTGGTTCATTGAAAAATGTGTATTTAATGGAATATCTGGGTGTATACACTATTAGTATGGGTTATATGATACATGGGATTCCAGAGGTTATTGCATATCTTCTAGGCGTTCTTGGCGGGGGTATAATCTCGATGGCGGTGATAAACCATGATGCTAAAAGCCGTGAATTCAAGAAGATTTTAATGGATTCATTGGATATGATTGGTTTGTCACTTGTAGTGCTATTGATTGCAGCAGTGCTTGAAGTCTATATTAGTCCTGTTTTTATATAGTAGAATCGTAAACTATAATGGAAAAGTTAGATCGGGGTGGTGTATAGAGGTAAATTATGGAAGAAGCCCCCATCAATCGTCCATCACTGGATCCTGATAAAAAACCGACTCTTGAAGATATTCTAAATAAACCATCGACTTTCGATCATAGTAGCGATCCTAGAGTAGGGGAATCCAGTGGTTCAAGGATATCATATGATGATGGTGAAGATCCTAGAAAATACTTTTTGATGGCATTTATAATTTTTCTGTTTGCTGTTTTCGCATTCTGGATAACTGTTCAACTAGAGATTGTTCCAGGTAACATATTCACTGGACTGATATCTGCTTGCACAGATAATGATGGTGATGGATACTACTCACAATCATGTGGTGGATCTGATCCTGATGACGATGATCCAAATGTTTATCCTGGATCCGACAGTGATGCTGGGTTTGGCCCTTACGGCAGTTCCTCGACAATAATGGGTTGTATGGATGCTGATGGTGATGGTCATGA
Organism: uncultured archaeon; assembly: GCA_964423225.1. Classification (GTDB taxonomy): domain Archaea; phylum Altiarchaeota; class Altiarchaeia; order IMC4; family SCGC-AAA252-I15; genus CAYREE01. The sequence goes on along the minus strand of CAYREE010000015.1, from coordinate 2,943 downwards.
TTCTGAGCCTTGTGGTTCAGATTGTGATGATGGTAATTCGGATATTAATCCTGATGCAAGTGAAGATCCTATGAATGGAGAGGATGATGATTGTGATGGTGATATTGACGAGTCTGATGGTGGATCATCAAGCTCTACAGTACCCGGTTGTGGAGACGCTGACGGTGATGGATATGATGCTGAGCCATGCGGGACAGACTGTGATGATGGTGATTCCTCTGTTAATCCAGGTGCGGGAGAAGATCCCACTGACGGTGTCGACAATGATTGTGATGGGACAATAGACTCTCCATTTTCATCTTCAACAATGAGTCCAACAGAAGAGGAGCCAGACTTTGAGGACTACACGTCTTCAACAATGGATGAAGGGCCAGTGGAGATGGACTATTAGAACCTCTATTTCATGTTTTATATTGATAGACTGCCCAATTTCTATAATAGACGCTTGGTGAACAAATGCCGCCCGAAGATAAAGACGAAAAGAAAAAAAGCCCCGTAGGCGATATTCCAGAACCTCCTGGAAAAGGTACGCCACAGCCTGCAGCAGATCCTGATGAGACCATAATCCATGATACTGATGGACAAGAACTGCCGCCGGAAGCAGCTAAGATTCTAGATAGTTTAGATCAGTCAGGGGATGCTCCAGATCGTGTCAGAGTAGATGATAGACATAGTTCTGTACCCAAGCTTACTGGTGCTGGACCTGTTGATGCCAGTGACTGGCTAAACCTTACTCAAGCAGCTATGCCAACTGAAGCTACAGAACTAGTCTTAGACGATCATTATGTTATTGATGGGCGTATGGCTCAGGGCGGTATGGGTGTTGTATATCGAGCTCATCATGCTCATGCGAGGGAAATACCTCCCGTAGTTGTAAAAACATTGAAATGGGATATAAGTGATGATGAAAAGGCATTTGAACGGTTCAAGAGAGAGATAGATGCCATGTCCAAGCTGAAGCATCCTAACATCGCTAAAGTCCATGATGCTCACCTTGATACTCCACCCTTTTATTATGTCATGGAAGAATGCGCAGGCTCATTATATGAAAGACATCCCGGTGATGAGCATGAGAGAAAAAGATTATGTGGGGAAGTGGATTATAGAGAGGTACTAGATATCCTAGGGCAATGTGCCAAGGGTTTGAGTGCGATGCACAAGTCTGGATTGGTACACCGTGACATCAAGCCTTCGAACGTTTATTGGGATCGGCTCGAGACAGGAGATACCATATATAAGATAGCTGATCTTGGTCTTGTTAAAGGAGTTCAAAGGACTACTCTAACTGCTGAAGGCCAGCTTACAGGGACTCCTGCCTACATGTCTCCTGAGCAGGTTGCATGTGGGGAGCTTGATGGTAGGACTGACATATATTCTCTTGGAGTTTCAGTTATCGAACGCATAATCAAACGCAAACTTGTTCCTGGAGAATCTCATATGCAAGTGTTAAATGCTATTACTACTGGTAACTTACCTCATGGAAGTGCGATAACCTCACTGAATCCGAAAATACCTGTGCCAATTCGAAAAGTATTGGATAAAATGACAGCAAAGAAACGCAAGAATAGGTATAGGGATTGTGATCAGTTAATTGATGCAGTCAATACAGCAGAACAAGAATTATTTGGTACATTAGGTGGTTCGAAGGTAGGAAAACCACGGATTGGGAGGGGATGTAGGAGGACGGCAATTGGTGTGGTTGTGACAGCAACAGCAGTAGCATCAGTTGGCATACCTCTCGCATTATATCTGGCTACACGGGATGGGAAGAAGCCGGTTGTCGTAGATGACTCCGGCAAGCAAAGCACTACAATAGTCCCTCCAAAGGATGTATCTGTCCCTGATGTAATTGCTCTTGCAAGACAAGATCAATGGAGCGGATTCCTAGTAGACTTTAAGAAAGAGGTTGAGGCAGCAGAAAACAAGGAAGGATCTATGAATGCAGCAAATTATGGGTGTATACTACCTCCAGGATTACTCCAACACCCGATGAATGAAGCAGAGATAACAGCATTGATGCAGAGGGATGATGCACCACACCTTAAAGCATTACTGGAAAAGGATCCGAATGCAGCCAAGACTATCCACGCTTTATCAGAAGCATATTCTGCTGGAAAGGGGAGGGATGATAACCTTCCACGATATAATCCTGCATTATTGATACTTGCTCAAATGCATGCGAGAAAAAAACTTTGGTATCAACCACGAGCCGAAGGTGTTAAGATGGATCAATTATTGGTGACTGGGGGTTCAGAAGAGTTGGATAAACATGTTAAAAAACATCTTGTAAATCTAGATCAAGTATTAAAGGCTGGAAAAAGGATGCTTACACAGGGTAATGGGACAACAGATGTGAAGGCGAATAAGATACGGGGTGGTAAGGTCGTACCTGATGATGCTGAAATCCTTAGTGTAGATAATCCCTATTCATTCATGCTATGGAAGCAGTATTCTAACCTGGATGAGAAGCAAAACTATGTCTCTATGGGCACGTTCGTTGATGCAGCAATGTTCATGTTAACAGGATTAGCTGAAAAACCAATTTTACCACCTAAAAAAGTTACTCCTAAACCTAGTGGTGAAGCTCGTCATGAAGTGATGCCTATAGATCAATTGACTGCAAGGCTTGTACATGACATGGATCGTGATCAGAGAGAGCGTATCAGAAAGCAAAGACCTCATGGGAAAAGGTAATACACTTAGTAGTCTTCTTTTTCTTCGTCATCGTGATGTTCTTCATGCTGGTCTTCGTGTCCATCGTCATGATGTTCTTCGATATGTTCTTCATGTCCCTGGTCCTCTTCATGATGGTCTTCTCCCCAGTATTCAGCTTCCTGTTTTTCTTCATGCTTTTCTTGTGCTTCAGCATACTCTTCATAATTGCTATAACCTGCAATCCTTGCCTGGTCTTCAGCTTCCTGCTGTTCCTTATATTCTTTTTTC
>CAYREE010000014.1:0-25943 GCA_964423225.1 uncultured archaeon | reverse complement strand
CAGCCTTTTCAGACACGAGGAATTTACAGAACAAACAGAAGGATTGGGTATGACAGACCGAGAACTATTAGCAAAAGAGAAAGGATTAAGCTATGTGGAGCTTGAAGGTGACATAGCCGTAATCGGATGCGGTGCAGGCCTTGTCATGGCGTCCCTAGATTCTATTACAGAGCATGGTGGAAGGCCAGCGAACTTCCTTGATGTTGGAGGTGGTGCCAGCCAGGATGAGATGGAGTCAGCCATAGACATAGTATTATCCAAGCCTGGAGTCAAATCATTATTCATCAATATGTTCGCAGGCATCACAAGATGCGACGAAGTATCCAATGCAATAATCAAGAAAAAACCAGAGATACCATTATCGATAAGAATGGTTGGAACATTAGAAGAAGAAGCAAGGAAGATGCTGGTTGAAGAAGGGTTTAAAGTATATGATTCGATGGATGCTGCTGCTAAAGTCATGGTAGAGGCTGTGAAATGATACTGATAGACAAGGATACGCGAGTGATAGTCCAGGGGATAACAGGACGGCAGGGAACATTCCACTCGAAATCCATGCTGGAATACGGGACTAATATAATTGCTGGAGTCACACCCGGGAAAGGTGGGGCAGAAGTAAATGGCATCCCCGTATATGACAGCATATCTAAGGTAAAAGATGAGGCGGATGCAGCCATCATATTTGTTCCCGCAAGATTCACAAAGGATGCAGTTTTAGAATCAGTAAATGCAGGATTAAATCCTATCGTAGTCATCACAGAACATATCCCAGTCCACGACTCACTGTATTTCATAAACCTAGCATTGAAAAAAGAGATAGATATTGTAGGACCTAATACTCCCGGCCTACTTTCTACCGGAGAATGCAAGCTAGGGATAATGCCAAACCATATATTTAAAAAAGGCAAGGTTGGAATAGTATCCCGGTCTGGAACATTAACCTATGAGATAGTCAGCCAGCTGACAAGACATGACATAGGACAGTCGACTGTTGTCGGACTTGGTGGAGATCCAGTTACAGGTCTTGACTACTTATCAGTCTTAGAGAAGTTCAATAAAGATGATGATACTGAGGCAGTCGTTCTGATAGGTGAGATCGGCGGTACTAGCGAGGAAAAAGCGGCTGAATATATTGAATCGTCTTTTGATAAGCCGGTTGTGGCATATATTGCTGGAAAGACTGCGCCTGAGGGCAAGACGATGGGGCATGCAGGAGCCATTGTTTCCGGTGGGATGGGGACGTATGAGTCAAAGAAGAAGGCTTTCATGGATGTGGGAGTTGATGTATGCAGCCTACCTGGAGGGATAGTGGACAGTATTAAAAATATTTTATAAGATAACACATTCTATACTTTACTCGAAAATGTTGACTAAGAGGATTATTCCGTGTTTGGACTGTGAGTCGGAGTTTGCCGACGACAAAAAGGCCACGCTAGCGACCCTTAGGTCGCTGCGCCCAGAAACGCGTTGCGTTTCTTGGGTCTTCGTACCCCTGGGACTCGATGACCTGGAGAAAAGAAATGTTGACTAAGAGGATTATTCCGTGTTTGGACTGTGATTTGAGTGTCCCTGAGGGTCGGGTGGTGAAAGGAGTCAAATTCAAGCAGATCCGTTATGCAGGAGTGCCTTGGGAGCTTGCGGAAAAATATTCTCGTGAAGGAGCGGATGAGATAATCTTCCTTGATATTACTGCTAGTCATGAGCGTAGAGGGACGATGATAGATGTTATAGAAAAGACTTCTGAAGAAGTGTTCATGCCCCTTACAGTTGGTGGAGGAATACGCACAACCAAAGATATGAAGAAGATGCTTCGAGCAGGAGCAGACAAGATAACCATCAATACTGCTGCGATAAAAGATCCTAATCTAGTCGCAGATGGTGCAAAACAATTCGGTAACCAATGTATAGTAGTCGCCATAGACTCCAAGAACACTGGAAACACTCCTAGCAGTCATGAATGCAGTATCTATGGTGGCAGGAAGATGACTGGAATAGATACTCTAGAATGGGCGGTGAAGATAGAAGAACTAGGGGCAGGCGAGATAATGCTTACAAGCATGGACCGGGATGGTACCAAAGAAGGATTCGACCTGGAATTAACCCGGTTGATAAGCAAGTCTGTATCTATACCCGTCATCGCATCAGGCGGAGTGGGAGAACCAAAGCATATGATGGAAGCATTCACCAAAGGCAAGGCTGATGCAGCTCTTGCAGCAAGCATATTCCACTATGATGAATATCCGATACCTGTTGTAAAAGAATATTTAAGAAAGAATAATGTTCCCGTTAGAATCTAGTCTAAATCACTCTATGTCCTTACACTCTATCATATCGCAGATCTTCCCGCCTGCAGGTACCATCGGCAATATATGCTCGTCAGGATCTACTAATACATCTATTACTGTTGCTTTATCGCTTTTCAATGCAGTCTTCAAAGCATCTTTTATCTCAGATGGCTTTTCCACTCTAATACCATTTCCGCCGAAGGCTTCAGCATACTTTACGAAGTCTGGTACTTCACCGAGATACGTATGAGACCTTCTCTTCTCATAGAACAAGTCTTGCCACTGTTTTACCATGCCAAGATACTTGTTCTTCAATAGAAGCACTGTTACTGGGATATCCTCTTCAATACACGTGGCCATGTCCTGGCCGGTCATAAGGAAGCTTCCCTCGCTTCCCACATCGATTACCTTATGGTCTGGCTTGGCTACTTTAGCACCTATGGCAAATGGGAATCCTGCACCCATCGTACCTAGTCCCCCACTTGATATGAATTGTCTTGGATGTTTTATCTGTAGGTAATGAGCTGCAAACATCTGGCATTGACCCACTTCAGTTGTTACAATAGTCTTTGCATCAAGCATTCCACTTAATTCCTTCATTACTCTCTGTTGTTTTACTGGTACACTGTCAAAATCCCAGGGTGAAGCATATTCTTTCTTGTATCTTGCTACCTTCTCCTTCCATACCTTGTTTTTAGCCTTTACTTTGGGCATGATGTCCAATAATCCTTTCAATACCCGTTTGGCATCTCCTACAATAGGCACGTCTATCTCAACATTCTTACCTATCTCTGCAGAATCGATGTCGGCATGGATCTTCTTCGCATCTGGTGCGAAATGACGGATGTTTCCTGTTATCCTATCGCTAAACCTGCATCCAATAGAGAATAATACATCGCTTTCAGTCACCAATAGGTTCGCTGCCTTCCGTCCATGCATTCCAAGCATACCTAATGCGAGCGGATGGTCTTCAGGGATATTACCCTTACCCATAAGAGTAGTTGTAACTGGAGCTCCAATCGATTCAGCAAGCTTTAATAACTCATTACTTGCTCCAGAAAGGATTACGCCACCTCCAGCAAGTATTACAGGACGTTCAGCTTCGAGTAAAAGAGCTGCTGCCCGCTTTAATTGTACTGGATGTACCTTATTATTTCCCTCTTTGTAGCCTGGTATGTCAATCGTCTTTGGATATGAGAATTTTTTAAGGTTAGCTTGTTGAACATCCTTAGGTAGATCAATTAATACCGGTCCCTTCCTCCTACTTTCTGCAATGTGAAATGCTGTTTTAAATGTCTTTGGTATGTCATTTACATCAGTAATCTGAAAGTTATGTTTAGTGATTGGCATTGTGATTCCCACTATATCTGCCTCCTGGAATGCATCATTGCCGATCCATGCTGTCGGTACTTGTCCAGTAATCGCTACAATCGGTGTTGAGTCACAATGTGCATCAGCAATACCTGTAACAAGGTTCGTTGCTCCAGGTCCTGATGTTGCCATGCATACACCCGTCTTCCCGCTTGCCCTAGCATATCCTTCTGCTGCATGTGATGCACTCTGCTCATGTCTCATAAGTATATGTCGTAGTTCCTTGGGATCGATAGTGTGAATTACATCATATACTTCCATGATGCTTCCGCCAAGGATACCGAACATATGTTTGACTCCTTCAGCCTGCAAACTCCGAATTACTGCCTCTGCACCTTTCATTTTTAGTGTTTTACGAAAATAGTTATAGTAATACGTAGGGTAATAATAAAAAAACATTGGCTGGTAGTTATGGATGATAAATCCCCTGATTATCTTAAAAATCCTTTTGATGAGTTCAAAGAGATGGTTTTAACCTATATCCAGGATACTGGGTATCATATTCTCTCTACTGCGATTGCTGATACAGGTATTATCACGATAGAGGCTTCAAAGAGTGGTCAAGAAACTGGTTGCGATACGGTTTTTCGAGTTATACGACGTGAAAAGAGTGTTGGTGTGAAAGAAATAAGATCTTTTACAACCGATCTAAGCGATTCTGACGGATCTTCAGGTATTTTTATATCTTTATCAGGTTTTACTAAAAAAGCCAGGGAATTATCAGTGGAAAACTCAATAGAGCTAATCGAGACATTGGATAATACTCAGGAAATGCATGATATGGATTTGAATCCTGATAAAATCATCTATGAAGAGGCATTCGAGTCATCGATTAGTCTAAAAGATGCGAGATCCTTGTTTGAACGTGGTCTGAAAAAACCATTATTTGGATTGTTTGGTGTTGAGGAAACTGTTCGAAGAGTAGATGGCAGGTATGCACCACTAGGTTGTTTTGAACTATATCATGGCGATGATGAAAAATCCTTAATCTATATCAATCTTTCAAAATGTGTCTTGTATTTTATTCATAGAGGATTATTGGGGAGTTCTCCAAGCGTGAAATATTCCAATATTTTCCGTCGAATATTAGACTTGCCCTTAGAATCTGTGAGTATCCTATCGGAAATAATAGATACAGGCGAAGTCTCATATCCACAATTAATCGAGTCTCATGGACTAAGCGAGGCTTCTAACGTTGATTACATAGTATTATTACGGAACATGGGTCTTATTGATATAAGTTCTGATGGGAGGAAATTACTTTTAAACACAAGGATATTAAGGTATGGTGACAAGAAATATAATCTAGAAGATTATTTGAAAACTGTTTCCAGTATCGACAGTGATTTTGAGGCTGATGAAATAGTATATAATCCATCTAGTATAATCCAACATATCGAAGTCTTGTTCGATGTGAAAGTAAAATTTAACAAGGTTATCTATATGCCTTATTTTACATGTGAAATAATCGGTGACAAGACCGGCAATACATATGAAGAATTGTTAACCCCCCTATTTAATGAAGGTGTATAAATTGGCGGATTTTATTGGTGATACCTATGAGTTCGAGAACGTGATGCGTTCATTCGTAATAAAGCTTGGTTTTATCATCGAGTCTACAGACAAGCTGGGTGACGGCACATTAGAATTCATCACAAAGACTACTAATCCTGCTGGGGGACGGATAACCTCTCTGATCCGAGCATCTCCTAAAGCCCAGTCGATTTCCATCAGTGATATAGAAGACTTGTATGATTCAATGGTGAATAATCAAGCAGTAAGATCCGCTTTTATCACAATATCATCTTTTACACGCGATGCAGAAGAATATGCGAGGGATAAGCCAATTAGTCTGATAAGTAAATACCAATTCATTGAGAGCGTTCAAAAACATGGTTTCTCATCTGACGAAGAATTTATGGAGATCCTAGATCGTTTTGGACTGGGAGAACATTATTTCCAGAGTGTCGAACAAGCATTCAAGCCTTCAAGGAGTGAACGTGAGGCAATGGACTTTTTTAAATCCAAGACTGGGAAAAAGGGTTTGTTTGGCAAGAAAAAAGAAAAAGATGCTGCTGCAAACGTCGTGTTAAGATATGCTCCGGTGGCTGTATTCAAGGTTAAGATGACGAAATATGTTCACACTGATACAAAGGAGATCAGTATGATTGAAAAGCGAGAGTATATGTTTGTTAATCTCCATAATCTCGACCTTTATTATATCCTTCAAAAACGCAAGAAGAATTCTGTTCAATTAAGCTTTAACAAATCGGATATTCTCGCCAAGATAATACATCTTCCAGAGGATGCGAAATCATATCTTATGACTCTATTAGAACATGGGGATCTACCCTTGGAAGATCTTGAGGGAGTAGAACTATCTGTACTGCAAAACAAGAAGATTATTAATATTTATGAGGGTAAGAAGGGGGCTACATCAGTGACTGATATGGCAACACAGGCATTGGACGGGCTTTTAGAGACTATTAACCTGGCGGTGGATGAGATTACAACCGGCATATCTAGTATGGGTGAGGAGAGTGAGAGCTCTTCTAAGATAACCGAGGAAAAGTCATTACCTAAAAAGGTTGAGGCTCAGATAAACATGCCTCATACAGAGGGGGGTTTATACGATATTTGGAAGCATCTTGATGTTGAACGCGGTATTATGCATGGATCCGATATTGATTCTCTTATCTACAGTTCAAAAGATATTGCAGCACTGATAGGGAAGGTCATGGATGGGAAGGTCGAGAGAGAGGGGATATTATTCCTTCCATATTATCGTGCCAGATATGTGGATTCTGATACATCACGGTTCACAAAATATGAATTGCTTGTCACACCTAAGTTTAAAGGAACTGACAAATCAAGGGCTACCCGATCTGACACAGAACCGAAGAAGGATAGTGTTGTGAAAGTCCCTATTAAAAAGAGCACACAAGCATCTAAGGGGATGGCTGGAGATTTCAAGCTGATCAAATAGCCTCTAAAACGTGTATCCTCCGTGTCAAACTCTTATGGACTCTGATGTCAAACGAGTCCAGACTCCTGAATCCAATAAAATCGGGTTTATAACCGCTTGGTAGTGTCAGTACTAGTCGGTTACCATGTAATAATATCTGCCTTGATTTTTCTATCACTGCCTTATAAAGACCTTCCACGCTATTAGTGCTCTTATATGAGGATCTTCCATAAGGTGGGTCTGTGATGATGGCATCAGCTCTAATCTCTGTTAGGTCATGTATGTCCGAAACCTCTAAGTCGCCTATTAATCCATAGTGTCCCAGATTTGTTTTGCATCCAGCAACCATCTTCTTGTCAATATCCCTGCCAATAATATTCATACCCATCAGTCCAGCCTCAATGAGTATTCCGCCCGTACCACAGAATGGGTCGAGTATTGTTGATTTACCATTAACTTCAGCTAGATTGACTAGGGCTCTGGCAAGTTTTGGATGCATGCTTGTAGGATGGAAGAATGGTCTGTGTTGTGGTCTTCTGAAACTGTATTTTCTCTCGCGGCTTATGTATATTCCTGCATAATAATCATTTGATATTTTCTTGCATGTTACTTGTATGTCGGGATTTCTGAGGTTTACCGTCATCCCTTTATCATGTAATATTTTTCCTAGAGTATTCTCTAACATCTTGGATTCGCATCTCGCCCTGAAAGTGTCGTAGTCTTTGACTCTCTCATAGAGACTTTCTGAGAAATCGTCTGGGCTTTTTGAGACGTCTATTATCTCTGAAACGTCTTTTGTGAATGAGAGCCGGTTCAAGAATCCAGATTCTTTTGTTGAAACGTCTAGGAATATTGTCCTACCACCATCATATTCATTGAGTATGGTATAGTCTACCATCTCGCCTGTTAGGACTGAGATCAATTCTGCTTTAGGCAGGGTTGCATGTTCTCCTGAAAATTCCACGAGCAGTTTCAATTTATCTTATGGGATTATCTTATTCAATGGGTATTCTATTATCCCTGATGCCCCATTCTTTTTAAGTACTGGAATAATCTCTCTGACAAGTCTTTCATCAACAATAGTATCCAATGCAATCCAGTCCCCGTCTGATAATGGGCTTATCGTCGGATTCTTCAATGCTGGGAGAATGTTAAGTAGTGCTTCGAGGTCATCACGTTTCACATTCATCTTCAAACCGACTTTTTCCTCTGCAAGTAATGCACCTTTCAAGAGCATTACCATCTCCTGGCACTTATTATTCTTCCACTTGTCTTTCCATGACTTCTTGTTCACAATGAATTTTGTAGTGGACTCCATTATGACGTCAACTATCCTTAGGTTGTTCGCCTTCAAAGAGCTTCCTGTCTCAGTTACCTCGACTATTGCATCTGCAAGTATCGGTGGTTTTGCTTCGGTTGCACCCCAACTGAATTCAACATCTGCAGTCACTCCATGTTTTTTCAAGTATCTTTTAGTGATACCGACAACTTCAGTGGAAATCCTCTTACCCTGGAGGTCTTTAGGCCCTTTTATCTTCGAATCTTTTGGAACTGCAAGAACCCATTTTACTGGACGCATCGCTTGTTTACTGTAAACAAGGTCGGCGATCTCAACTACTTTAGCATTGTTTTCCATCACCCAATCCTTACCTGTGATACCAGCATCAAGGATGTCGTCTTCCACATATCTTGCGATCTCCTGAGCCCTCATCAATACTGGCTCGATCTCTTCATCATCAATTGCAGGAAAATAGCTTCTACCCGTCTTTTTTATCTTGAATCCTGCCTTTTCAAACATCTTGAATGTCGAGGCCTCAAGGCTTCCTTTTGGTAGTCCCAGCCTAAGTTTTTTTGAAGTCATGGTATAGTTTTTAGTAGAGTTAGATATAAAAATTTAAGCCTTCTATGTGTAATCCCTGTATTTCAGGTAGATTGTCCCGTATTTGGATCCTATTAGGTTATCTGAATCCCTGCATGTGACCTTTATCGGGTATTCTGTTATACTGCAGTCTCCAGTATATACGCCCACGGATTTATTCGCCCAGTGGGGGACATCCCAGGTTATGCTGTTTGTAATATTCGTCCAGTTTAGCCATTGGGAACTTGTGAAATTCACGTTGAAGTAGGTACTATAGTTCGTTACATTCACTAGAGTCACCTGGGAATATTTATATGTATCAGTCCAGTTTACCGTGTTTCCCGGATTCAATATGGTGATCCCTGTTTCCGAGAAGTAATCCGTGGAATAGTTACATGTAATGTTTTTAACCCCCAGGTTTTTTACGGTTATGTTCACGAATTTCAAGTCATTACAGGAGTCCATTAGGATCGACTGGGGTTCGACTTCCACTACAAACTGCATTGGTCTTGCCACCCAGGTAACTGTGAAACCCGTAGTCGTCTCAAATGTGATGTTCCTAAAGTTACTGGTTATATTCCCGCATCTTATCTGATAATTATATGTCACGGTCTTTGGACTAGGCCAGCCTGTAACACTCACATTATATTTTCCAGTCGTATTTATCGATATGTCAATTGTATCGTCCCATGACTCGCCTGTCGTAGACTGCTGACATTCGAGTGTCCTGAATTCTCCATAATTTCCGATTATGATGTCTGCACTTGCATTAGAGTTTGTGAACCTTACCATTGATTGAGGAGAGATCTTAATCGTGTAATTAGGCCTGTATACTGCTTCTCTTTGCGTTAGACTCTTTTTCCTGGTGCATCCTAGCCCGGTTATGCATAGTTCATTATATGCGCATCGTTCGGTACTGGCTTTAACTACTTTTATAGTGCATTTCCTGTTCTTACATACTGGTTTATACAGCATCCTTGTTGATACTCCCATACTGCAGACAGGTATCCCATAGTATTCTGTACCGCAGTCTGAAGGCTTTGTACACTCTGGAGTTTTTGTTATGGTCATAGTCTCTGCTTCGTGTTTGATTTCTTCTAGGTTTTCAAGTACTGTCTGTCTTGTCTGGTTCATATCATATCCTGAATAGATTATTATCTTTTGGTTGGATGCCCAGACATTTAGTTTTGAAAACGTTTTCCCACTTATCCTATTGTTTATTATGCTTGCTGCCTCCTCTTCTGTTAGTATGGATCCTACTATAGGCCCGATTCCTTCTGGTGAATTATGTCCTCCGAGTATGACTATTAGCTCATCAATCTTTTTCTTTCTGAATCCCTGTGCATTTGTCCAATCTACTTGGATGTTATTTAGTCGAAGGTATGTTTCGATACTTTTAGCGTTTTCTTCATCTATAGAATTTGCCAATACTAGGACTCTTGGCTCATCATAGTGTCTTGCTTGTATAATATCCTTGATTTTCTCGATGAATTCCTGCAATAATCCTTCATAGTCTTCTCTTGTCGTGCAGATACCACAGTTGCAGGTCTCCCATTCTTGGCCCCCATATTTGATGTATTCATCTATTGAAGTATCATAGTCTCTGACGCAGCTTTTGTTGGTTAAAATGACTGTATTCCAGAACTCTTTCGAATCCAAGTAATAGTGTAGGGCTATGCCGATGCTTCTCCACATATTGCAGCCATATTGTTCTTTTGCCTCGCTTAACCAGATATCCATCCTTTCCCCTGCGGGACAATCATTGGATACTGGTGTCTTCCATTCGTCTACTATGTATTGATCGTATTTTGGAGTGATGTTATAGCAGTGATGGCTTGGACTGTCTCGAAATGTGTTTTCAGGGATCATCACAGCATTTTTCACAGGGTCTTTACAGGCGCAGTCGTAGCGATCGCAGATTCGTTCAGCTGCATTATCATATACTATAGGGCCCCAACTCGTCGCTGTACCTGTATACAATAAGAGTATGATGAGTATCTTTATCTTCGTTTTCACCTGAATTCCCCCAGGTTAAATACTTTATTGGATTAAGTAAAAAATCCATCTAATATTAATTCTGGGTATTTTCGACATACCGTTGATACAATAGAATAGTATTGAATGCTCAGGATTATATGGTTATTAACATTAAAGTTATTGGTTTGTTGTTGTGAACTTTCCCTGGATTTGTAGTATGCGTCTCCCGTCTTTCTTGGATTTTTGTTTCACTACTTTTCCAACAAACATTGTGTGATCTCCAACCTTCACCTGATCGACTACCTCGCATTCCATGTATGCTAGAGCATCTTGTATGCGACAACAGTCTATCTTATCACATTCTTCTTTGACTAGGCCTGTCTCCTTGAACTTGTCTATCATTTGTCCGCTGCTTGTACCTGAGAGCATGACAGCGTCTTCATCATCGATTGACATATAGTTTATCGTAAAAACCTTGCTGTTTGATATCATGTCATGTGAGAACCGGTTGAATGCGATGAAAATTGTGTGTAATAATGGGTGGAAGGATGCTTGACTATGCCATGCTATCGCGATCATGTTGTCTTTTCCGTCATGTCTTGCTGTGACTAATACAACCTGTTTTGGATCTGATAGGTCTGTCATACAATATTTATATTTTTTTAGTATTATTAATATACCTTCTTATTTGTTTTGGGTGGTAGTAATGTTAAGAAAGAACAAGGTTTCGAAGTGTCCAATCGAGAAAACAGTCTCTATTATCGGGAAAAAATGGACTTTATTGATCCTTAAGGAATTACATTGCACTCAAAAACCCCTTAGATTCAATGAATTAAAGAAGAATCTGGTGGGGATAACATCTGCTGTGCTTTCTAAGCGATTATCTGAGCTTGAGGCAGAAGGTTTGTTGAATCGGAATGTTTTAACAAAGAATCCTCCATTGAAGGTTGTATATGATCTCACAGCCAAGGGCAGGAGCCTTCAGGATATCATTGAATGTTTGAAATCATGGGGTAAGGAATGGGCTTCACGTGATGGCGATTCATTAAAAGATTGTTCTAAATGCCTGTTGTGAATTTATCCAAGCCAAGCCTTTCTCAGCTTTTTCTTCCTCTTTTTTTCAGTCTTCGTTAATTCTTCGTCTTCTACATCCTTTTTCTTCTTTTTTTCTCTTGCCAATTAAAACACCTGATAACTATTGTGTGGATGGATATTATAATCTAATCTTCTTTTTCTTCATCCATCCATTTTTCCAAGGTATTGCCTTGTCCAGACTTTCTCTGTATCTTCTTTATATTGAATTTCTTATGTTCTATACGATCTTTCTTCAATAGGCTTAATGTGTTGGGAGTTATGCTTGGGGATACTAGTATTGCTCTCACCTCTTTCTTTACATGGGATTCGAGCCATTCCTTATATCTTTTTATCTGTAATGCTGCTGGAAGCCCAGCCTTGTCAGCTTTTAACTCTACTACTGTTGGGACACCGTCTATCTTGCCGTAGAGGTCAAAAAAACCGAGAGGGCTCCTATATTCTATGCTCTTGAGCTTGAAGTCAGGGTGGATATGATGCAGGTGTTCTACTAGATAGTCTTTCATGTCTTTTTCCGTATGGATAAGATCTAGTTTCTCACTGTCTCTTAGCCCTAGATATGCAGTGTAATCGATTATCTTTTCTATTGTTATCCTCATCTCTTCATAAGGAGATTTTGTACGCTGGCTGAATATCAACAGTTTATTATCATCCTCTGATATACTCGTATCAGTTGGAGCAGACATCCAGTTAACCGGCTTGAATCCTGTGGGTGAATGAATAATCAGTGTCGTATCTGGTTTAATTATTATCAAACGGTCTCCTAACCCGATTATCGACCTGCTTCTACCCCAGTATTCAATAGAACACTTGCATACTATTAATACGGTCTTATGTTCGTTAAGATCGTCTTCAAGCCTTGTCTTATAATCATTAATTTCCATGTGGATAGAGTCATTTGTTTAGTAATAAAAAAAAAGAAAAAAGAAGGAAAAGAGAATATTTTTAAAAATATATGACGTTAAGCGTCCCTTCCTTTAAGGGTTGACCTACCGTTCTCTTTTGCTCTTTCTTGTGCCCTGGTGATTAAGCCGGCCACGATCTCGTTCAATTTCTCGTAAAAGTCAGCTCCAACGCTCATGTCGCCGGCTGCTCCTTTTACTGCTGATTTAACAATCAAGTTGTCTGCCATTTTTCTTCACCTTGTTTTAGAATTGAGGTTATGTATTGTCTTATACCTCTATATAAACGGTTTTTAACCGTTTTTAAAGAAACTTTAATAATTAGCAGAATCATATTTAAAACCAATGGTTTCAAAATTAATGGTTTCTTTTATTATATGAGATTTTTGTGGGAAACTTATCTGGGTTTGGTATTATAGATTTTTAAGAAATATTTTAGTCAGAGTTCTTATCGTATACTCTCACGTCTTTTTGTCCATACCATGTTTCTACTGTTATCACTGATCCTGGCATAAGTGGTTCTGTTTTTATCCCGTCCCAGTTGTCTATTGCATGGTGTCTTGGATCAATACACTCTCCTTCAAAACATATGTTTATTGGCCCGCAATATTTCACCATATTACTCCTTGTATTGATTTCACATCTTGAAGAGTATTCTCCAGGTCTTCTACATTCATATGTGACATAGTCGCTGTATACATTATTGTCTTTGCCACATGTGCTTGGACTCCAGTGTGAGATCCCGCAGCTTTTATCGCTCGTACATTCGATAGTGCAGTCGTGACATGATCCTCCACAGTCGATATCTTCTTCGTTCCCATCTCTTATTCCATTTCCACAAGTTGGACATGTCTTGCATGGTCCTCCGCAATCCACTCCTTTTTCTTCCTGGTTTTTTATTCCATCGCTGCAGCTTTCTAAAGGATAGCAGTGTTTTTTACCTTCAACGCATCGTTCATCTTCGTAGCACATGTTTAGGTATTCGTTTTTTATTTCTTTTTTACATGTTGCGTTTAGTCTTCCTGGATCAAGGCATGTGTATGTTGTGAATTGTTCGACAATATATTTTCTAATGCATGTTAGCTTTAATTCATCTTGTCCGCATTCAAAGTTTGAAAAACATTCTGGGAGTTGTGTATCTACCTCGATACTGTCGTCATAGCTTCTATATTGGTCGGATTCATTACTTCCTGCAATTGCATTGGGCTCTATACTGCTGCTTGAACTGGTGTTTACAAGCAATAGCAGGAGAAGCGTGCCTAACGGTATTAGTAACAGTTGATGATTCATCTTTTATTATAATACTAGAATAATATAAAAATGTGTACAATGTACGTCTTCTGTTTAATTGTTTGGTTTTACTACTCCTTAGCCCTATTTAAACAGGATTCCTGCCAGTCTGTTCGTTCTACGAGCTTGCATAAGCTCGCATTTTTAGTGTATATTCCGACATAGGTGTAACAGTCGTCTTTTTGTGATCTGTCAGATAATATCCCGCATAATACTGGATCTCTTGTTTTTATACCTGTTTCTTTTAGGCATAAGTCTCTGTATCTTAGTTCAGCTATCTTTTCGCAATATGATGCATCTTCCATTTGCGGACCTGTCTGTGAGAAGCAGAGATCCAGTTCCCGCTGGTTGTTTGTGAATCCACACATGCTGACGATCTTTAAATTATCCTGGATAGTACTTAGACATCCGGAAATTAGGCATATGATGGATATGAATAACGTGATTTTCCTCATATTCATCATCCGCTTTTCCTTTTCTTTCTCTTAGCATCTCCTACTGCCATCTCACAAGCATCCTTCTTTGAAACGCGGTCTATCCTCCTACAAACAAGGTGGTCCAATTTAGCGACCGCTACTTCAGTATAACATTCAGAACTGACTTTGGAATCTAATATCTCCTCGCATATTCGCGCACTCTGTGTTGCTACAGCAACGTTTTTATCGCATATATGAGCTATTTTGTCTTTTTGAATTTTCTCACAGAATTCTCGTTCAGGATATTCCTCGCTTAGCTTTAGGAAGCAATCATCCTTTTGAGAAGTAGAATTAATCGAGTTGCACTTATTAATCTCGGCATCTTTCTTGGTAGTGCAGCCTGTTGTTAAAATGATGATCATGCATATGTAGATGATTATTTTTTTCATATTAACCATAAGAACTCCTCGGCTTTAAACAAAATCTTTCTATTCTATACTGAGGCTTATATTAAAGTCGTTCATTGTTTTTATTAATATCTCTTCATTGCCTTCTGTCTCACTCAACTTGTCGGATAAACGGATTTTCAACACCTTATTTTCAGCCTTGTATCCATCCATCTTATCTACAAGTCTTTTCTTCTCTTTTTTAGAGTCTTTTATCTGGTCTACTAGCGGGTCTTTTATAACTTCTTCTTTCATATTATTGATCTTTGTTTTAATGTCATTATGCCTCTCTTTTACTTCTGGTTTTAGTTCGGTCTGGGCTTGCTTTATTTTCTGGATCATTTTATCATTGTCCTTTAGTTTCAAATCACCTTTTTCTAAGGCTTGTTGAAATCTTGTAAACATTGATGTTATCTCGTCCATTTCTGTTTCTAAGACTGTTTTCACTGGCTCATTAGTCAATCTGTCAATTAGTTTTGCATCAAATAATGATGTTTTCTTGAATTTTCGGAATCCTCTCTTTAGTTTTCCCATACTTGATGATATCTTCTCTTCAATGATTGTTTTTTCTTTTGTTAACTCGAGGATCTCTTTGTTTAATTCCTTTGATTTGCTTGTATCGTACCTATGATCTAGTTTTTGTATCAACGCATCCTGTTGTTCGATCCTTGTATGGAGTTTTTTTACCCTGTTTTCATAAGACTCGATATCCTGGCTTATTTTTTCTGATAATTCCAATGATTTAACATGATCCATTAGGATTTGATTTGCTTTTTTTAATCCTTTTTGTTCGTCATTGTCCACTAGTATTTCGGTGAGACTTTCGCAATCATCTAATAGACTTTTACAGTTTGTATGAATTTTTCGCATAGTATCCTGGTATACTATTGTGAGGTACCTTCCCTCGCCGAAATTTATCTTTCCGATAGCATCCAATGTTTCCTTTATATCATCATTTATCGTTTCGAGGTCTTTATCCTGGCTAATATTCTCTTTCAAAGCCTCTATTACTCTTTGCATACCCTTAACATAGAGTGGTTTGTTTGTCTTGACTATCTTTGCAAATCGTTTATCTACGTCGTCTGGTAGCTTCATAGAGTCAATCTTTTCGACATGGGTTTCAAGTTGGTTAACCGCTTTTATAATGGATTTAACAACAGGCTTTGCCTGTTTTTCTTCCTCTATTCTGAGTTCATTTAATCTTTTTTCAAGCCATTTATCAAGGTCTTTAATACTTATTGTCGTGGCTTCTTTCTTTTTGGATCCGAATATTGTGTCAAGAAATCCCATTGGTAGATATTTTATCCTACTAGTGTAAATAATCCACCTTGTTTTTTTTTTGATTATATTAGTTCAAAACCGATACGGGCTTCTGGTGGAGGTAGGAATCCAGGAGTTCCAGCCTGGGTAAGCAGGAGTATGATTGTTATGAATCCTGTTATAGGTAGTATTATCAATGCGAGCCTTGTTAGCTGTTTATGGGTTGAGGATCTTAATACTGCTGCTGTTAATGTCATGATAAGGACTCCTCCCGCACCGAACATGTCCCAATCTCTTTCTATGGGTGTAAAATAATTGTTAAAGAGAAGTGTCATTGTAAAAAATAATGTGAAGTTCATTAGCGCTATCATTGTTATGCGTTCTTTTATCCTGATTTTACCATTCAAACCAATGGTTGAAATTAGCAGTATGTATCCTGACATTGCGATTAATGCATGCATATTCACAATATTTTTCAAGTGTTCAAGTGATATTAGTTTGTCTACCGGGGTTATGAAGCTTATCCCATCTCTTTTAGACCAGAATGTATAATCCATTCTACCTGTCACAAACTTTTCAAATTCTCCTATTATATTGAATGATGTTTCCATGTATGTTAGATGCGGATAAACAAGTGCTAGGCATAGTATAAATAATGTCCATTGGCTTGCTATGCGTACAATCCCCCTTCTGCCTCTGAATACCATTAGCCCGGCGATGATTGTGCCTGGGATAAGCACTAATGCTTGTATGTGGGCTAGTAGTGTGATGAACATTGCTAATATTAGCAGGCAGTAATCCTGGATCATCCTAGTTTTCAGGAATCTTACAAGCATTATCTGTTGGATGATTAGGGCAAATAGGAATACTCCATATGTCTCCATATATCCTGGTAAGAGACGGATGATCCCAAAGCTTGTTATTGTAATCATAAGGAATAATACCGCTTTTTTAATGTCTTCAAAAATCGTTTTAAAGAGTATGAATAATGCTGTTATCGAGGAAGCACCTATTAATGTGATAGTTGTTGTTAGGCTGGCATGATAAGATGCTCCAAGGATGAAACCCATTGCTGATCCGAAGTTCAGGATGAATGATGATAATGGCTGTCGTTTTAAGAACAATGGCATACCGACTGAAATATTCTCTGAATCACCACCGGAATACCTGGTCTTTACACATGTTAACAGAAGAAGTGATATAGCAAATATTATGAGTCCTGTCTTCCTTATTCCAAGACCTAGAACTCTTCCCTCGAGGATCTCCATGATTTGACATATCCTTTCTTGAAATGGTTCAAGAAAATCCTTTTTTGATAACAATATTGTTACAAGGAATATCAAGAAAAAGATGCATGCAATTATTGTCGGAGAATATCTTAACGCATCGAATCCCCACATGTTTGACTGTGTGTCATAGACGCCGTAATAGAGGATTAGTATCCCATATGCCAAGACTAGTATGAGTGCAATCTTTTCGGATTTGTGCATACTATATATTACTTTAAACTATTTGATATGGCATTAAACCTGATTAAGGAAATAAAAAAAATAAAATAAAAAAGTGGGGGAACTATAGTCTACTCGCATGAGCAGCATAGTTCTTTCGGCCACTTGGTGTCGCAGTTTCTCTTTACAAAGTTTTTAACTGTCTTGCCAATTGCTTTACAATACCTCTTACATCCCTTCTTGTTCTTGGCACACTTGCTTCCTGGCTCCCAGCTTTCACAATCTTCTATTTGTGGGTCAGCTTCGCAGGTATAACACAGGGAGTTGGGCCATTTGGCATAGCAGTTCATAACATTTGTCGCCTTGACTATCTCGTTTGTTATGGCACACCTCTTCTTTGCCTGTCCGTCGTTCTTGGCGCAATTTGCCTGCGGGTCCCAAGTTGCACAATCCTCTACGTTAGGATTGTCTTTGCATGTATAGCATTTGGAACTCTTCCACCAGTCTTTACAATTCATGCTTGAGATCTCGTCAATCGCCTTGTTTTGACGCTTGCATGCTTTTTTTGCTTCAATACTGTTTTTAGCGCATTCCGATCCTACTATCCATGTTTCGCAGTCTTCTGTACCTGAGCTACTTCCACATAGACAGCAGTTCTCAGCTTTCCAGAAGTTATGACAGTTCATGGCTTGTGAATCCTCTACCATCTTTCCCTGTTTTCTACAGAATGTCTTGCAGGCTATCTTATTCTTCTTGCATTTTGCACCTGTATTCCAGGTTTCACAATCCAATAGTGCTGGATCGTTTTGACATAGGCAGCAGCCTTCTTCAACACCTATCCACTGGGTAGAACAGTCTTTCCCACTGCTAAAATCATAGGCTAGTCCTTTACTCCTGCATTTCTTCGCGCATTTATTCTCATTTTTCTGGCAGATTGATCCTGGCTTCCAGTCTGCTTCACACTCTAAAGATCCGGCTTGGGCGACCACGGAACTTATAAGGGGGTTTGCAAAGAAGACGAACAATGTTAAAATCACTAGAAAAGAAACACTTTTAGGAGTTAGTTTTTTACTCATTCTAATTCTCATTAATCTTCACCTCAAAAAGATTGAACATGTATTATATTATATAAACTCATATTTTATAAACTGTTTTAATGCCGTTTCAGATGTTTTAGCACCCCTTTTTTTCCTCTTACTGATATAATGTTAATTAATGATAGATCTGAAGAAGATAGGTGTTTTTATCTCTGATGCTGGCTGGTTCTTTAAGGCATTGATAAGCCTGGAATTCTTTAGTTTTATTGTTTTTGTAATGCTCATCCTTCTTTCAGGCGAATTGTTGTTCCTCTTGAAATATGTTAGTATGCTTTTCTCCTTCATTGTCTTCATATCTTCGATATTGCTCTGGGTATCTCTTGGATATCATCTGTCTTGTTAGGGTTATGTAAAAAAGGATTTGGTACTTCTGGGTTGTGTGCTTGGATTTATACTGGGACTTGTTTCGCTTACACTATCTTTTATTCAGGTTTGTATTGCATCGATCATAATCTATAAAAAGATCATATTTAGGACTATCATCATTTTAATTCCTCTTTCCGGATTGATTAAGGGCGCTTTTTTAACTAGTTTAGGGCGTGTAATCTGGATTTTTTCGGCTAAAAAAAGCTAGGATTTTTTAAGTGTTAAGCCTGAATTATTTTAGAAGAATATTATTCTTCAAATAGATAATGATTTTTATTGGATGATATCCATATGTTGAGAAAATGAAAATATCTGAATTAAAAGATAAGACACCTGTGGAAGAGATCGTAGTAAAGGTCACTGACATTAGCGAGCCAAGAGATACGAGGGTTGGTCCTGTCCAGGATGCTACAATTGAAGATGATTCTGGTAGTGCTACTTTAACCTTATGGACCGAAGATGTTGGTAAATACGGTATCGGTGATATGGTTAAGGTCACGAATGGTTGGGCTAAAATGTATCAGGGTAATCTACAGGTTTCTTCAGGTAAGTTTGGGACGCTCGAAAAAGTCGAGGAATAGATGGCATCCCTCTTGGGGTGGAGGTTATCTGTTTACGCCAATTGGTTTAAAACCAAAATTTTTTTAAATCATTTCAATAGTGGTTAGGCTGCTACTATTTTTAGGCGTTTTTTAGATGTAGGATTAGTACTGTTTAGTTACTGAAGTGTTCATCTAAGTATTTCCTTGTTGTTCTTCTTGTTGTATCTTGGTCTTTCGCCCTGATTCGAATTAGTTTTTCAAGCCATCTTTTTCTTTCTTTATCAGCTTTCTCAGGATTCATCCTTAATATTGACTGGTATTCTTCTACCCTACGATCAAGTTCAACGAATCTGCCGGTATCTGGATCGTAGGAGTGCATGCTTTGTCCGATATCTATTCCAACCTGCCATATATTACCTGCTAGACCATGTTCTTTGGGCATGCATAGTGGAACAACTGCGTGTAGTTGGGTAACTGCTTGCCAGGCTGCTTCCTGGTTTCTATCATCTACAGTGTATTGTCCGGTTATGGTTCTTCTTACTGATTTGAAGACTGATTCTTTTAGTGTGTCGGGCGTGAGTTTTTCCCAGTCATGGTGTGACGCTATCAACATTGCATGCGTTTCTGTAAGTACCCTTCCACCTAGTCCTAGGCTTCTGGAGAATTTATTTATTGTATCTATTCCTTCATAGAATAATTCTTCAATGTATTGAGGATTAATTTTCCCGTCTTTGGTGAGTTTTTCCAGGAAATCAGGGTCTTTTTTCATTCCATAGAAATATGCGAATTTTGTCTCATCGGTGGCTGGAAATAGTATTTTCTCCCCTGTTTTAGGATCTCTAACCTGTTTTATCATGAATTCTCGTCTTGGAGGATTTGGTTGATTGAATCTTGATATGTTAAATCGATTGTATTCGTCTATTAATGGTTCGATGATATTGAATTGGTCGTGTAGCCAATGTAGGGCTTCATGTAATTGATCTGTGGTTACTGGGGCATGTCCTCGTAATGCAAGGTTCTTTATTGCCTGCATAGGGGGTATTCTCACTACTCTGATGTTATCTGTTATCGGTTGAAATCCTGAACCGGTGATTAATATTTTCCCGTCTCTTTTAACGATATTGGATTCATCGCTGTCGACAAGGTCTATTTCAGGTATCTTTTGCCCCATAAAATTTATGGACTGTATATCATTCCATAATACGCCTAGGCTAGTCTTTTTCAAAAGCGATCCTTCGATTGCATCCAGATGATGGTTAACTATGGCTTTATCCAAGCTTGTCAGTCGTTCAGCCTGTCTTTTAAGCATTTCATCAGGTTCAAGATCATTGTTATCAGAGCGAAAGTAGTGTAATCCCGCACCAATTGCTATTGCTGTGGCAGTCCCTGCCGATGCTTGTAGGAATCTTCTTCTTGAAACAGACATATATCCTCTTACTGCAGATAATAATATATATGGCCACGGTTGAAGATAATGGTTTGCCTAGGGAACAGGTTGTTGGCCAATCATCGCCTGGTCGCATCGTTGAGAAGGTGAGTCCTATGGCTGGTAAGACTAGTGCTAGAACGATCGAGGGTGTTAGTGTTATCACTGCTGATGATATTGATTTGAATCTTGGTAAAGGCTTAAAGTATGCTATAAGGTTTTTTTCTCATAGTTCTAAGGGCGGGATAGATACTCTTGATCCAATTCTTGCGTGTGGTAAGCTTGAGCCGCAGCCTGGCGGGTTTCCTGAAGTGTATCTTTATAATCCTTGTGATCATCCTGGACATCCTGACTATGCGGTTGACTCGACTCAGGGGAAGGCGATTGCTAATCCCTTGTTATTTGTTTTTCATCAAAGGGTGCTTGAGTTGCCTGAGCTTGAACGACAAGAATATGAGGGATTTCACCAGGGCTATATGCCTATCCGTACTGACTGGGAGATTAAGGCAAAAGAAGTACCGTTCACTCATGGTGCCCATGGGAAGATGCTATCGTTTCTCGTCGTTAAGGAAGAGGAGGTTGAGAGGGCTTGCCAGTCTTTGGCAAAGCATGATTTGAAACAGTATGGTGTGATGCCTCTTACCGAATGGGAGAAGATTAAGAGTCGTTACAGTGATAATTATCATGCAGCTCTTGGTGGCAAATAGATTCTATAGGAACATTGGCGTTTTTTTCTTGAATTTCTTAAATTCTATCGGGTATTTTTCCTGCATGAGCTTCTCTTCTTTCTTGGAGAGGTTATAGTATGTTATGAGCAGTACTGGCCACATCATTAGTGTTAGTATGGTGGGCCAGTGGATTATCCAGCCGAATGTTATTAGTAGCATGCCTAGGTATTGTGGGTTTCTTGAGTACTTGTATATTCCCTTGGTTACGAGCCGGTCTTTGGTCTTGTAGATTTCAATCCAGCCTAGTATTATGAGGAGTGCGCCGATCACTGTGATTAGGCCGCCTATTATCATCATGGGTGGTAGTTTGAATGTGCCGTTGTAGAATGGTATGAGTAGGAAGAATTGTGGGCTGTATTCGACTTCTACTGGTCCTAGGTAGCTTGCTATGAAGTATGCTGTTAGGGGGAAACCGTACATTTCGGCGAATAATGCTATGATGAATGCTATATACATGTTCCTGCTCCTCCAGTCGACCTGGGTTCTGTATCTTAGGAGCATGAGGAATAGGAGGAAGAAGACTATGTTGATGGCTACTATATCCCATTGGTATCGTATGATGTATGGCAGGCTTTTCCCACCCATCATCCAGATGCTGTGAGTCACAATCAATGGTAGTAGTAGTATTGCACTGATTATTATTGCGATTAGGTAGATGGTTCTGAAAATATTCATATCTATTGATTGGTATTGTAGATTATAACTATTGTCTTCTAATCTTTTAGGATGGTTGATAGAGTATATGCTGTGTTGATTATTCTAATACTTGTTATGAGTTCATTATTGGCCTTCCTATTTTTCCTGCCTTCTCAACGTTTTTATCAGCATGTGGAATCGGCTGCAACACGTGTTTTTCATTGGATCAAACCAACGACAACCACTACAACATCGTCAACTACTACAACAACCTCTACTACGACTACATCAACTACTGTCACTTCTACCTCAAGTACAACAACCCCTGAGTCTACTTCTTCTTCGACTACTACTTCTTCAACGACTACTACGATGAGTGGTAGGAGATGTAGTTCAACCGAGGATTGTGGGGGTACGATAGTAAAGATGGTTTGCAGGGGAAACACGGTCTATGAATATAAGACAAAATATTCGTGTAGTATGCCTGGGACTATGGAGTCTCGTTGTATTGGCAAGGTGAAGGAGAATCCTGTGGATCGGTGTGAGGCGTATGAGGATTGTGTTAAAGGAGTGTGTGAGCGTCTGTATTGGAATGATTGTGACATGGAGTGTGATGCACTTGGATATGATTTATACTATTGTACTAGTACTAAGTGTAGGGATGGTGATCGTAAGATTGATGTGAGTGAATGCGAGGATAATGAAGGTGTTTGCTGCTGTAATGTTGATGCATCGACCACTACTATTTCAACATCGACAACCACGACCACATTATAAAACCAAATCAGCGTTATTTGGCCTTTTCAGACGGGATTTACCCATTTTTTTGGTTTATACGCTTGTTCTTCCTGATTTTATTATAAGTATATACTTTGTAACGAGGTTGATGATTATGGATAATAAGCATTTGCCGGTTGTTATCGGCGTTGTATTTATTGCTTTTGTCTTGTTGTATTATTTTGGTGGCAGCAAGATAACGCCTAGAATGGGTGGATTACCCGATATTCCTATTGAACCTATTGAACCTATTGAGCCCCCCGATGATTCTATCCCACCTATAGATCATAACCCAAACCCACCAGATCCTACTGATAACATGCCTATGCCGCCTGAGTCTCTTCCTGATGTACCTATGCCAGAGTTTCCCCCAATTGAGGTGCCTCCAATAACACCTCCTTCAATAATAATACCCTTTGACCCTCCTATTGAGGTCCCTACGATACCTGATCCTGGCGACCCAACTGATCCTTCAATTTGTCTTGGTGAATGTTGCATACTGATGCCTGGTGATGAATGTGGTAACTGTATGGTCTGTGGAGGCATGGGAGACTGTGATGAATATGCTGCTGAATCTAGTACCTGCACTTTAGATAACGGCAATATTGGTCGTTGTGATGGCGGAGGAAACTGTGAAGACGCTCTTGATGGAGGACCTCATGGCTCTCTACTAGACGAGTTCACATCTTCAACAATGGCTGAAGAACCTACAATGCCTGAGACTGGTGATGAAGCCACTGACACATCATTAGCTCCTTACCCAGCTGCAGAGTATTAAATTGATCTAGGACTTTCCTAGGTCTTTTTCCCCTTCTTTTTTTTTATTCTTTTTGTTTTTCTAATAGTCTCATATGACTAGTCGTATCGTCCGTGGTGTTGACTGGGGTAATATACAACGAAGCCCGACATTCCAGGTAATATTCAATACGTTCACAAAACCTTCAGAGTTGAAGTATCCCATTATCTTTGATAGTGCTGGTATAGTCGTGGATAAGATACTAGCAAATGAATCACCTGTCACTGCTAAACTTAGCATCATTGACACTGGTCTTGGCTATGATATAATCCCTGAGGATATTAAATCCGAGGCATTGAGGTTGGTTGAATCATGGAAGGGTTTTGATGCAAGTAAAATAACTGATGAAGCACTTGGAGAAATCACTGGGATATATGCTCAAGTCAAGGATATCGTGCATACCAGACAAATGGAATATCGTAATACTGCACTCGTTGAGGCGGGAGTGGCCAAGGAAGATCTTCCAGGGATGAGGATTCCATACCGTCACCATCCAGACCTGAAGATTATACTTGCATTAGACCGGGTTGTGATTCCAAAACTTGAAGAATATTACCGTGAAATGAAGGATGTTTCGAAACCAAAAATAATATTATATGGCGACCTTGTTGGTAGGGAGCCTTTGAAAGACACTCATAAGGGTAGGATGGAGACGGCTAGAAGCCAGGTGAAATACTTCCTTGATACTAGGACAAAGGCTTTAGAGGAGATAGGGGAATTACTAAAACAATAATATTTTCGATTAGAATCATATACTTGGAAGATGGATGATCAACAATGGTCGAAAACAATACTATTTCTAATCCTATTCATGCTCATCGCAACCCTAATACGCCTATATCAACTAGATTATCCCAGCCTTGTACAAGACGAGTTATGGACGTGGAATAGGGCCATCAATCCACCATCTGTTATAATCCATGATCTATTAGAAAAACCAATTTTCCCACCATTATACTATCTCCTCATACATTACTGGACTAATATTACTGGATATAGTGAGATCGCGCTTAGGATGCCATCGCTTCTAATCTCTATCTTGACAATACCCCTGGTCTATTACTTTACAAGAATGCTTTTTGGAAGCCGGACCGCATATATCGCTGTTATACTCATGGTGTTCTCACCCTATCACTTCTATTTCTCAAGGTTCGCTAAGATGTATGCGATGCTCTGGTTCTTCACAGTGTTTTCCATGATCCTTACCTTAAAGATCATACGGGAGCCAAAAGACATTCTTTTTCCATATCTTATTCTAACGACGATAATCATCAATTATCTGAGTTATACCGGCTTGATAGTCTGGATGACACTCAACCTCATCTTTTACACCCTATCCGGGAACAAAAAGGATGCCCGATGGATAATCTCTCAGATAATCATAGCCATCACATATATTCCCTGGATAAGCAGTCTTTCTAAAGCTATTACCTCACATATTGGGATAGGTTGGATTCCACCCATCGATAACCACCTAATATTCATCCCAAAGATATTCTATTATCAGATAACCGGCCTGCCGATGATGGGTCCTGAAGGCTTAATACATATCACTTCCTGCATCCTATTACTATCTACTATAGCATATGGACTAGTTAGGGTAAGGAGATCTGATCCCTCCCAGATATTATTGCTTATCCTCTGGATAGTAATCCCAGTTCTACTTGGTTTTACAGTTCACATTGTGTCAGGATCTTTCCTCTCGATCGAGACACTAAGGTATATCGGCCATATCTACATTCCCCTATTGATCATGTCATCCCTTGGTGTTTCAAAGATTGAGTCACGAATTCAAATATTTGTATTTATTGTGATCTTATCATTGTTATTCATTGGCATCATAATCCCTCATTTAGTCCTGGAAGTCGATTCGATATATGAGAAGGATCGCAGGTTCACAGATGATGTTAATGAATTTATCGATGATGATACGGTAGCGTTAATCCTTCATCCAGGAGAACTGCCTGTCTTCTTGAAGTATTATAATCTCAATGGTATTGTCTACAGGAACCTGGATTTTGAAACGGATTATGATTCCATAATCATTGTCCGGAGGATAAGATCATTTACATACGACAATAAGTTGAACCTAACAGACTATAACAAAAATCAGGGGAGAGTCGTAAAAGACGTTGCCGCTGCGCCAAAGATTCAAGATGCGGTACGTGTTGTTTGTGACGCTGTGTTGGAAAATCAAGAAGTCCATGGCGTTGTGGCTGTTCTTCATGCTGCTTTAGGATGGGGACTTAAGCAGGTGCAGTTGAC
>CAYREE010000013.1:15241-26773 GCA_964423225.1 uncultured archaeon | reverse complement strand
AGAAGTCAAGATAACCGTCCCTGACGTTGAATTCTACCCACTAGAGGGTGTGGCAGAGATGCTTGGAAGCAAGGACTCCTTAGTTGCAGGCGTGCTAATCGAGATCTCAGGAGAGCTCTCTGGAAGTGTCCTATTATTATTCCCAGAAAAAACAGCGTATATGATTGCAGATATGCTACTAAACCGCGAATCAGGGACTACAAAAAGAATAGATGATGAGACAAAGACGTCGATAGAAAAAACATGCAGCATACTAGTAGAGAAATACTTCACACTGCTAAATGAAGAACTAGAATTAGGGGCAGAATACTCGACACCCTATTTCGCATTCGACATGGCAGGATCCATACTAGAAGAAACTCTAAACATACATGCAGAAACATCAGAAAACGTCCTCATAACAAAGACAGACATCAGATTCCAAGAAAAAGAGATAGATGGATACTTCTTCTTCCTGCTATCCACTAACTCATTGAAAAAAATTACTGAAAAAATCGATGTGATGAAAAGCCAATAGTAATACAAAATAAAATGCAAGGAGACGATCCGGTTTCACGATTAGTGAAATCCAATCCAAAAAAGGATTCAAGGCAGATCATCAGCACATGGCAACAAGAAAAGGACCAGCAAATATCAATAGACCAAGTAACAATACTCAGCTCTGAGGATCCATCACTAGTAAAAGCCAGGCTAAAAGAGACAGACCAGCTGATAAACCTAGGACTCGACTTTGAAAAATACAAGGGACACGAGGCACAACTGATACTAACAAGCCACATCATATCATACATAATTAAGAAGGCAGGACCAGACGACACACCCCACATAATAAATTACGGGATCCCGCAATTGATCGATGCTCTAAAAAAATCTGGAATGAAATTCAATCAGGACACGATAAAGCTCGTAAAAGAACTTGTCGACAAGACATCAGACAACCAAGTACACGACCTGATAAGACACGGTATCCCAGAAGCACTAACCACCCTCAACAGATTAAAGAAATACAAGGGACCAAAATCTTTTAAACTAATGCTCACTCTATCCAGCAAAAGCAATCCAATCCTATACAATAAACTATTGATGTATGGCCTACCCATCACACTAAAGATAGCCGGATCCGAAAAGTCCATCGAAGACAAATCGATATTTGAGGCATGGAGCGTCATAAACAATATCTCGATGCTATCACCTCCAGAAAACCTAGAGTTAGTCTTAAAACACGGACTACCAGCCACAATAGACTCTATAATGGAGTCAAATCTGAAGGTCGACGTTGGATGCCTACACCTGATCGAAAACCTCATCAAGAATACAAATCCGCAATTCATATACTACTTCCTACACCATGGAATACCATCCAGTCTAGTAGCCCTCAACAAGTCAGGAGTTAAAATTAAAAAAGAGCATCTAGAAAAGGCATGGAACCTTCTTAGACCGATATCTGAAGACAACTCCATCCAAGAGATAGAGGAGATCATGAAAAACGGTCTCCCAAAGACGCTTGACGTGCTAAGCGATAATAAGATAATAATAGACATTGAGATGCTCGGAATGATAGGCTCAATAGCCGTCAAGACCCATCCAAAAGACAGGATCGAATTGCTGTCAACAAGCATACCCAATACTATAGAAGAGCTCATAAAAACAAAGGTTAAGATAAACAGGAAAACCATGATTCTTCTCGTGAAGATGGCTGAAAAAACAGATCCTTGCGAGACAAACAAATTATTCGGTGAATGCCTACTCAAGGCAGCCAAAGGATTTTATGAACTAAAATTCACGCTAAATAACAATACATTGAATTGGATCTTAAACTTAATCAACAAGACAAATCCAAAAAAAGTCTCGGACCTTGTGGGCAATGGTTTGCCAAACCTATTGAAAACACTAAACTCGTCGAACATACCCCTCAACAAAAAAACATGTGAGATCATAGATTCATTGGCCGAGAGGACAGGCCCAGATTATGTCGAACAGCTGATAAGAGACTCTATACCAGTTATACTGGATGGCTTTAAAGCCCATAATCTAGATACGAACTCATTAACCCTCGAGTTCCTCGACTCAATAAGCTGCAAAACAACAAAAGAACACGTTCATGACCTCCTAGACTCTGGGATACCCACCCTCTTGAAGTGTTTTACAGAAGCGGAAGTAAAAGTGGACTTAGAGCTTTTAGAACAGATCAATTTCATGGCCGAGCGTACAAAACCCCAATATGTCTCATGCATAATCAACTATGGATTGCCAGCAGTACTGAATGCAATTACAGAATCAGGGATTAAGGTGAACATCAGCACGATCACAGAATCATGGATTCAACTAAACCAACTTACTAAAAAAACAGATCCCTCACATGTCCATAGTTTAATGACGAGTGGGCTTCCAGCAACCATATCCAGTATCAAGGACGTTAAAATGACTTTTAACATTGATACAATGAGAAAGCTCAACGAGCTGGCGGAGAACACCGACCAAGAAACGCTCGTAAATGTCCTCACATACGGTCTGCCAAATGTACTTAAACAAATGATATCAGCTGAGAATGCACTTGATCAGGCAACATTCGAAAAATCCTGGATATTCATAAACCGGATAATTAAAGGTGCGGACATGAAGAGCACCCATGAGATCCTCAATAATAGCCTACCATCCACGCTCAAAGCATTGAAATCCGTTGGAAAACTAGACTTAGACCATTTCGAGCTCATTGTCAACCTCTCAGAGGAAACAGATCCAGGATACAGGAGTGGCATGTTGAAGATAGTACCATATGTCATTATGACGCTAGAGAAGACATATTCTGAAGTCAATAAGGAAAGCATATCAGAATCCTGGAAGAGGATCACCAATCTTGTTGAAGGGAAAAATCCAGGAATCTCCTCAAACCTGCTTGGATATGGACTACCCTCCACAATGGAAAACATTCTAAAGACTCATAGCGAATTCAGCATGGATGATATCCTAAAAGTAGGGATAATCCTATTTTCGATTGCAGAAACGTCTAGGGCCGCCCATGTATACAACCTGATGAGGGAGGGCATCCCAAATTCAGTTACAGCTTTGAATAGTATCAACGTATTAGGCAATCTAAGATCGCTTGAATTACTTACCGAACTTGCATTTGAAACAAATCCCGACCACGTGTTAAAACTCATAAAGGATGGATTCCCAGCTGCAGTCAAATCCTTCCAGGAAGAAGAGATAATCGTGGATATACAGATGCTTGAAACCTTATTAGACCTTTCCAGAATGGTTAAGGCAGAAAGCGTTAACGGTTTCATAGAGTTTATCATCCCAACGATAATCAAGGCATTAAAAGAAACTGGATCTAAAATCGACAAGAAGACTATTGGAAAGGCCGGGCAGATTGGAGTTGAATTCGCAAATAGCATGGTTGAAGAAGGATATATGGTACAGATACTAGACTATGTTAAGTCCAGGACACCGTCCAAAAGGATCGATATGATAGAGTATTATTCAGGGGAATTAAATGAGACCGAGATACGAGAAGTCGCGGAACTTCCAGTCATAATTAGCATAGAAGATGAAAAAAGCCTTTCTGCGATTCCAGAACTCTTGAATTCAACAGGATTCAAACAAGTTGAGGTTAGTGTGATAGACAGCATGGATTTGAAGATAGTCAAAGAAGCATTAAATAGATTAAACATAGATAGAATCATCTCCTCTTCAGACAAGAGTCCTGACTCATTTTGTATAACAATACATGAGAATGCAGGGAAGCATCTAGGCGATATCAGGATTTATCCATTCAATTATAGACGTGAAAAAATCGAAAAAGATTCGTATATAATGGAAAAGATAGATCATTTTCTTAAGAAGAGTATAAGTCCTGTATTAAAGAAGCTATTATCTATTATGGGTGGTGCAAGTGAGCTTAAAACAAGGGATATTACAGAAGTACCAATCGAAAAGATCCATTCAGATGTGATACCCCAGTATACAATGAGTGTACTAAAGCTTGCCCACGTATGGGGAAGTAAAACCCATCGTTTCCTATATGAATAGAACAGTCAAAATGGTTTATGGAAGATACAAGAGAAAGAGGAAGAAACCAGTCATAATCGGCGTTCTGATCCTATCCATTCTCGCATTCATGATAATATCAACCAATAGCTACTCTGAAAACGGATATACCATCACACACTATCCTAACGACGATAACTTAGAATTCAGGATCTGCATCGAGGGAGAAGGCAAACCATCAGACCAAGAATTCAGAATAAATGACAAGGCAGATGAATTCATCACAAAAAATCCATATCTTATAATAAACGGCAATAAGAAGACCGTTAATGAGATACTTGACGGGAACAGCAGAATAGTTGTAGCAGACCTGCTTGAATTAGGATGCAATGAAATCATTATCGGCGCAGAAAACAATTCGGAATATACGATTGACATAAGATACACCCCATACTGGAAGACCGTGATAACATCCATTTCAACAATAAACCTGAAGTCATATAGCGAACAAGCCCGGATAAAGATCAATCCAAGTGATATCACATATAAAGCAACGAGTTTAAGGACTCAAATCAGGCTAATCGACATCACAAAAATTGGCAAATGGAATACTATAATGGATGAGACTTTCGAGGGTTTGGAAAAAGAGTTATTTCTCACCAGTGGGAAATACATCATTGAGACTAGGATTTATGATGGTAATGGCTGGTCAGATACGTATACAGGTAATCTTACAGTTACCGTGGAAAAGAAGACTATGCGAATTCCTCTTACAAAAAAAATCGCTGATAGCATAACGTATAATAGATGGGACAAATGGATTCCGCTTCCAATAAAAGGAGACGACTATAATATCGTGAAAAAATCAAAACGATTATATAATGGAATGTATGTAGTAATATGGAAAATCCTTAACTATTCTCTATGAAAAACTCACAGACAGTATAATAGACAACATATTAAATATGAAAAAAGAATAACATTAAAAAGGTTAGAATGGATGTTAAAATACTCGTAGTGGACGATAATCCGGACGTACTTTATACAGTAAAGGATGGGCTTGAAACCATCGAACCCTCATTCAAGGTCAGTTGCGTCGAATCAGGCCAAGAATGCTTAGATACAATAAATGAGATAAATCCTGACATAGTGCTGATAGATATTATGATGCCAGGCATGGATGGATGGGAAGTCGTCGGCAGGCTGAAGGCAGATGATATGACAGCTAAGATACCCATAATATACTTGACTGGAAAAACAGATGATGTAACAAGGAACATGAGCTCACTCACATCAGCAGATTTTATAGAGAAGCCATTCGATACACAAGATCTAAAGGAACGGATATTAAAGGCGATTGGAAGATAAGATGGATGATATAGACAGGATAGTCAAAACAACACTCATTTCTACCACCCAGATCGTCTCAAAAATCACGTCACCCTCATATGGCTTGATTACAGTAAAAACCATCTTAAGCAGGATACTTGCAGACCATCCGATATTAAGACATGTCCATATCGATCCATCAGTTAAAGGTATGAGTAAGTCGATTACAGTAGACAGTCAGATAAACAACGAGGATATGGCTGCGGTAGGAAATGCTATACAAGCATTGATACACAATGTTGAATCTCTAACAGGAGACATGTCATTCAAGAAAGATTTAAGGTTGTATTTGAGTCCTCACTTAGATGCACTTGAAAACATGGGTGTTGTTCTATAGATGATTTTGGGGGTAAAATGGAGAATAATCTAGACCAACTATTAGGGCAGATAAGCAATTCGGACAGTTTAAAAAAAAAGAATGCAAAGACATATAAGCCAACTGGATTAAAAGACCTCCTTGACGTCTTATCTGTGGGAATAAGCATACACAAACCCGATTATGAGATAATATATGCCAACAATTCGATCTGCAAACTATATGACCTTAAATCAGATGATGTTATCGGAAAGAAATGCAAAAATGTTTTTCACGATAAGAACAGACAGATTAATGATTGCCCTATTGAAAAAAGCCTGAAAACAAAGAAACAAGAGTACTCAAAGGCATATGATCCAAAACTGGGAAAACACTTAGAAGTCTATACAATCCCCCTACTAGACGATAAAAAAAAGGTTACAAGCATCCTCCATATCGTCAAAGACATTACAAACCTAGAGAATTTCAAGGAATTACTAGAAGATACCAAGAAACGAATGTATAACCTCTTCGAAAACTCGAATGACGCGATTTTCCTCATTACAATCAACGGTAGAATAACAGATCTCAACAAAAAGGCATGTGATATTACCGGGCAAAAAAAAGAAAAGCTCTTAAAGATGAATTTTTCTGAATTGTTCGCTCCTGACGAATCATCAAAGATTGAAAAAAGAATACTTGGGGGAAATTACTCGTCATCTAACCGATTTGAATCAATAATCGCAAGACCAGATGGAAACTCAATCTTCGTTGACATCAGCTCATCATTAATCGACGAACAAGAAGAGATAATCCAGGCTATTGTAAGGGATATCTCAGACCAGAAGAGGATAGAGAACGAGTTGATAGACCGGGGACATGTATTAGAGCAGAAAACAACCGAATTGGAGAAGAGCCAGGACATGCTGATCAGACAACAAGATCAACTAATCCAAATGCAATCAGAGATAGAAGACGCAAACATCAAGTTAGAAGAGAAAGTAAAGAAAAGGACAAAAGAAGTAGAAGAAGAAAAGAACAAGGTGCAGGAATTACTGAATACAAAAATACTTTTCATAAACCAGTTGAGCCACGACCTCAGAACACCACTAACACCACTCACAACCCTATTACCAATAATAGAAAAACATGTTCATGGAGAGGACAAGCACAGAC
Source organism: uncultured archaeon (assembly GCA_964423225.1). GTDB lineage: Archaea > Altiarchaeota > Altiarchaeia > IMC4 > SCGC-AAA252-I15 > CAYREE01. Next base: position 19,923 of record CAYREE010000013.1, on the reverse strand, counting down.
TACAGATTGTCATCTCCAATGTGAAATACATGAGAGAACTCGTAGTCGACACATTAAACCTCGCTAGACTAGACTCCGAATCCCTTATCTTCAACTTCCAGAAGGTTGACATCTCATCAATGGTAGACAATATAATCATTGATAATTCATCCACTCTTGAAAAAACAGGCCTGAAGGCTAAGAACCATATCACTGAATCCACGTATGTTAAAATAGATGAGCTTCGGATCAAAGAGGTAATCACAAACCTCATAGGAAATTCAATAAAATACTGCCCAGACGGCGGTAAACTAACATTCAATGCTATAATCCATCCAAAATTCGTAGAATTATCAGTCAGCGATACCGGCATAGGAGTGGAAAGTAATAAACTGGAAAATTTATTCCAGGAATTCTATAGGGCCGATGAATCACGCCATAGTATCTCATCAGGCCTAGGACTAGCGATATGCAAGAAGATAATCGAGAAACATGATGGTAAGATATGGGCTGAAAGCGAGGGGTTAGAAAAGGGCACTACAATAAAATTCACTCTACCAAGGAGAGTAGACGATCAAGAAGAAGCTGAAAAGGATCTGGATAAATCCCTCTGATGTTTACGAGGAATAATGTGTCAACCAATCCCAACCCTATTTTTTCTGCCTTAATTCATACACAGTCCCATTACCAGGCATACTCTTATCTGTAATAATATTCTCACCCACTTTCTCAAGCATCCTATTGGAGGGTAGACATTGATGAAGTAGTGAATCCATCTTCTCCTGTCCATCAGGTCTGGAAGGGCTTGCCAATAGCCTACAACCTGGAAGCAGCGAGTCATAGGTCATTGCAAGTACGGTTAGGGCATCTTCTGTACGAGCCCTATCAAGCCAGTTTGGTATGATGGCAGCATGGAAAATTTTTGCATCACGGACAGCATCAACTATCGAGTCTGTGAAAAGCATCCTACCACCATTCTCTTTGACCAGCTTCTTTTTCCCATTATACACTATTAGTAGATTTGGTGTGTCGCCAGTAGACTCGTCAGGATCAGTACCCCCATGCCTAAAGTTTTTCGCACAAGCAGTATATCTGATACATGCTCCATGAGCAAGTATCAAGGGAAAATACGGATCCGGTGATTCAACACCTAATACCCTCATACCAGGCCGTATATCAAGTGCTTCGACAATATCAATCATGTGTTGAGGCAATAGGATTGATGGTGGAATATTCTCGACTAGTTTACCCATACTCTCTGCAAAACGATCCAATAGTAATCGATTATTATCAACATCTCCAACAGGTTTGAATCCGCGCGAACTGTTTGCAATTAGTATCCTCTCGCCTTTAGAGACTTGTCTATTGAATATGAATACCCTGTTAGGATCATCATATCCAGCAGGTACATTATCAAGCTTCGACGACCTGATCGTACAGTCAGTCCCATCCATGTATTCACGGACCATTCCAATAGACATAGTACCAATATAATCCCACTCACATCCATCATACGAATATTTTTCCCCGAGCCTAAGGGGAACTTCACCACTATCCCATCTAGCCTTTATCGAATCATATGCCGCACGATCCACTAGAAATGGCTCTTCTTTTTCGATCTTCGGTGTCTTAAATTTTAATCCAGCCCGAGCTAACAACTTAGCCACTTCAAAACTTCTTGGAGAACCCCAAATTCTCTCCTTTAATTCATCAGACGCCACCTCTTGTCTGATGCGTCCTGGACTGGTCAGATCTCCAATATACTCCTGTTTTAATTGGCGACCAGGCTCAGTATCATCGACTACAAACCGGCTTTCTGGAAATGCCCTTAGATTTTCCTTTGAAAACTCGGAGACTATACGTTCAGGAAAACGATTATTCAATAATTCGACTGAACGCATCTTAGCCATAAGAAAAAATCTAGGAGCTATCAGGTAAAAAATAAGATTATCGATCCACTTGGATTATATTTCCCTTTATTGGACCACGATTATCCAATAATATACCTTGGTCTATAACACTTAGTTTTAATCTTGGAATTGTGTCAGGACGAGTAAGCACACCACAATAAGATTCAAGTTCTTCAGGATACCGAGAGCCAACTAATACACGGCCTTTATCACGAGCATTAAATAAAGCAGTGGAAACTGCCATTTCTGATGGGCCCTCCCACATATGATCTATTGATGTTATAATTGCCGCATCCAGTCTATCAGTTCCATATTCGCCTCCAATAGAACGAAGCTGTGCGAAAGATTCTCTAAGTGATGCAGAGGGTAATAATACTCCCCTGGACCGTTTCATATCATTGAATATTGAAATGAAATTATTTCTAATACAGTCGATAGCAACCTTGTCCATTGGCCCCATCATTATTTTCCTATCGTTATCAGCATCTTTTTTAAAATCTTCTGGTTTTTGCTCAAAACCCTTGCTGAAAAGATAGACACGGACACCGTTTCTTGCAAGTAGTAATGGTAGATACGGATCGGTTGGCTCATAAATCAAGATGTTTTGACCGCTTCGAATATCCATTCGATCCACTAGGTCGACTATCCCTTCTAATCCAAGCCTGCTTTCAACTTGACTCGAACTCGCATATTCGTTAAAGGGTCCTTCAAAACGACTTCGCAATGCATCCCGATTATCTAATGTTTCACTTGGAGTGAATCCACGGCATCCACTTGCAACAAGATGTCCATTATCACTGGTGGTAAATACTGTAAGTCGTCTAGGAGAAGTATATCCGATTGGAATATTATCTCTTCCCTCTGCCCTTATTGGGGGTACGTCATCACCGTGAAGGAAATTATTCAATTCTGTGAAAGACCAGGTGCCTGAATAACTGTATTTCAAATCAGATCCAGTAAAAGAGTATTCTCTGCCGATAAGAAGAGGTGTCTCTGGAGTATTCCATCTGTTTATAACTCCCTCTGGCACATGCATACCATGAGATTCTACTTCCTGTTTTGGAAAATCCTTTGGAACCTCCCAGGAACAATCTCTTAATCCACCCAATTCTTGTGGAAGGATATTTTCAAATTCCCTGGCAGGATATGCATTGTTTACAAGACGGGCTTTCCTCACTTCAAACACCTCGAATAATCGACTTTCCTACCTTAGGAAATATCTAGGATAAACTAGGGTATAAATCACTGTCACACAGTCTTTTTCACAGTATAAACATCTCCGTCATATCCATTGCCCAGGGATAATCGCCCAGTCTTAGTGAGTTTGGCATTCACACCATTATCAGATAGAAACTGGTCTGAAGCCCATTGTTTCTTATCAGCACCTAGTTCCACAACTATCTTTCCACCGTCTCTCATCTGATCGACAACATCAAGGAAGGCGTCAGGAGCAGTATCGGCAGGCAATGAATCAAGGCTTTTACCAAGAAGTGCTGAAGAGAAAAAACCGATCCTGGCATCAAACACCAGGGGGAGATCAGAAACAGAATTCATATTTCCCCTGAGTATTAGAGAACCGCCAGCACCCAGGATATCAGGATTGAATTGTGCTCCAAGAGCCTCAAGCGGATGGACTTGTCCAGTAGAAGCCATCGGATCACCATGCACATCATCTGGTTGGACAAATGAAGGATGTACTGCAATACAGTTCACACCCAATAGGCCAACGCATGCAGGCAAACGATTATCAGCTAAAACATTGTCAAGTAATGCTCCACCAGACTTCAGATCGACTGTCTCAGCCAATCCTTTGAACGACCCCAATCCCATGCTAGATCCCATGTCAACACCGCTACCGTCAACAGCAGCCCATGCCTGATCCATACGCTGCTCCATTATAGCCTCGTCCCTGACCTCGGTTTGAGGTGTTAGTCCGTTAGTACTATTGAAAATGATATACCTAGGTTTGCCTGCATCTGCGCCCCCAACTTCCTCCATCACATACCTCTTATCTGTTGAAAGAAGATGTACTGGAAGATCAGCCTGCTCAGCCTGTGTTGGTTGGAAATCATCTCCACGGATAAATTCTCCCATCCTATCCTGCGAAAGAGCGAACCTGAACCTATATCTCGTATCGTCAGTATCAGCATAAGTATAATCCACATCCTTAGCTAGTGGAACATTACCCCGCACCCGAGTATCCTCGAGCTTGCCAATAGCTGCATGCAACAAAGGCTGTGCACCCGGAGACATGGGTTCCAAGCCTTGATACGCGTTATTAACAATCCTGTGAGACTGTGGCATCTTAGTAATAAATTGGGAATTTTAAGGTAATATAAGGGTAAATCCATATTCTGAAACAAGCGATGAACGTATACGACATAATCCATGGCTACCAACCATTCACCCAGGACTTGATACCAGACTGGGTGGGAAAAAACCTAGATAACGTATTTCTACCCACATCAAAGGCCATGAAAAAAGGATATGTCAAACACAATATCCAACTACAAGGATGGACTATAGACGCATGGCTTAACGGACCCACCGAGATACGATCTAAGGCTGAGAAAGTATTATCCAATCTAAAAGAAGCTAGTAAAGCAGGCAATATCGAAATCGGTTTCAGCGCATACAGCCATGCATTACTCCCACTAGTATCAGACCAACTAGCATACGCCCAGATGCTCGCAGACTATGAGACAGTAAGCAAACACATAGCCAAACCAACATTCTTCTGGTTCCCAGAAGTCGCAGTAGACAAGAAGAAGCTTAGAGTACTATATGAAGGAT
>CAYREE010000013.1:0-15231 GCA_964423225.1 uncultured archaeon | reverse complement strand
TTCCCTGAAACAATCGCAGTAATCCCAGACAGAAGTATCGGTAGCAAACAAAGTGGATTCTCACAAATAGTAGGCGAAGGGATTAATGGAAAGGCCGCGGTCTGCAACATACTTGTGAAAGACGTTCTCATGAACTCGGTAGTCTATGATAGGCCTGAATATGTGCCAGACAGACTGGACTGGAATAGAAGCCTAGAATCAATGAGGGACGGACAGGAATTCACGCATGTTCTAGAAACTCTTGATTCAAGCCAAGATCATATAGTCGTAAGAGACTGGGAGAACGGAGAAAGCCGGGATGCATTAAGATATATAGATGATATTGCAGATGTAGGAGCAATGATGGATGAAAACAATATAGAATACAAACTACTATCCGACAATATAGAATATACTAATAATATACTATTAAAGGAGATACAACCATCATGTTGGGAACCATACTCAACAATAAAAAACCCATATCCATACTGGACTCCAACCGACGTTAAAGGATGGAAGGCCAGGATCGTAGACTACTGGCTAGAAATACTGAGAATCTATGACGAGGGTTTCCAAAGCCTCGTGGAAACCGAGACTGGGGGAACAAGCCTGGAATCCGTGAAAGATGCTTTAAAGAAAAAAAATGTATTAAACCTGTTCAAACAGACATCTCCAACACTCTTAAGCTGCCTACCCTGGCATCTTTTAGGCAGGGACGAATGGGAGAAATTCCCGGAATTCCCAAGACAAATACTTGAAAAAATAGTATTGCCTGAGACTACAAGGCTGCTTGAACAATGTGATAAAAGGGATGAGATAATAAGATTAAATGAAACTGTGACCGGATTTATAGAATCGATCAAGATCAGGGATCAACCGAAGTAAAACAACACACCTTTAAACAAAGACGGTGAAAATAATTAAGAAAATGAGGATCAATGCCCTCCTAATCATAATATTTATGGCTGGAAACGCCTGTGCAACAACAGGCAGTATCAACATGGTGGTCGGACAAAACGGGAATGTCGTATCGATTATTATCCTGGAAGGTGCTGGTACTATTGAGATCCCTCTACCACTTGATGCAGCCAATCCAATGGTGAAAGGAGGATTATATGTACAATCTGATGAGGGAATAGAAGTCTCCCTTGCAAAAGACGATATAGCAACCATATTATACAAGACAAAACTCTTAACCTCAAAACAAGGAGATACCTGGACGCTTACAGCAGAGCTACCATCCCTTGAATCAACCAAAATCCTAGTCGCATTACCTCCTGAAGTGATAATAAAAGACACCACACCAAAAGCAGGCATTACAGATGAAAACGAATCAAAGAACCTAATCTGGAAAAATCAAAAGAACATCAAGGTATCATACACATATCCAACAACAGCATCTACAACACTATCAACGCTCGCACCAACCACAACAATCCCAGAGGAAGATAGCTCGATAATAAGTAAGATCAGTAATATGGGATTGCTACTCATCATAGTTTTCACAACCTTACTTGTGATAATATACTCTGTTTACAGAGTCTTCATAAAAGACCATATGACCGAAGGAATGGTAAATGTTATGAAAACCATGTCAGGAAATGAATACAAGGTCGTTGACACATTATTGAAGAAAGGAGGCGGGATGAAAAGAAGCTCTCTAGAACGATCCAGTGGAATCTCAAAATCAAGCCTTGCCGTAGCATTGAATACCCTGGAGAGAAAAGGCATTGTAGACGTAAATAGAGACAATACAACCCATTATATCGAACTATCAAAATGGTTCAAAGGACTATAAACAAGATCGTTCAATCTTGTACAGTATATGGTTTAAATACCGTTCATGAATAAAAGAATGTATAGAAGATGATGAAAAAGATCATAACACTCTGGCTTGCACTGATAATACTATCAGGATATGCTATTGCCGACGCTGAAAACCCACTCCAAAAGAAATTATCAGAAATCACTGAAAGAATGGAAAACGACGTTCCAGACATAATCCAGGATAAGATTGCTGAAACAGACGGATTCACACGACCCCCGAATATCGGAACCCCCAAACTAGCTGATAACCACCCATCAAAAGAACTTGCAGACAGGATGACCAATCCACTAATAGGCATCCTAAACCTCACAAGAGACATCACAGAAGACTATGCATACGGTACAGAAGACAACTCCACGGAAGTAGGCAGGCTAACAGGACAGTTAAGAAATGTGATGGACTTACCAGTCGGAGACGGTACGCCCAGACAAGACGATCTAAGATATAGGACAAACATACCTCAAGACGATGTTCAAATGCCTCCAGGAATGACACATGCAGTCGAATTGATGGTAACAGAACAAGATGAAGAAAAAATGCTTGAAAGCATAAATGACAAACCCTCACTACAAGAAGTCATGGAAGATGCGAAAAAGAGAAACACACTACAGGCAAGGGAAGACTTAAACAACGAGCTAAGTGAATTCGTAAAGATTTTCAATGAATACACCAACAAACTAAGAAAAGAGACCCAGCAAGTAATAAAATCCGGTTCAGACCAGGAACTATCAGCAAACGTCATCATATCAATAGCAAACAGAGAACTTTCCAAGATACGTGAGATACACCTAGAAAAAATCTCAATAGATGAAAAAACAGTTGAAGATGAGATAGAGAAGATCGCAGGACTCAAAACAGAAAAGAAGACAATACTGAAAGAAACACTCAAAAACATTGACACAGATTTCAAGAAAAAAATGGCTTTCACAGCAGCGAACGCCGAACTAGAAGAAAAAAGACTGATAAGAAAACAATTACAAGACTACGTCCAAGACAAAGAAACCGAAAAACCAGAGATAGTAGAAGAAGCAAAAAACGGCCAGATAGACGCCAAAAGAATAAGGAATCTACTGAACCTAGACGTCAACAACGAGATGATGTGGGAAGGAATACTAGACTAATACCCTGATAAAAAAAAAATCTTCCATCAGATGATACGCCAACACAGCATAATACCCTAATATACAGGCAGTATTACCCGGAGTCTATTTTTATTGGCAGCAATTTAATGGGATAGTATCAAAAATTATACAGGGTGGTTGTATGAATAAAAAAGTTAGTTACACGATAATCGTATTAACAACATTATTTTTATTATCAAGTAGTGCACAAGCATTCTCTTTCTCAGATATCATAGACTGGTTCTCAAGCCTGTTTGGAGGCTCGCAAGGGAGTGGAACACCGACAACAACTCAACCAAAGGTCGTCTGTAATCCACCATACATAAAAGTCGGCGGCCAATGCTGTCTCGACAAGAATTACAATAAAATATGTGACAAGGACGAAACAACAACTACACTAGCACCAGCAACCACGTTAAAAACAACCACCACAGTAAAACCAGGTGAAGAATCATCTGATAAAACCCATATGGAATGCGTAAAAGGCAACTGCAAGGAAGTGGCTGGAAAAGGCGAGGATAAATGCACGAGAAATAAAGACTGCAGACACAATGAATGCGTAGACAAGAAATGCATGGAGATTCTAGAGCCCGGACAAAGCATATGCCAGATAGACTCCCAATGCGTCGAACAAGTATACCATAAAGCATGTGTAGACGGAGTATGCAAGGATGTTAAGGGTGAAGGAGAAGACCAGTGTGTTTCAAGCGGACAATGCAACCACAAGGAATGTGTTTTCGAGCCAGGAATGCCAGGAAAATGCCTGAATGTGAAAAGTCCTGGAGTAGACTCATGCAGCGATGATTTCAGCTGTTTCGAACCAACAGAAGGTCATTGCCAGAGCGGACAATGCAGGATGGATATAGACTCTGGCCCAGCATGCACAAAGAGTTCAGAATGCTATCATAATGAATGTTCAAATGAGCAGTGTATCATGTCATTGTCTCCAGGTACTGATGAATGCGATACAGACCTGGATTGCACGGATAATCTTGACCCATACCACTATGAGTGTATTAGTGGAACATGTACGAAGATTATGGGTGCTGGAAATAACGAATGTATGATGGATGCTCAATGCAGTAGTTCTCCGACAACAACAGTTGCAGGCGCGACAACGACTACAGTCCGTATAACAACGACGACGATTGTCATCGTCAGCTGTTCAGGCACAGGAGTTTATAACACTGACAACTGTGATAACGAATGCGATGCATCATGTGAAGAATGCAAACAGATCGCTGGACTGCCCTGCTATAGATGTGAGAAGGAATGTGACAAACTGGGGGCAGGATGGGATGATATAACAATCTGCAACACCTGTGACTCCCAACACGAGGATTGTGTAGAACACGCTACATGTGATGACTGCTATCATTGCGTTGAAGAATGCCCGGATAGCATGGATTATTACAGGTTCGCTGGATGCGATGCGACATGCGATAATAGATTATGCAGAAAGGTGGGTGAAGCAGAACCACAATCACAATACAAGGAGTGTTATAGATGCTATCCACCAGTATGCGGTGACGGATTCATAACTCCGCCAGAGGAATGTGAGAAGACTGCGGATTGTCCAACACACCATACATGCAATGGAAACTGTAAGTGTATTACAGACTGCGCCTCTTTCTGCGGGGCTCAGGGAGCAGGATATGCGAATGTTGCTGGAGTGACCAGCGCAAATAAATGTTATGACAAGAATGATCCGACATCTGAACTTTCAAAAGCGCTTGCAGCGATCAAGAAGACTTGTAGGGCAAGTTGTGGAAAGGGAGCCTTTATGGGTGGCTTGTCAGCTAACTGCTGTTGTATAAAGACTAACTTTGTGGAGCCATGCGACCACTGTCCATGCACAGTTGGAGTCGACTGCCACCTTATGACATGTGATCCACAATTAGCAGCATGTAAGGCAGGGTTATAAAAAAAACCGCCCTACCCTTATTTTTTTTTATTAAAGATAATAGATTACAATGCAAACAGGGAAAATAATCTGGATTACGGCAGTAATGATTATTCTATCACAAACAGCAGTAGCGTGGAACGATTATACATTATCAACGATATGCGATACTGTCGTGAAAGAGGTTTGGGGACAAGAATTATTAGATAGATGTATCCACCAGAGGACTATGCAAACCCAACAGAATTTCTGCCAAGGATTAACAGAAAACCAGGCTGAATGCATGAGCCTCCAGTCAGTCATCCATCCAGCACTGATTCCAAAACTAATGTTTAGCCATTCAGAAATCCCTCAAAAACAGGAATCATGTATTATCAGGAATTCTAGAGAGCATAAATATCTGTGCGAAACCGAGACCAAGGCAACAGATAATGCTGACATCTGGTTTGACAGTTCAGAAAAATCCCGGACAGAATGCGGCCGCATCTATAAGTTCTGTATTGCATCAGCATACATTGCAGAGTCATATAATCCATTCAATTGGGTAAAGGAAGAAGATCCGGAATGTAATAAGAACCTTGCATTTAAAGCCGATGAGCAGTATAAGAAGGGGGGTGTCTGGAGTGTCTCGCAGGTATGCACGTTCACGTATAACCATCAGCTTACGGGAAGAACGAAAGAAGTACAGTATAGACAGCAATTCGGAGCTTCAAGTGATACAATAGCCTCGATAATCAGAAACCTGACGAATACTGCAATAGGGCTAAAGGCTATCCCCCTATTCCAACCTCAAACAACAATAACAACGATCCCCCCGGTTATCTCAACAGTCCCTAAACCCGTACCAACAACCCTTAGAAACCCAGTGATCGCTCCCACAACAACAATCAGAGAGGTTAGAAAAGAACCAGTAGACGAGGAAGGACTTGATTTCTCCTGGATCACAATCATTGGGATCCTCGCAGTAGTCTTAGCGATAATATACATCTCATACACTATGCTCTCTAATAAGCCAGGAAGTAAGTTAGATTCAAGAAATAGGAGACATAGAATTCCACATAAGAGCCATAGCCTGGGAGAAATGGGCAAACGAGAATCCATGATCGGAAAAAGTGATGATTCCAGTCTCACACATCCTGGCAGTAAAAAAGACAGGAAGACTGTTGTAATTGATGGCGATGATGTTTTTGACATATCATCCCAGCCGGAAGAAGAGAAACCAAAACATTCTACAAAGAAAAAATCCGGGAAAAAATCCTCGATCTCATATAAGAGCGAAGGATCGAAACTTGGGGATGCAGGCAAATAATAAAATTATTCACGCCTTGCCTTTTGACTGTCCAGATACTATTCCTGACGCGATTAAGTGTGAAACTCTTATTGGTTCGGGTATAAGGCTTCTTGTTGCTGACAGCTTGACTATAGCTACCGCATCATCAATGTGTATGCCACAGGATTGTATATAGATCGTCTTATCCGCCCTCACCTTAACTTCAACAACATCCCCAGCATTTAAAATACAATCCCAACGAAAATCTCTGTCAGAAAGATTTTCTAATGCGCTTTTAATTTCATCCAGGTCTGGTCGGTTGCGGATTATAACAATGACTGAAAGCCCGGTCTCATCACTCAGTCTCTGGATGTCAACTAGGTTAAAACCTCCAAACCCAAGCCCATCTAACATTATTACACGGACATCCTTGAACCTTGAATTTTCTACAAGTTCGATAAGCTTTTCAGTCGAGTCAATCCCATCCACTGACACATGTGTAGACATGACACCATCAAGCCATTGCCCACCCCGGAAGACCGTTCCAACAACAAGTACATCACTATCCCCTCGTTTAAAAGGTCCGTCATCAAAACCAAGGATCCTCACCTCATCCTTTATCGTATAGAATCGTTTAGTCATTTGAAAAATGCATGTATGAGATCAGTTGTCTTCGAAACATATTTCTCCAACATATTCTGATCAGGGACTCCAAAGTAGCAGTATCTACAGATTATATCGGAATCCATCTTTTTCAACCCATCTTTAACCCGGGTGTATTCCTGATCCTTTAGAATTGAATCATAGTCAGACTCTAATATATTGCCTAGAACATGCTTCAAACCGAAATCCATGCTGCACAATACAACGTCTGCATTTGGAAGGATGACTGGATAACCTAATCCACGATCACATCTTATCGCATCTTTCTTCTTTACAGTTTCAGGCACATCTGAGATATCCAGATTCCCGCATCGATCGTAAAAAATCCAATCCTCGACTTGCTTGTCTTTTAGGATAGGTTTTATTTCTGGATGGACAAAACCAGTGAAATTCATGTATCTTTCATTAATCCCGGATCCACCAAGCCTATCCAGAACCTTCTTATATTTTTCATCAATCACAATCCCATCAATAAGGTCTTTATCAGGCAAATGTATTATGAACATGGTGAAGGGTATTGACTCTATCTTATCTATATCCTCTAGTCCAACACCCATCAAAGTCGTGTAAACACCTATCCGATAACCTTGTTCATGAGCGTATAATATCATTTCAGTGCAATCGGGATTATCCCATGGTTCACACATCCCTGAAAAAATTAGTTCAATATCCTTAGGTATTTTACTTAAGAAGTGTTTGAAATTATCTAGGCTCAATGATTCAACATCACTTCTAGACATATATGAATCGATGAATTTCTTTTGTGGACAATAGTTGCATTTGACCGAACAACCGACTTTTGTAGTGAACTCTATCTTATCCATCATATATGAGATATTATAATAAGGTTTTATTATCTTAGCTTACTATTAAGATTGTTACAATGGAGTCCTGTGGGATGGTGGTTGGGTCAGAAGGCAGTATTGTAGAAGTACTAGTGCAAAAACCAGGCCTTGAAATAGGAAGCATACTCAGGATAGGAGATCATTTTGGAATAGTTGCTGGAATGAGATATGCTGAAGACGAGAAGATTGGGACAAGACAAAAACTTTTAGCCCAAACGCAGATATTCGGAAAACTCAGTAATGGGCGTTTACACAAGGTTAAAAGACCGGTTAAACCTCATGAAAGAGCAATCCTCGCTGAAAAAAAAGAGTTGGAAGCCATCTTATCCGATAAAGACTCCCTATCATTCGGAGTCGTGTATGGGACCGAAGCCAGAGCAATAATGAACGGAGGTGAATATTACAGGCATATCGCAGTCCTTGCTTCCACAGGATCTGGAAAAAGCTTTCTGACTGCTAATTTGATAAAAGAATTCGCAAATCTTGGACAACCGATGGTGATAGTGGATACCCATGGAGAATATATGAAGCTGCTTTCCATACTTGGAGCTAAAAACAAGCTTAACTTGAATGTTTACACTGTAAAACACGCTAAACAAGGAGTTGACTTATTGAAAATACCTGTAGCTGAGTTGACTGCAATAGATTTTAGACATTTCACAAACCTTAATGAGAACCAAGTTTATGCATTGGAGATAGTGTTAAACCGTCTTTCAGGAATTAAAAAGGGGCGGGGATATACGCTTGATGATATTTTATCTGAATGCGATGAGATTGCATCGCTTGCAAGCACACAGAATATCGATGTGCATGAAGAGACAGCCAAAGCATTGAAAAGGAGAATGGCTGGTTTAAAAATATCATTCAAAGGAATATTCGACTTGACGGGTACTGATGTAGCAAGGCTTGTAAAACCATACCAGATAACCCTTATTGACGCGTCGCTTGCAACACAACCTGTGAGGCAATCAGTGATATCATATCTTTCAAAAAAAATCCTTGATGGTAGGATAAATAGTGTTAACGAGATGGGGGAAGGTATTAAGGATCCGGTAATATTCATCGTTGAGGAAGCCCATAATTACTGTGGTGATAAGGTAACACACTCATGTAAAAGACAGCTTCAACGCATTGCCTCAGAGGGTAGGAAATTCGGTGTTGGTCTACTTGTGGTAAGCCAGAAACCTAGTAAGATAGACGAGGAGATCTTATCGCAATGCAATACTGGAATATACATGCATATAACAAATCCCCGTGATAAGGATCATATAAGAAGGAGTTTTGAATGCATCAACGAAGATATTGTAAGGGATCTTGACAGCCTGGACGTGGGTGAATGCATAATCGCGGGAGCGATGCTTGACATCCCATTCCTCATGTGTACTGTCGACTGGATAGAACAAGTTGAGAAGAAGGAAAGCAAGTTCAAGTTTGAAAAACCTGTGAAGTCCAAGACAGGTAATTTCGAATATGTATGATCAGGATGCTTAAAGAATTAATCCTCTTCGACCTGGATGAAACACTAATGGTAGACTAGGCAATCTAACGGTTGTCCTAACGGTTGGAACATCATCCTTAGCTGGTACCATAGTTTCGCCTTTATCTAAGGGTGCGTCTAATCTAGGTCTTCGACAACTCTTTTTCATTATACTAGGGATTATTGACATTTATTTCTATTTGTTCATATTGCATATGCGATGGATCTGCATCCACACGAGATAAAGGTTTTAAAAAGTCTTAAGAAAGACACGAGTCCAGCAGACCTAGCGATAGAATCAGGTCTGGCACAAGATACGGTATTAAGGGCCGTATCATGGCTAAACACCAAGAAACTCGTGGAAGTCGTCGAGGACATAAGCCTGGATATAACCTTGGGTGAGGAAGGGAAAGACTATATAGAGAAAGGCCTTCCAGAAAGACAGTTGATCGACTTGATCGGTAAAGGCATGAGTATGCAGGAATTGAAGAAAAAAGCTGATAAAAACCTTTTTAACATTGGTTTCGGATGGCTTCGTAAAAAAAATCATATCCAGATTAAAGAGGGTGATGTACTCGTCGTAAAGAAGGAAGAGACATCTGATGAGAGATTACTAAAGCAGATATCTAAAAAACAGCCGTTAAACTCGTCTACACTAGATAAAGAAATGATGAATGCATTGAAAGAACTACTGTCTAGAAAGAATGTTGTCGCCACAACAGATGTCAAGAAGATAACGATTAAACCCACAAAGAATGGAATTGACTTAGGGAAAACGATTAAAGAAGATGATCGTATATCACAATTATCTTCTGACATGCTTGTATCAGGAGCATGGAAAGACGTTGAATTCAGGCCTTATGACGTGTCAATATATGTCAAACCAAAAAGGGCGGCAAAGAAACATCCGTTGAACAGGGAGATCAATGGGGTAAGAAGGATCTTCACTGGTATGGGATTCACTGAGATAAGAGGGGATTACGTGGAGTCTGCCTTCTGGAATTTCGATGCATTATTCCAGCCTCAAGACCATCCTGCAAGAGACATGCATGATACATTCTATCTAAAAACACCATCTAAGACAGGTATTTACAGATTCAAAGAGCTTAAGGAAGGAATAAAAAAGACTCATGAAAACGGTTGGGATACTGGAAGCAGTGGATGGCAGTATGAATGGAGCGAAGATATCGCTAAGAAGACTCTGTTAAGGACGCATACAACCGCAGTTACCGCACGCTATCTTGCAAGTATAAGTAAGGAAGACTTGCCGGTTAAAGTTTATAGTATCGGAAAAGTCTTTCGAAACGAGGCAGTTGACTACAAACACTTACCAGAATTCTACCAGGTCGAGGGGATAGTAGCAGATCCAAATGCAACATTCCCAAACCTTCTCGGCATATTAAAACAATTCTATGATGAGATGGGATTCAAGAAGATTAGGTTCAGGCCAGCATACTTCCCATACACCGAGATGAGTGTCGAACCAGAAGTTTATTTCGAGGAAAAAAAGGAATGGATAGAACTTGGTGGAGCAGGTATATTCAGGCCGGAAGTAGTTAGACCGCTATTGGGGATCGAATGCCCTGTATTAGCATGGGGTCTAGGACTAGATAGAGTCATAGCATTAAAGCTTGGATTAAAAGATATACGACAATTATACATGAGCGACCTGGACTGGTTGAAGAAGAATTAAATCGTACTCTTTCTTATAACAAGATAAATGCCGTTAAATGTTTTTGAATTTAGGATAGGTATCTTCGAAAGAATATTCATAAATGAATATAGGATTCCCGGAGAGAAGATGCGCAATAGTGGCAATGTATAACGATTGATCAATATAGTGCCTCCAGTATAACCTCCACATATAATCTGATTTTCTGCAGGCATTATTCCTTTTAACTCAGTTTTTGAAAAGAGGAATAGATGATCGGCTCCATCAGGTCCGAACTGCGCATCAACGAGACTATCTCTAACATCATCCTCTATGATCTTCGTATATGAGGGTAACTTATTCAATAATTGTTCTCCATTCGGAGTCGTGATAATAATGATTCCATCTTCTTCAAGGAGAGAGAGAGACTTTTAAGAATTATCTCCTCGGGATAAGCACAATGTTCTAGTAATTCACCGAGTATGATCACGTTAAGTCTGCCTTCTAGCAATTCACTTAGAAAGTCTATATCTACGTTTGTATTTATCCATTGAATTTCTCCTTGTTCATATTTTAACTTCGAATAATCAATAAACTCTTTGTTTATATCTAACGCATATACAGAATATCCTCTTTCAACCAGTAGTAGACTAAAGTTTCCTTGAGCACAACCTAATTCACCCACCCTAATTCCCTTGGAATCAGGATAGTATCTTTCGACTAATCCAATAATTTTCGAAAAACGATCCATGTAATAGAGTTTTCCAATATGATGCTCATCAGGATTATCAATCTCAAACAAGTCGTGATCAAACAGCCTTTTTTGATCTGGGGTTAAACCCGAAGAAATTTCCATGCATTTTTTCATCTTCAACTATAGTATTATCGGAGTGATATAGACTTCCATGAATGCGGCAGCCACAAGGACAAGTATCGCAAGGATGAGCAAGTCCATCGAATCAAGTACTATGCGCTTGAACTCCTTTGATGCATAATGATGATTGGCAACTGCCACACTGATGATCCCGCCCGATAAAGCTCCGATAAAATATGCTGTAACTTCAGGTATACCATGAACAAGATATACAATACTAATTGGAAAAACAGTGAAGTAGTTGACTAGCATCTCGATACCACTCATACCAGCAAACTCTCTGAGAGTCGCGCGTATCAATTCACCTGCAGCAACACCGATCACCGAGGCATTCCATGTGAGGATGTAGATGGCTCCAGAACCATATAAAAAGCTGAATAAGATGCAGAATCCAAGAACTCCAAGATTCTTAACAATAATGACCCTCATTTCTGTAAGACCACTAACTGATGATCCAGTATATTCAAGTATTGCATTACCTGAAACTTCTTGATTGAATGATGATCTTACAGCTTGGATAGTCTCTAGTTGGGTCGAAAAAATCTTTTCAGAAACATTCTCAGGTAGGAATGTGAACCAGAAAGAATATGCTATAAACATTCCGAAAAAAAGATATACAAAAAGCTTAACCGCCTTCATATGTTCTTTGATAAGAAGATACTCGCCACAAATCTCAAGGTCTTTGCCCTCCTCATATTTTATGGCATTATACATAACGACGATCAATGGCATTGACGTAAGGAATATCGAGGAGATGCTCGCATAATCACCAAACACAAGTAATGCTAGGAACAATCCGATCGTAGCATATTCAAATCCAATTATAAGCATCCGTCCTGGATGACATTCCAGACTATCTGGAACTGCCAGAGATTCAAGAACAATTTTTAAATACCTCCTCAAAACCATTCATAACGTTTAGAACTGTTTGATCACCTAAAGGCTTACCAATGACTTGTAGACCTGTTGGTATATCCTCCACTGTACCGGCCGGAACGCTTCCAGCAGGTAAACCTGCAAGATTAGCTAAAACAGTGAATATATCGTAAGCATACATGACTCTCGGATCATCGATTTTTGACCCAATCTTATGTGGTAGTTTTGGCACAGTCGGACCAACTAACACATCAACATCATTCAAAGCATTCATCAAATCATTTCTTAAAACTGATCGGGCTTGTAAAGCCTTACGATAATATCTTCCTGAAAATTCTTTTTGACTAATATAACTTCCTAATAAAATCCGTCGCAATACTTCTTCCCCACATACATCTTCAATCCTATGACCATATCTTCTACCATCATATTTGCGTGTAGCAGAGAAAAACTCGACGTATACATTTAGATAATACGTGGGTAATGCAAGTTCGATGCTTGGCAGGCTCACATCAACTATCTCAGCCCCATTAGATGAAAGAATATCAATCCCATCCATGATATTCTTTTGTATTCCCTTATCCATGATCAAGTCATTAAACTCTTGTGCATAACCAAACTTTAATCCATCAAGCTGGTCATCCAGGTTTTCTGAAAAATTTGTGAACCCTTGTTCTAATACCAAGGATGTCTCGTCACGAGGATCATTACCAGAGATGACTTCAAGAAGTAGGGCTGCAGTCTTAACATCACGTGCAATCGGCCCTATCTGGTCAAGGCTCATAGCAAGGTCAATAAGACCATATCTGGATACTAAGCCATATGTAGGCTTATATCCGACAACACCACAATGTGATGCTGGATTCCTGATAGATCCGCCAGTATCGCTTCCAAGAGCGCAATCAGCCATACCAGATGCAACACAAGCTGCAGAACCGCTTGACGAACCCCCAGGTATCCTTCCGATAGCATTAGGGTTGTCTGTATGACCGTAAAAAGATGTTTCTCCAGAAGCGCCACAGGCAAACTCGTCCATATTCGCCATACCCAGGATAAAACCGCCTTCAGACTTGATTTTTTCGACTACAAATGCATCAAAAGGTGCGATATAGTTTTCAAGAGTCTTTGATCCACAAGATGCTAGAAGGCCGTTAACACATATATTAGACTTGATGCCTAGCTTTAGTCCAGAAAGCTTTCCAGAACTCTTAGACTTGACTATTCCATCATTTAAGACTATTAAAGAGTTGATATCCTCGTCTTTTTCTTTTATTTCCTCAGTATCCATATGCATTAGAATATTTTAGTACTATAATTAATATCTAAGAGATGAATACCAGGGGGCCTGCTATAATACTGGTCTATAATGACCATGTCATGTATTTGACGTTGAATAAGAGACAAGTAATACTTTTAGGAGTGTTAATAGCCCTGGCAATATCCTTGATATTCTTAAATTCAACTGGAGGAGAAGATTCAGGGATAAATGGTTCTAGCACTACCACCATCCTATCAAACAGCTCAGTTCCTGAGGATTCAGAGACGACTACAACACAACAGGGTGCTACCATCCCCCCGCAGACTACAACTATTGAAAAGATAACCACGACCACAACAATCAGTACGACTACGACAACTACCCTAAAGGATTATTCTAAGCTGGAAAAAACAGTGAAATCATATCATATTAACAGTAATAAATGCGATGGATGGAGTGAGAATCCATGTGGTAATCCAGATCATATGGCAGATTATAATGGCGATCCCCTAACATGCGATCTAGATGATTCTCTTTCCAGTGACAAAGGCATTTATGAGATAACAATTACTTTAATACAGTTGGTTGGAACTACAGGAGATGCTGAAATAGAGATTAAATTAAACAATAATACACTAGGCGAGTTAAAAGGGAATACAAACTGTGATAGTGATGGACCACGATCATGGACTATAAAATATCCAGACTACACTCCTGGAGAAACCAATACGATAACAGTTAAAAACATAGGCCCGAGCGGTTGGGCGACGATCGGTGATGAAGAAGGTCCTTCAACAATGCTGTTTAAGATAAATGTGACTTATGTCACACCAATAAAGTATAATCCTGGTCCAAACCAACAGACAACCACGACACTCGAGAATCATCCCATTTCAAACCCCAAAGAGCCGGTGAGTACTCCAACTACAATCGCATCTACAACAAAGTGGAAAGGAAATATTAACGCGCGATTCTCATCAAATCCAACGTATTGGAGATATAGTATATGGGATTTAGACCATGGTGAGGCAAAACCAACAGGTAACTGGCTCACTGAAGGCGGAGTAGATAATTCTCCCAGAGTAGACATCAGTATTAGCAGGGATAAAAGCGTGGGTGTTGGCGGTTATTGGATGCAAGAATTCACTTCTGAGAAGGCTGCGACCGAAGCCATCTGCAAGCTCAAATGGAAGATGGAAGAATATTCAGATGATCCAAAAGAACTGAGAGTATATGCCTTCATTGATAAGGACGATAAAGATCCTGTTATTGGCTCTGAGATATTCGACAGTGGTCTGATAAAATCCACGACTGACTGGAGCAATGACATAATAGACTGTAAGGAAAAAATCCATGGTAAAGGAACTTATTTTTACAAGATAGCTGTATGGATGGACACTGATGGAAGCATGAGAGGACCATATAAAATACTTTTCGACGATTCAGCAGTAATATGGATGGAGTAATTACATATATTATCAAC
>CAYREE010000012.1:26764-27415 GCA_964423225.1 uncultured archaeon | reverse complement strand
GTCACAGTACGACGAGTCATTCGACAACCTCGAGCAGTACACAGTCAACATCACTGACAAAAACATCCGCGACAACCTCATCAACACTAACATGTATCGAATACTGTGAATCGTATAGTGGATACCGTGGAATTGAATTCTTCGGAGGATCATGCGAATCAATCCCAGATAAAGATGCAGTATGTTACACGCCAGGAGGAGAAGACAGCCTCTTCTGCGATGTTGGTAACAAACATTGCTGTGAAGGAGTAATCGATCCAGAATGCGGTTGTCTAGACTATATACCCGGCTACGGTACTGGATGCGCTGATCTATGCGCAGCAATCGGCCAGGCAGTAAGCTGGTGTGATGATGATACATGTCAATGCCAGATGACAAACTATTGTAATGATGAAGCATGTATCGGCCTAAATCTAGGCTATAATATTGGAGAGGATCAATGTAATGTGCCGGGCGAAACATGTTGTTGTATGTATGATACGACTACAACATCGTCTACAAGTCATACAACAACTTCTACGAGTTCGACAAGCACTTCGAGTCATTCGACTACTTCGAGTAGTTCGACGTCTTCAACGAGTCATAGCACGACTAGTCATAGTACTACTTCGCATTCGACTACATCTCATTCGACTACGAGTCATTCGACTA
>CAYREE010000012.1:0-26664 GCA_964423225.1 uncultured archaeon | reverse complement strand
CTTCGAGTAGTTCCTCGACTTCGTCGAGTCATTCGACTACGAGTCATTCGACTACTTCGAGTAGTTCCTCGACTTCGTCGAGTCATTCGACTACGAGTCATTCGACTACAAGCCATTCCACAACATCATTCACAACATCAACGGTGGTGTCATGTGAAGAATTCTGTGATGATTTCTGTAAGGATCTAGGATTTGCAGGATTTGCAGGATATGATAATCCAGCATGTGACTGTGATATGGCTCAATGTGCATGTATTGTATGATAAACCAATGATGAAGGAAGAAGATAGGATAAAACTGGCAAGGACAGTACTAGCCTTAGCCCTAGCCTGGATGGTTTTAACGATATTTGGTGTAGAGTCAAGTGCAGATACAGATACATGTAAAAAATCATGGTGTATAGATCCATGGAATACTGGAAACCCAGCCGCATGTATCCATGGAATAGATAAATCCCCAAACCACTGCCAGGACTTCTGCTGTTCAAGCAGCGCATTTTGCGCATACTATACTTGCGAATGTAGGCTGCCGTCCACAACAACTACTTCATCATCATCCTCTTCCTCAACCTTGCCTAGTTGTTACACTGACTATGGTGGATACTGTGAAGATCAAGGATTACTTTGTCGCTGGTTTGAAAACAATGATGATTATTGCTGGGTAACAGATTGTTGTGAAGGCAGGATCGACTCTGATTGTGCTGGATGCCTAGATTACTGTAGAATCTACTGTGCAAACATAGAGCCAGGGAATCCAAAATATGTTGAATGGTGTTCAGATGATATATTCCCGACAATATACTGTTCCTGCTCTGACCTAAACTGGGAAGAAGACTGTGATAACCTCTGTGGGGGTGACTACCTCGGATGGGATGAGTGTAACTATGATGGAAGCGAAGGAAATGTCTGTTGTCTGGGATCAACATCAACTTCAGTTTCAACAACAAGTACAACCTCTCATAGTACAACATCATCGTCAATGGGTCCATGCAGTTATGAACACTGCAACCAACTATATCCTGACGTTACAGTTGACGTAGGAGGTGGTATCTATCCAGTTGAAATATTCGGATATTGCAGGTCTAACTGCATATGGTATGAAGCCACGACAGGTGCTTATTGCGCTGGTAATAATGTTTGCTGTTGTGGAAATTGTTTGGTGAACCTAAATGAATAATATTGAAGTCAAGATAAACGGTAAGGAAGTGAGAATCACGAAAGGATCAGCATCAATGATAATATGCTTGCTTCTCATACTAATAATCGCTCCAAAAGCAGTCTCTCAAGGCTTATGTATCTGCGATCTTGAAAATGCTTGTCTGGATTTTGACGAAGCTCAATGTTATTTGAATAATTGTCCGTCAGGATGGGTTTATAGCCCGATCGGGGATCATAGCTGTTATCTATCTGATAGTGAGGAACATGTTTGTTGTTGTTTTGTTTCTACTACAACGATTCTCACAACTACCTCAACTACCCTGCCTTGTAGTGAATATTGTCTTGAGAAATATGGTGTGACCTCAGAGTGGATTTGTATTGATGCGGTTTCATGGTGGAATGATATACATCCAATAACTCCAGACTGGCAGACTGCGGTAAGAGACCCAAAGAATCCATTACCAATAGATACGGGTATCTGTCCGCCAGCCGGACATCCTGAAGGTATTTGTTTGAATAGTGTTCAGTGCTGTCTTACAGCTGATAGTAGTTTTTCAGCTACGAGGAGTTATTGGACTGATGCATGTGAGGGGGAAGGGCCAGGTGGTGAGGGTGTTTGTTGTATTTATAATTGTGCTTATGATGATGAGTGTCCGGATGATGGTATAGCCTGTAATGGAGAGGAGATATGCAGTCTATCATCTCATACATGTACTCATAGCAATCCTATGTCGTGTGCTGATGATGGTGAGGTATGTACTGGTGATGGTTGTAGAAGCAGGCCTGTGAACGAGTATACCTGTGATATTCATCCGTATTCTCCGCGTAGGGGAAGTCCTTGTATCGAGGATGATTGTTTCTGTTCTGACAGGGTGTGTGAAGCTAATGGATATGAATGGTCTGGTAAGCCGTCGCCTCTTGGATGTGGTGGTAATGATGTTTGTTGTTGTGGTACTGGACCTTGCTCTTCTTATGGTGGTATGTGTCTTCCTGCAGGTATTGGGTGTGGTGTTATAGAACAAGATAATGATGAGTGTTGGATTTCTGATTGTTGTGAGGGCGCGATTGACAGGGATTGTGCAATCTGTAAGGACCCGTGCGAAGATTTATGTTCTGGAAGCGGCGAGTACTTAGAGTCTTGCATGTATTTCTCTGATATTAATGATTTTGAGTGTTGGTGCACTCCCTTAGCACCTGATTGTTCATCTAGGTGTGGTAACGGCCTGAATCTTGGCTGGGATCTTTGTGATGAAGGTGAGTTATGTTGTATGGGTGGGGTTAGCACGACTTCCTCTAGTAGTTCGACTTTAACTACATTAGGTTGTGAATATTGTGGTGAAGTAGAGATTTATGATTATCCAAGGACGATATACGGGTGGATGCCGTTTGAGATAAATTACTCGTATCGTGGCAGTGGTGTGTCAACTGATTATCCATATGATGTTAGGAAGCTTTTGATCGATGGTACTCTAGCACATCTGTCGATGCCATATTACCCCCATACTGATTGTATGATAAATGATACTTCAGATTGTACTGAATTACAGGATACTTTTGTCACTAGATGTCCTCCCGGCGAGACTGGAGACCATGATTTTAATATCACTTGTATGGCTGTTGGATCAGACTCCCAGAGTTATTGTGGAGAAGGCTATGATGAAGAAAGCAGTGATACTGTAACTATAGAATGTGTTTTCGGATTATTGAAGGATTATGCGCTTATCTTTAATGTTTCGAGTTATTCTCCAATAGCTGATTGTGAGCCTCATATGTGGTGGCAGGAGACTACTGATGTATGGCATAAAATAGACCTTGATAACTGTCTTACTTATAATCCCCCAGAATTAGTTGATCACTGTATCAAGCCACAAGATTTCATTGTCGATCAATTCAATACTATCACACTCATCAATGTGACCTGTCCGATCACGTATATGTGGAATATATGGTGTGAAAACGATGTTGGAATGACAGCGTTCGCAAGTGATAATTGGACTTTTAAGACTTATTGTCCTGAAATGCTTCTTTCAAATGAATTGAATGCAAATTGTATTTTATGCCAGCAAAACGGTTTCATATTTAGCGGTAATCAATTTGGATGTGGAGGATCAATGTTCGGATTTAATTCCGTAGCAGGCCATATCCCAGATTGTTGTGGTAATGATGCGAATGAGTTTTATATCCAAGAGAAGTTTGGAGATGGTATGACTGGGATTGCTTCTGGAGGTGCGTGTTGTTCAGCAATTGATGAGTGTGTGGATGATGTTTGCTATCCGATAGGAACTCTACGCGATGCGAATGAAGATGGAAATGATGATGTCTGCGGTGATGCTGGCGTATGGAATGATTGTGATCCAGGTATTTCTGGTACCTGTGGTGCTGGATATATCTGTGATGCAGGAGTCTGCGTTAATGTAGAGAATACAGTTTGTTATACTGGTTCTTCTGCAAGTGGATATGATTACTGTACTGATAGTTTTTCAGATTTATGTTCTGCTGGAGGTTTCGTAGCTTCAAGTAGCTGCACTGATATTTGTTCGGATATTGGACTATCCTGCTTGAATGGATTTAACGTCATTCCTTCCGGCAGTATTAATACGTGTAGTACACCATCCGATGATCCATCAGGCTCATCTGTTGTTAGACTTGGATGTGGTGGAACTATTACAAATGGATTCGCACACTGTTATTGTATCGATCCAATAGTAGATCCTGATAGTTCCTGCGAAGTTTGTACTGGAGCATTCCTCGAATATAATGGTAGTTGTTCATCTTTAGAGATAACTTTCTTTGGAGGTCCAGGATCAAGTAATAATTGTTGTGGAGATGATGAAGCATCTGAGAAATACATGTCTTTTAATCATGCGAAATCCCCGAAGAATTATAATCCCTGCGATAAAGGGAATTGTACAGATCAAACCCTTTATTGTAGTGATAGTGATAAAAAATGTGTATTTGATGGAGAACTTTATATTAATGCGGAATTGAATTCAAGGGCCAGGCCAGGAGATTTTAACTCGCCTATTGATGGGTGGGCAGATGTTAATCAAGATGGGATTTACGGAGAATACTGTGGTGTTGATAATGCTGTTGGCGCTTGGATGGATGTAGATGGCCACTGGTTTAATTGTGAGGATCTTGGAGGCTTCATATGGATTAAGGAAGGTGAGGATCGGTTGGGTAATCTTCCAGGTGAATATGCCCGTCGGTCTATAGAATGCTGTGGAGATGATACAAACGAGGATTACTGGCATTTCAAGCCATTTATCGGCTTATCTTATCCAGAGAAAGAATTCGATCCTTGTGATAAACCTGGTTTTTCATGTAGTGAGGATACTTCTGATGAAGCTTGCTGTAAGCTACCATCACAGGGATTGCATGATGGAGTATATTCCAATAAGTGTTATACTGGATCGGATTTTGGTGGTGAAAGACGTCGTAAATCAAATGACCAACAGAGAGGATATGCAGATATTGATGGGGATGGTGTTGTGGGAGCACTAGCATTAAGTGATGGATTATGGTATGATTGCGATGGAAATGAAACGCTATGTGGTCGTATGTATTGTGATTATAGCTGGGTGTTAGAAGGGGAGACGGCTGGGGGAGGCAGTTATCCCGGGGAATATGATTCAAATCCTGGTGGAGATGGGACCTTATTAGAATGCTGTGGAGACGATCAGGGCGAATATTATATTGATAGTATGTCAAGTTGTGATGGTACAGAAGCTTGTTGTAACAATGAGTATGATACTGTTTTAGGCGGTATCTGTGTGAACTCTTGTTGAGTCTATGACCTATTCAGAGCATCTTAATGCCCTTAAATAATGTGGAAGCGGTCCTTCTTCGGGTCATCAAGTAATAAATATTTTTATATGACATGTATATCAGGAAGAATAAAGTGATATTGATCTTATCAAGTACTGTCAATCCACCTTTTTTCTTTCCAACATACTTATTGTCTTCTACACCATTGTCAACGAATATGACTGTTCCCACATGAGTACATTCCATTGTAATGCCTTGTTTGATCCTAGGGCCTAATACGATAACGTCTCGTGGTTGTCCATCACCTGATATTTCACCCTCGATAAAGCCATAGTTGAAGAAGCTTGGAAATGGTGTTTTTAGGTCTGGCCTAAATTTTCCTCTATCATGCGTGTATTTAGTAAAACTGCCTTTTGGAGTCTCTATGAGGACTTTCATGGAAGTAATATACATGGTGTGAGAATAAATAATGATGGATTTCTCACGGTTATCTGATGTATTTAACAGGCTTGAAGAGATATCGGGACGGATTGAGATGACTGATATCATAGCTGAATTCCTATCTGATATCTGTGATGAAGAGCTTTCTAGAGTTGTATTATTCTTGCGTGGGCAGGTGTTTCCAACCTGGAGTGCATTAGAGCTTGGTGTTGCAGATAAGCTAATGGTCAAGTCGTTGACTACTGTTACTGGTGTTGTTGAAGATGAGATATATGACTTGCTCAGAAAGAAGGGTGATATCGGTCTTGTTGCTGAGATGATACTTGTGACAAAAGAGCAGACAACCTTGTTTAGCGAGAAACTTACTTTAGAACGCGTTTATGAAAATCTTCATAGATTAGCTAATCTTTCTGGGAAGGGTTCTCAGGACAAGAAGCTTGGTTATATCACTGAGCTTTTAACAAATGCGACTCCAATAGAAGGAAAATACCTTGTTAGGATAATCCTGGGACAATTAAGGCTTGGAGTCGGTGATGGTATTGTCCGTGACGCGATCTCTAAAGCATATGATGTGAATAGCGATCTAGTTGAAAGAGCGTATAATATGCGTTCTGACCTGGGGGCTACTGCAGTAATATCTAAGAAATCAGGCGATATTGGACTAAAGGAAATCTCGTTGGAGACTGGGAAACCCGTGAGAGTAATGCTTGCACAAAAAGCCGGGTCAATAGCAGAACTTATAAATGATCTTGGAGAATGTGGTTTTGAGATAAAATACGATGGAGCCAGGCTTCAAATTCATAAGATGGAAGATAAGATAGAATTATATACTCGACGATTAGAGAATGTTTCAAAACAATTTCCAGAGATAGTGGAAGCAACCCGTGAAAACGTAAATGCTAATAACTGCATTATTGAAGGGGAAGTTGTAGCAATAACTAGTATAGATGATCACACTCCACGGCCGTTCCAATACCTTAGCAGAAGGATAAAAAGAAAGTATAATATCCATGAGATGGTCAAGTCAACTCCTGTTGAAATAAATCTTTTCGACCTAACCTTCATTAATGATGAGAGTTGGTTAGATAAACCCTTCAAAGAGAGGAGAAGAAAGCTGGCCGAGATCGTTAATGAATCTAGTTTGTATCGTTTAGCTGAAAAACTAGTCACAGACGATTTGAAAAAAGCAGAAGCCTTCTATAAAAAAGCGTTAGAACTAGGTCATGAGGGTGTGATGGTTAAAAACCTTGATGCTCCCTATAAGCCTGGTTCAAGGGTTGGATATATGTATAAGATCAAGCCTGTGATGGAGTCTCTTGACCTTGTTATTACAGCAGCAACCTGGGGGGAGGGTCGTAGGGCAAGCTGGCTTGGCTCCTATGTATTATCCTGTTATGACAATGAGACGGGACAACTACTTGAGATAGGTCGGATGGCAACCGGATTCACAGATCAGCAGCTTTCTGAGATGACAGAGATTCTCGAGCCAACGATAATCAAACAAAAGGAGAAAGAAGTAGAATTACATCCTTCAGTTGTTGTGGAAGTAGCCTATGAGGAGATACAGAAGAGTCCGACATATGATTCTGGCTATGCCCTGCGTTTTCCACGGCTTGTTAGGATACGAGAAGATAAGGGATTAGAAGATGCTGATACCTTGAATCGTGTCGAACGACTTCTTACTAAGGGATTATAATACTGATATATCCCCTACCCTTTCAAAAAAAACAATTAATAATACTAATGATATATACCTACAATAATCTTATAGCTAGATGATTTGAATGGATAAACGAATAACGTGTGCATCATTTGTCATGATGTTAATCATATTAAGCACTTTCTCATGTAGTCAGCCCAGTATTACAACTGAAGATAATAAATCCGCGATTAAAAAAGGGCATAAATCCGGGCTTTGGAAGGTTGCAAGAACCACAAACCAAGATGAAATGCTAGAGCAACTACAATCAATCGGCTATCTATCAGGATACACGCCAGCCCATAATACGAGTGGAGTAACAATCTACAAGAAGGAATCCGTATATGATGGATACAACCTATACATCTCAGGTCATGGACCCCATGCAATCCTCATGGATATGAATGGCAATATCCTACATACCTGGAGCTATTATATCAATCTTATTTGGCCTGGATTAAAGTTGAAGAAACTTCAGCGAAACACTCATTGGAGACGAATCCACTTATTTGAGAACGGGGATATTCTAGCGATATACGAGGGTATTGGAATGATAAAAATAGATAAGGATTCGAATCTATTATGGTCTCATCAAGGATGGGAGCATCATGATATGGCAGTTCTCCCAGATGGTACTATCTATGCTTTGACAAGAAAATATGTGAAGAAAAACAATAAGAAGATTTTTGAGGATCTTATAACGGTCCTTGATTCTAATGGATTGTTTATCCGAGAGTATTCAGTACTTGAAATGTTTAACCAGTCGAATTATTCCATCAATAACCTGGATTATCGGAAGAAGGATCCGCTACATACTAATTCAATAAGGATACTTGATGGTTCACTATCTGATATCTCACCTGTCTTCAAGAAGGGTAATGTCCTCATATCCATACGTAATGAAGAGGTTGTTGGGATAATAGATTTAGAGAAAGGGGAGTTTGTATGGGGTGTAAAAGGTCGGGGGCATAGGATGTGGAAGAGACAGCATGAACCAGTCCTGCTTGAAAACGGCAATATGCTCGTGTTTGACAATCTTGGAGATAAGAGAAAACGGGGTAAGTCAAGGGTGATTGAATTCGATCCATTTACATTAAAAATAGTCTGGAAATATGCTGGAGACACAACGAATATTCTTGAGACAAAGACTTGTGGAATGGCAGAACGCCTGCCCAATGGAAATACCTTGATTATAGAGTCTAATAATGGACGAGCAATAGAGGTAACAAAGGACAAAAAGATAGTCTGGGAGTATCTGAGCATACATCGGGCAGGGATTAACAATAAACTTGTCGCAAATATACCACAGATGAATCGTATAGATAAAAACCATATAAAATGGCTCACCATACAGGAAGATAAAGAACTTCCAACAAATGATGAAGATCGTGGATTCTTCTCATTCATCTACGACATTATATCCTGGTTGTTTTAATGATGGGATAAATATCTTGACAAGAGCCTATGCTCCCAATCCTTAAGTGTTGAAAGATGAGTCTCTATTGCTATAAGACCTATGAATATCAGGGTTCCACCAATCAACTGGAAATCGAATAGTGTTTCATGAAGTATTAATTTCGCGTATAATACTCCGAAAAGAGGCATTGTGAGCGACACAACTCCTACTGTGCTTGCGGTAGTATGTTCGAATGCTGAATACCAGAGAATACTACCTCCAATAACACAGAAAAAAACAATCCCTAATAATGGCAATATGACCTCATTGCTCCACTCAATCGCTGCAATCTCTCCCGTAGTAAAAAAGACGAATACAATCCCTGCAATACCAAATCTTGCAAGCGATATAATCTCTGGAGGTAGTCTACATAAATACTTCTTCATAATTATATTGCCCGTCGACCAACAACATGCAGTCGCCAATATAAGGATGTCTCCACCAGCAAAATTAATGCTGATACTCAATCCTTCAGTAGCTATGTAATAGACTCCAGAAAACATGAAGATTGAACCGATCACATGGTTTATCGTGATCTTCTCCTTGAGGAAGACAACACCCATCAATGCTATTAACAGGCTATTTAGTCTGGCAAGAAGTATCGCATTTGTCGCGAAAGTATATTTGATGCCTGTAGTATACAAAAATTGTGCTAAGACTCCTGACATCAAACCAAGTGCAAGTAGACTAACCACCTCCATCTTCGTAAGACGCCCGATCTGACGCAGCTTATGCTCAGCATTAATTATGAAAAAAAGGATGATCGATCCTAAAACCGAGTATGTTGCAACAACAGCGAGAGGCGACATATTCCTAAGAAGAAGTTTTGTAAAGACTGGTTCAAGGCCTAAAAAAGCACAGGCAAGTAATGCAAGTGTCGCACCCTTCATCTAATCTATTTAATCCGACAACAAATATATACTCGATGAAAGAGATCGCAAAACGCGTATATAAGATCAAGGGAAAGATCGCAACATTGAATTCAAGTCCAGGCTATCGAGTCTACAATGAGAAGATCTCGAGAATAGGAGGGAAAGAATATAGGATATGGGACCCATTCAGAAGCAAGGTCGCTGCAGGCCTTGTAAAAGGTTTGAAGGGATTTCCAGTACATCCCTCATCTAGCGTATTGTATCTTGGGGCTTCAAGCGGGACAACTGCAAGCCATATTGCTGACATCACTTCAAAGGAAGTTTATTGTGTGGAGTTTTCAAGGCGTATGATGCGGGAACTTCTTCCAGTATGTGAGAAAAAACCGAATATGATACCCATTCTCGCAGATGCTAGAAAGCCGGGAGATTATTTTCATAGGATCGCTCATGTGGATGTCTTGATACAGGATGTAGCACAACCTGACCAGGCTGGTATATTGATCGCGAATAAGGATAAGTTTGGATTTAAAGATGCGATATTCTCCATCAAGGCAAGGAGTATCAACTCTGTAAAACGACCGAGTCAAGTGATAGAAGAGGAACTTCAAAAATTGAAGAATCATTTTAAGATTGGTCAAAAGATTGATCTTATGCCTTATGAAAAAGATCATACACTCGTATCGTTAACGTCTAGGTGATAAGATTGCTTGAAGTCGAGATAAAGGCGAGATGTGGAGATTTAAAGTCGAATATTCTCATGATCGGTGGGAAATATGTTAAAACAGAGATACAAGAAGACATGTATTATACTCATCCTTGCAGGGATTTTAAAGAGACTGATGAGGCATTAAGGATCAGAAAGATCGGAGAAAAAGAATATATCACGTATAAAGGCCCTAAACAAGATATTGAGACTAAGACGAGGGACGAGATTGAATTTATTGTGGGTCCGGGATTAAAGGATATTTTACTACGGCTGGGTTTTAAGGAATATGGTACAGTTAAGAAGAAGAGGGATTACTACACATTCATGAATCTTGAGTTATGTCTTGATGAGGTTGAGGGATTAGGTTCTTTCATTGAGGTAGAGTCTGATAATATTGAGGATAAGGAAAAAATGTTCTTGCTTTTAGAAGAGCTTGATATAAGCCGTGAGGATTGTACGACGAAGACTTATCTCGACCTGCTTGAAGAAACGGGATTATAATCCTGTATAATTATTAATAGTAATATAATGGATGTCATAGTTCTTCTAAAGGACTCGCTTGTCCTTCTTGTCAGACAGCCTAAAGTATTCCTGCCGAAACTCTTCACAACTTTTTTATACTCCATTTATGCGATCGCCACAATCAAGATCGCGTTAGAGATGGTGGTGTCGCCTCAAAGCGTGGATTTAACGTTAGCTTTATTGAAATTAATAGTGCTTCTAGCATTCACCTACATTCTATATCTGGTAGACATCTTCACCTATGCGATGTATCCTAAGATTGTTGACGACTATTCTCATGGAAGAAAGATTAGTCTTGTCAAATCGTTGAAGAATGCGATTAGTGTATGGAAGGTTTTAATCGCATTATCCATATTCCTGTTCATATTCCTCATACTATCCACACTAATATACGGTATAGTCAATCTGGTGGGTTTACTAGTAAAATCCATTCTAGTCGTCTATCTTGGTATTGGAGTTATGATCCTTATCACACTCGTATTCGCAATACTCATGTTCTTCACTGTGCCTGTCTGTGTGCTGGAAAGAACATCGCTTACCAAAAGCATAAGAAAGAGTATACGCCTTGGATTAACTCATAAAAGCCTACTTGTCAAGGTGAACCTGGTCTTCATGGTCCTTGTTTTCATAACCTTATGGCTTGTTGCAAGCGCTGAGCTAAGAGAAGAGACAGATATGGTGGCGATACTATTATTCCTATCTATCAGGCTCATTCAAGCTGTCTTAAACACATATTTAAACGTGTCAAACCCCTACATCTATCTGGCAATCAAACAAAGCAAGGATATTAACAAAAAAGAGGTATAAATAGAAACATGATAATCATCGACTACCCTGGGAAAAAGGCGGATGAAATACTATCAAGAGAAGGTTTAGACTACACTCAGATCCTAGAGACAGTTAAGCCTATCTCGAAAGAAGTGAGAACGAAGGGGGACAAAGCATTATTCAAGTATTCAAAAAAATTCGATAACTATGAACTCACAAAAGAAAACATCCAGGTGAGCCAGTCAGAGATAAAAAAAGCAGTGAAAAAAGTCGGAGGATTATCAAAAGCACTGAGAAAAGCATCTGCTAACATCAAAGCATTCCACAAGATGCAGTACCTCGAAGTCGACAGAGAATGGGACTACTATGTTTCAGAAGGTGTAAAACTAGGCGAGAGGACAACACCTATCGAGAGTGTAGGATGTTATGTTCCCGGCGGTCTAGCATGCTATCCATCAACTGTTCTTATGACATGCATCCCCGCAAAGATCGCTGGAGTAAAGAGAATTGTTGTAGTATCACCTCCACCAATCTCAGATGCAGTTCTTGCAGCATGCAGTATCGCAGGAGTCAATGAAGTCTATCAAGTTGGCGGAGCACAAGCGATCGCAGCACTAGCATACGGGACAGAATCTATTAAGCCTGTTGATAAGATAGTCGGCCCAGGAAACAAGTATGTGACTGCGGCAAAGATGCTTGTATACGGTACTTGTGATATAGATATGCCGGCAGGACCAAGTGAGATACTAATACTAGCAGATAAAACAGCTAATCCATCCTATATAGTATCTGATATTTTAGCGCAAGCCGAGCACGATCCAAACGCTCAAAGCGTGTTAGTAACAGACTCTAATAAAATAGCGGCTGAAGTAAAGTCGATGTTAGGGGAAAGATTAGATAAATCACCTCGAAAGACTATATTAGCTGAAAGCGTTAAGAAAACCGCAATAATAAGGGTTAAAAACATGCGTGATGGCATAGATTATGCGAACAAATACGCCCCCGAACACCTTGAAATCATCGTAAAAAAGCCGATCGAGGCAGCAGACAGGATAAAGAATGCAGGAGCAGTCTTTGTAGGACCATACTCACCTGTTGCAGCAGGTGACTATGCGTCTGGAGGCAACCATGTATTGCCTACAAGTGGTGCGGCAAGATTCAGTTCTCCCCTCACAGTACGTGATTACCTAAAAACAACGTGTATCCAGGAAATAAGCCAAAAAGGCTTACAAGACCTCTCAGAAACAATACAGAAAATAGCTGAATCTGAAGGACTAGTCGAGCACAAAAAAAGCATAGACGAACGATTAAAGTAAAAAAAATGAAAATAGTCTTTCTAGGCACGAGTGCCTGTGTACCAACCGAAAAAAGGAATCTGCCTTCAATATACCTTGATCTTTTAGGAGAAGCAATGCTTTTTGACGTTGGGGAAGGAACTCAAAGACAAATGAGGATGTCAGGCCTGAACTTCATGAAGATAAACAATATATACCTCTCCCACCTGCATGCAGATCATTTCCTCGGGCTTGGAGGTATGATACAAAGCATGGACTTCCTCGAAAGAACAGAAGTACTCACAATCCATGGCCCACTTGGCACTGAAAAAGCCATCACCACACTCTTGTCTGCTGGTACATTTCACCTGGACAGTTTTGAAATAAAATTCAATGAAGTAGAGGATGGTCTGGTCTTTGAAGACCGTAGGTACTCTGTGACATGCGCTAAGACTATCCATACGAAAAACAGTCTGGCATATTGTATTGAAGAAAAACCATATCGCAGATTCATGAAACAGAAGGCACTTGATATGGGAATACCTGAAGGACGACTATTCGGACAACTACAGAGAGGACAGGAGGTAGAACTAGATGGGAAAAAAATCAAACCCGAGGAAGTCTTGGAGGATCCTATACCTGGCCGGAAACTAGTTATCTCAGGCGATACCCGGCCGTGCAAGAATGTTATCCGGTTGTCTGAAGACGCTGATGTATTGATACATGAAGCTACTTTTACAACAGCTGATGAGGATGCTACTAAAGATGCAGCACATTCCACGATTAAAGACGCGTGTGAAATAGCTTTGAAGGCGCGAGTGAAAAAACTATATCTAACACATATTAGTCAAAGATACACTGAGACAGAAGAACTGGAATCAGAGGCTAAAGGATACTTTCCTGAATCATATATTGCCGAGGATCTTGTTGTCGTTGTAATTGAGAAGCATTGGTAAAGTAAAATACTTGTATACAAATACCTTACTGGTGCTTGATTATGGAACGTACAATAACAGGACTAGACGGCTTGGATAAAATAACTTTTGGAGGCATTCCAAAAGGTTCAACTACTTTAATAACCGGTTCATGCGGTACTGGAAAAACCATCTTAACACTACAATACTTATACAAAGGTGCTTTAGCTGGAGAGCCTGGACTCTACCTGACTTTTGAGGAGACGCGGGAGAAGATTCTAACGCAGGCCGAGCAGTTTAACTGGGATATTCCCGCACTCGAGCAGAGGGGATTGTTTGAGATTTATGTTGTTGATACAGATGATATCGAGAAAATCCTTGCAACCCTCAAGGAAAAAGTCCAGAAGATGGGTGCGAAACGTCTAGTACTTGATTCTCTTACGACTATGATGGAGCATGGTATCATTTACCGCAGTAAGATCTCGAGGGATATGAGTGATCTAGACCGTGAGCAAAGCAGTAAAAAATTCCCTCAACGAGGTCATGAGATGACTCGGAAAGATGTATACTATATTATTGGGCAGGTGAACAACCTTCGTACGACAGCGCTTCTTGTATCTGAGGTAGCTGAAAAAAGCAATTATTTATCCAGGGATACTATCAGCGAGTTCGCGTCAGATGGAGTGATCCTCCTACAGACAAACATGCTTGGAGGGGAGCAAGAGCGTTTGTTATCAGTTAAGAAGATGAGGGGCACACAGATAGACATATCATTATTCCCTATGAAATTTACGAATGATGGAATCACGGTGGAAGTATAAATGACTCAGAGACTGCAAGAAATCATGCTGATATTAAAAAACCTTGTCGAACAAGGGGATGGGATACAAGCCAGCATGGTGGCTAAACAGGGATTGGAAGGAGTGTTACTCTTTCCAGAATCATTTAAGAAGGAGATAGCCGACATATGGGAACCACTAAGCCTTGCAATGGATGATATCCTGGGATTAGTGGGGATGCACAGCGACTTTGGTCTTGATAATGTTCATATTGAACTACTTCATTATGGTGTTGGTTTTTGTGTTCTTGGAAATTCAGATACTGCTTTAATAATATTCATACCCAAGAGGAAAGGCCATGAACCCTCAGAGGTCTTTTCAAAAAATATTGAAAATATTAGGATTGCAAGAGATAAGATACTTCTTTTAGAATGATTATTTTTTAGGTTATGTTAAATACCCGAGGGCTTTTAGTTTTTGGATAGAATCATTATCTGCTAACTGATATTTTTCCCTCGAGTCTTTAGGATACAATGCATCTATACGCCTTCTTAACTCTAATGCTAGTCCAGGATTTTTTTCAGCTAGATTGTTCTTCTCGCCAGGGTCTGTGATAATATCATATAATTCTTCGTTATGTATCTTATAGTTTTTTCCACGTGGTAGACATCCTTGTTTTCTGAAGTTCGGAGTGATATTTCCTGGATTATAAATGTATCTATATCTTTCAGTCCTAATAGAGTGGATTTTACTGCCTACTTCACTCAATGAATAAGAGAAACTATTATCTATTGCATTTGGGTCAATGAGCCTTATGAATGATCTTCCCTCAAATGTATCTGGTTTATCAACTCCAAGCAGGTCGAGCAGGGTTGGAGCTATGTCTATGTTCTCGATTATTTCTCCGACTTGTCTACCTGATTCAATGTTTTCAGGAAGCCGTATGAGTAATGGTATGTGTAGTACAGAGTCATGGATTGAACAACTATGCCCAATATAATATCCTCTTTCATACAACTCTTCACCATGATCGGATGTGAAGACGATTATGGTATTGTCCAATAAACCATTGTTCTTTAAGCTTTCGAACACCTTTTTTATCTCAGAATCCACGAATCTTATATCCCCATCATATTTACTGATGAAATAATCAATGTCTTTCTTGGAGAGTTTGATCGCTTGTTTTCCAATCTTGTTTAGCCCGCGATAATTCGTCGTGTGTTTAGTCTTATATTTCTTGTCTACGAATATGTCAAACTCTTCTGGAGCATTGTATGGTTCATGCGGGTTGAAGTAATGGATCCATGTGAAGAATTTCTTATCCTTGTTCTTTCCCAGCCATTCAACAACCTTGGGGGTAATCTTGCTATCATCTCTTTCCGAACAATAATCCGTATCAAAGTCATATCTTTTTGCTTCGCAAAAATTTGAAAGAAAAGCGCTTGTAATATAATCCTCATTCTTCAATAAACCCCCGAGAGTATCAACCTTAGTATTCAACATGTGGAGATTCCATCTAACTCTGGACGAAACAGGATATAAGCTTGTTAGCATTGATGTAAGTGATGGCCAGGTCTGACCCCTGACAGCATAAACATTCTTGAATAATATGCTCTCTTTTGCGAAGGAATCTATGGACGGGCTTGTATCTCTGTGATATCCAAAGCAGCCTAAGTGATCAGCCCTTAAAGTATCCACTGAAATAATGACCACATTACAATCCTGACATGAGATGGAGGGCATATAATCATCGTTAGATATAGGTTCATCGTTTGATCCTGGCTTAACCTCAGATGTTAAGCATCCTGAAGTCATTACTAAGCTGAAAATAAGTAATACTCCACTCCAATAATAAACTCTACTAGTATGATCCATGTTATTTTCATACAGTAATAATACAGTGCTAGATAAACTGTAGACTATACTGTTAGCTATTTAATAAATCTGATAAATGCATCTTGTTTGGTGGCAGGAATTTCCGATTCCCGATAATATACCTCTGGTTTGAAGCCCATTCCTTAGTCATATTCCTATATTTATTGATCAATTCAGGGTGGTCAAATGCAAGGTTCTTCATCTGATCCGGATCATTAACAATGTCATACAACTCGTCAGCGTTTATCCTCGGATAATGCATATACGTATAGTTGCCTTGTACAAGTCCTAGCTCACCACCTACAGAACACGTATAAACCGTATTATCAATTCTTTCATCCAACATGCTCTCTCCCTGGAAGTGATTCCAAGTATTAATGTCTAGGATGTCGAGGATTGTCGGCATTAAATCCACGTGGCTTGAAACCCGGCTAACAACCCTTCCCTCCTGTATCAAGTCAGGATTAGAGATTATACAAGGTACATGTACACATTGGTCATACATGCATCTTAGCCGCCTGCCAAATACTGGGCCCGTATTGATACCATGATCTCCGGTTATAATGAAAATAGTGTCATTATCAATTCCTTTCTCTTTAAACCATGTATGGAATTTATTTATGAAATCATCAGCATAACGTATTGTCTTAGCCCATTTGTTGAATGTTTCACCACGCTTGTTCTCACCTAGTTCAAAGTCATATGGTGCGATATTATATGGTGTGTGACTACTTACAGTAAAATAGACGAGGAAAAATGGTTCTTCCTGCTTCTCAACCCAGGATTTCATGTAGGGTAGCATAATATCGTCTTCATAACCCCACATGTTTTTCCTAAAACCCTCTCGCTTCTCCTTCGGTATGTTATTACCTCTAAAGATAGTGTCAAATCCCTTGTTCTTAATAAATTTAATGATCTTATGATGTTCGAAATAACCTGAATGAAAGACTCCAGTCGTATAATTCCTAGTGTTTAGAACCTCCATCAAACAACGTAATGGAAGTTGTGGAGTGGCCCGTGTTATCATAGCCGAACCAGGATATGGATAGATCGAACAAAGAATACTGGCAAACGCCTTCCCACTTAACGGGGATGTGGAATAATACCTGTCGAAATACAATCCGTTTTCAGCAAGCTTTGTAATATATGGGGTGGCATTATACATGTCGTTTAATGAAAAAATCTCGTTATTCAATGATTCAACAACGATTATAACAACATTCTTTCTTTTTTCATCGGATTTGACACCCGCATATTTTTTCAGGAAAGGATATTCTCCATCAAGATACTCCCAATCACCCTGCACCATTCCAATATTATCCCTTATGACAACCTCTTCGGATTTACCACTAGTGAATTCATGGCGCATTGAATCAAGAAGATACAATAAATAATTATCCTCAAGTTGTTGGAATGCAATATTTGCTCTAATTGCATTCAACTGGATGACGGATGAAAAAAACAATGATAATAAGGATAAGATGATCAATGAGGGCATAAGTCTTCTGGAAAAAAACATCATACCCACTCTCTTCTTATACGCCTTGTGTAAAGCTATCAAGATTGATGCCAAGACGATATAGGCAATGATGGTCCTGATAGCAACGGCCTCTTCTAAAAACTGTTCTCTAACTTGATCACTGATATCCGGATTAACTGCATATGAATACGTGAACTGCTCTCCCATATGCTTGAAAAACAATGTGTTTAAAAAACCATAGAGCCAGACAAAACAAACAAGAACTATGATTAAGATCATCACCAGTCTATGAGCAAAAATAGTCTTCTTTGTTAAAAACAATAAAAGCGTTGCGATAGAAAAGAAGATTAGGGTAAATAGAATATCCTTGCTAAAAACACCAAAAAAAGAAAAAATAAATACACTCCACCAGTTAACCTCTGGGGGAGCCTCATGTATTATGAAATCTGCCTGAACAACCTTAAAGACAATAAAGGAAATAAAGCAGAAAATCGAGGCAAGACCAGTGAAAAAAACAATATCATCATCCCCCTTCGAAAAAGGCCATACCATGCAAAGAATTACTACAACATACAATATAAACAAGAGATACTGTCGTAAAAAGCATTTAAAATAATGGATGGGACCGTCGAGACACACAGAAGGCTAACGCCTTCTGGTGCGTCGTCCTCTATGCGAGGACGCCGTTCGAACTCGAGAAATTGTAGTCGTAAATCAAAGGGATAATGGGACCGTCGAGATTCGAACTCGAGTGACCGGCTCCCAAAGCCGGAAGGATACCAAGCTACCCCACGGTCCCATAGTCTAATCCGGTTTTATAATACGTGTTTAAAGGATTAAAAAGTTATTATTCTTATCGTAGTCTCTGAGTGAACGCGTCTTTGTTAAACTCCAACTGATAGTCGCTTCCACAAGTGTTTCTAAAAATCCCCTCGATTTCTTTTCTTCGAGGATCGTCTGGTGCAAGTTCTATCTTGGCTTTTCCCACCCTGAAATCAACTCTAATCTGATTAGGATAAGCATCATCTTCCAATTCATATAATCTATTATAATCATCAGTCTTCTCTCTTTGAAATGCATATTGTGCCATCACTTTTGCAGGCCCCATGTGCGGTGTTTTTGGGATTGCTGCAATAATCCATGTTCCCTGGTGTTGATAGATGCCTCCAGCAGTTAAACTAGTATACTCATCATAATCCTGAGTACTTATCATAAGGGGATGTGTGCCAAGTAATGTGGCATTACCATTCGGTCCCAAGCCTTCACGGATTTCGTAGTCTGTCCTATTCCATCGTATTGTACCTTCAGACGGGCCTATCGCAGGTACTGGACCTGTAGATGTTGCAGCTTGCACTGCCTGACCTCCTGCTACTTGATCTATATGGCTTACCTCTGATGGAGGTGCTTCTGTATGAACACCTTTTATAAATAATGTTAGTGTATGACCATCATCTCCTTTTTCTATGCTGAATGCGAGTTTGTCTTTAAGCCTTACAAGTTTCGCCCCCACGTCTATCTCACCAGCCTCTGTCCCCGCTTCTGCGGGAATGTAATCCTTCACCTTTATCATACAGCAGCTTTCAGCTTCTCCAAGCTGTTTTCTGACATGTTCATCTAACCTGGAAGTAGCGACATTCTGGATGGTTAAACTCATCCTATCCTCAGTCCCCAGCCTGTTTCTAGACAATGCAATTGACGAGGTTATTGCATCGGCTATCGCTAGATTTCCAGGAGGGAGCATTATCGGGTTTATAGGCTTGATAACTGTGACTCCACCACGTGCTTCCGATTCTACTAGTTCAACAAGATCAATGTCTGATGTAAGGTTAGTCTCGAAGGTTCTATATAAGCTGTTAATCGCTCCAGTTGGTTCCACTGCCCGTTCCCACCCTCTGTAGGCATCCATGAATCTCGGATCACTAGAGTGTTGTGAGACCTCGTCTTTCGGATCATTTATGTCGGGTCCATGTAGATCCAGCAACTGGTTAGCTATCCCATGAAGTCGAAGGTTTGTCAATTCCCCGGAATCAACAGCCAATACATCGGAAAAATTAATGTTTTCAAGCCGTTCGACAGCAGGCAATAATGTTCTACTATTACGATCCCACCACTTCGACTGAAAAAATGGGTGTGGATCATCCTGACCTAAGCCTAGTTGAGTTAGGCTTCTTCTTACTCCGCGGGCCACATCCCGTGCTCTTTCAACGATCATGTGCGTGGTTATTTCTGCCGGGGATTTTTTGAAGAGTCTTGGAGTGAATGTCTCTAGAAAATCTACTGCAGATTTCCCGCCATCAGTACCTGAGATTCCAGTACGGTACCTGGCCATATCGATCTTTAAAGCGAGTTCAGCAAGGTTCTCTAATTCCCCCCCACTTGTCTTACTCTGTATGAGGATAGGCGGCTCCCGGATGATGGAAGCTTCCTTGTCTTTCGGTTGTTGTGTATCACGACTTAAAGATGCTATATCCTCCATTTCACCAAGTGTTTGCAGTCCGTTTGAGAGATGCTTGTCAAGCTGGCTGCTTGCATGGAATACTTCAGGGCTCATGAGAGATGCAGTATTAACGACAACTGAAGGAAACAAATCTATTAACTCTTCCTTACTGAATGCTGCATGCAGTTCCTTTAGGAACTCGAAGCCCTGTATCTTATCCTCTCCATGGAATACATCCAGTATCAAGATCCCAAATGGTTTGGCTTTCCCATCCCTGGCTAATTTTGCCTGGTCTACAAGTTCGCCAACAGCATCTTCAATCTTTGACTGTGTTTTTACAATACCTGCACCCGGATATATGTCTTGCAAGTCTGATGCGAGATTACGGGCATAAACCTCGTTATCATCAAGGATATAGATATTCGGCGTGTTTTCCCCGGTATGATACTGTCTCCTAATATCCTCATTTAAAGCGTCAAGCACCCTCCTTCCGGGCGGTATTGCAGTCCCCCATGTTTCTGGTAGTCTCTCTTGATGATGATGGTCAGCCCGTCTTTGAGCAGATCTAACATCTAATAGTTCTCGTCCTGCAATACTTGGCGCTATAATCATCTTAAATCAGATAGTAATTTAATATCCTCCAGTAGAGGAATAAATATCCCATTTATTCTTACAACAACTGGTTCTAGGATTATTATGATTGAAAACGTATATCCATTCTACAATGTTATCCGAACTATTGTCTAATCCCCTGGTTATGACTGCAGTATCCTTTTTAGTGCTTATAGTATTAGCACTAATCATCTGGACAATACTGCATAAGCTCCTGTCAAAAATATTTAAAATGGCATTGGAAAGTGTTGGGGCAATAGCATTACTGCTTATCATACATTATGTATTCAATGTTGCAATACCCGTCAATATGCCGACAATACTTGTCGCAATACTATTTGGCATACCTGGGATTGGAACATTATTACTGATAAACTTTTTCGGAATGATATAGCAAAACACTTACTGCAAGATTGTAGAAACGTCTTGGATCACATCAGTCTTAGTGATGACTGTAACAATATCACCCGTCTTTAAAATCGTTTCTTTAGAACAAATAATGACCTCTCCATTACGATAGATCATCCCAATTAATGCGCCATTAGGCAGTCCAATATCCTTGATCTTACGGCCTTCATGCTTATCATTAGATACTTTAATTTCGATTACCTCGGCGTTCCCGCCTGCAATCGACATCATACTCCTGCCCTTATCTTTTGTCAAGGCATTCTTGAATTGGGATACTGCGGCTGAGACAATACTTATTGCTGCAGTGATCTCTAAACCAATGTATAAATCTTTTTTACTCGGATCATTTACCCTGGCAACTATCTTGGGCACATCATATTTTTTCAGCATCTGACAGATAGCAAGATTAATATTATCATCTGGTGTAAGAACTGCAACAGCATCAGCTCGTTCAACACCCGAATCCTTTAGTATTGCTGTGTTACTGGCATCTCCATGGATTACCATGACATCCATTCCCTCGGCTATGGATTTCGCCCGCTCATCATCATCTTCAATGATGACTACTTCATTACCCTCGCTCACCAGATGGGTAGAAAGAGCATGTCCAATACGCCCACATCCAATAATAAGTACATACATCTTGAGTGAATATTGTATGGAAGAGGGTATATAAATACCGAGAGAACCTTCAATATTTTTTATTTTTAGCCTTAGAAACACCTTAAATTACAAATGAAGACTTCAGAGCTTTTAACCCAGGCACTGGAATATGTACAGCGTTTCCGAGATCAAGTCTTTGTCGTAAAACTTGGTGGTGAAGCCATGCTAGACAAGGAAGTAGTGGATACTGTAGCCAAAGACCTGATGTTCTTAAACACAGTTGGCATCAAGGTGATCCTTGTTCATGGAGGTGGTGTAGAGATAAGCCAGGCTATGGAGAAGTTCGGGAAAAAACCGACTTTTGTCAAAGGATTACGGGTAACAGACAAGGAGACTATAGACATTGTTGAAATGGTTTTAACAGGAAAAGTGAATACAGAGCTAGTATCCGTCATCAATAATCATGGTGGTAATGCGGTGGGATTATCCGGCAAATCAGGAAACCTATTCCAGGTTGTTAAAGCTGAAGGTGATGTTGACCTGGGTTATGTCGGAAAGATAAAGAAGCTCAATCCAAAGATCGTCACAACACAACTTGATCATAATTATATTCCTGTAATCTCCCCGTTGGGTATTGGCCCCAAAGGAGAGACATATAATATCAACGCAGACACTGCATCAGCAGAGCTTGCAGCCTCATTGAATGCAAGCAAACTAATATTAGTGACGAATGTTCGTGGCGTATTAGACAAGGATCGTAAGCTCATCAAACGTTTGACGATCCCTGAAGCAAGAAAACTCATAAAGGATGAGACAGTTAAAGGCGGGATGATACCCAAGCTCGAAGCATGCATCCATGCGTTAAACAACAATGTGGAAAGAACCCATATAGTAATGGCTTCAACACACGCAGTCCTCGAGGA
This sequence comes from uncultured archaeon, assembly GCA_964423225.1. Lineage (GTDB taxonomy): Archaea > Altiarchaeota > Altiarchaeia > IMC4 > SCGC-AAA252-I15 > CAYREE01. Next base: position 3,970 of record CAYREE010000012.1, on the reverse strand, counting down.
AATACTTACTGCATCAGGCACTGGAACAATGATTACCAAACGTCAGGTCAAGGGAGAATGAAAGACTACGAAGAACACGTTATCAATCTCGGCCCACACAACCTAGTTCTAATCAAAGCCAAGAGAGGCTACATAATGTGTGGACTACTTGACATCGATGTCGCAGAAAAACTAGGACATATTGCATGCATGGTATCTGGAGTGTCGATTGCTGAAGATGTGTTGGAAGTAGAGATACAATCATGTACCAGTAAAGCAAAGGCTCTAGGGATAGTTATAGGAATGACTGGTAGACAGGCGCTTGATCTTTTATCTTGATCCTATTGTGGTCCGCTTCGGTTTATCCTTGGATCATACTTGAACTCGGATTCTGTTACTCTGGCAAGATTCATTATTGCCCTATTAACTTTTCCAGACAAGACTGAGTTATCCCTTGGAACATCTTCTTCAGTGCTCCATCCATACCTATATTTGCCTGTATCATCCCTTTGGATATAGACTGCTGCTGTATCTGGTTGTACCGGAGTTAATGGAAATTTGTCAACTGCTCTAGTTCTTTCTGCTGTTATATTACCTCGTGGATTCAACCTTCCATCTGCATCTACTATAGCATAAGCTTGTTGCCTCGTGGTTAATCCAGTTATCGTGTCCACTACTTCAGTATGTCTATCCCCTAACTCTGTTTTTGCCTTCAGATCCGCCCTTTTACCCCTTCTCTTTAGTTCTTCATCAGATACTGGTGCGGGTGTAGGTAAAACAGTCTCTCCTTTACGTATTTGTTCGGCTAATACTGCCAACCTATCCCTTTTAACTGTTGCTTGAGCCATGTCATAGCTTAGGATACAAGAATTTATATATCCTGAATAAAGTATTTTTCGCTATAAAAACCTATACTTCCGTTAATTCTTCATACGATGAGCTCACAACTGTCTAGACGGCGCTTTCTCCAAAGAACTGGAGAATTAGCAGGAGCAGCAGCATTACTAGAATTTGCAAGTTGTAGCAGTAGAACGACAACACAGGAACCAAGTACTGATAACAATATTAAAGAGCCCCCTAAAGAAGATTCTAGGCTAAAACAAAAGAGAGATATTGAAGTACTCGAAGACTTTCTAAAAACAAGACCAGTGAAATTGGAACGGGCGAGATCGTCTCTCTATGAAATACAAATATTTAAAAAATACCCTATGGAGTTGCGTAAAGACTCCAAGCCTGGCGAAGCACTTGAAGAATGGGAGTTAGAGAATCTTGGATATCTTCAAAGCTATAAAGGTTTTGGAGAAATAAAATCAGGTAAAAGACTCGAAGACATTAAAGAAGGCCGCAGATGGGAGGTAGTAACCGATAAGGGAAAACACACATTATTCCTTGGAAACGATGGGCAGGCAAGAGTATTCTTGAATAAGAACTGGGAGATGAGGATCCATCTAGGCTCAGAGGAAAAAGATGATACAGTAAGCCTAGTTATCAAACACCATTCAACCCATGCGAACGCAGTCCATATCGGTCGAGGATTCTTCCTCACATCAGGCCATATCATCGATGATGAAAAAGAACTTGATGACTTATCGCTTTTAAACCAGTCCGAACGGGCAAGCTATAATCCAAACAGATACAAATTCAAGATAGTAGCAGACAGTCCAGAAGATGAGATTACTCTGATAGAGGCAACACCCGCAGATGAAAAACAGGCAAGTCGACTAAGGACAGGCCCGTCAATCCACTTATCTGCAACAGATGCACAGCCAGGAGAACTTGTCTCCAGCCTAGACCAGCTAACAGGCGGATCGAAAACGAGAGATAAGACAATAGACTTGAGGGGATCAGACTTCTACAATCCAGGACAACAAGTCGATCTAGGAAGCATACGCTTTCATGCCAGGCCAAACGTGCTTGAAACACAGGGAAAAGTCATACCCTATGATGCCGATGCCATCAATAGAGAACACCCACCCCACACTATGAACCGATATGGTACCCGCAACCCGGAAATATACTCTCTAGCAACCTTACTACGATACGACGGCGAATCCGGCGAGGGAATCCACAGAGTCACACCCAACGGATATGAGCTAGCAGGCATATTCAACGGTTGGTTCGGAAGAAAAGAATGGATCGAAACCCCCGACCATCCACTCGGCTACGAAAAATGCCAGCATATAACAGCCGAATACACAAAAACCGGCCGAATACGAGAACTAATACAAAAACACATAGAAACACTAAGAAAACCCACAGAATAAATTGATACCAATCCTAAAATGTCCATAACAGACTTTCACAAATCAAGGAGAATGTTCTGCATAAACGAAAAAGAAATCCTAATAGGCCCTGAAAACTCGTCGCTATCACATCATGAATGGTTTAACAAACTAGGATACGATGCCAACAAACTAGTCGAAGAATCAGTCAGAGGATTCAAGGACGAGAGAGGACTCTTCTTCTACAAAGGCCCAGACTTCAACATTGACCCAAAGACAGAGAAAATATTCTTCAAAAAACTAGGAGAAATCCAAAAACTACTCAATCTACCAGAAGAAACCAGGATATACGGCGGAGTAACACCCACAAAAAACACGATATACCTCCCACAAAAAACATACGGAACAATAAAAGACAATAAAAAAAATATTTAAACCCAATAAACCCTATAACATACTCACAAAAACACGGCCGCGGTGGGGTAGCCTGGTCATCCTACTGGACTGTGGCGACCCCTTTCTTTTATAAAAAAAGAAAGGTGTTCGATCCCCAAAGAAAAACAAGATACTAGGGATAACAAAAACGGTTGCAGCAATCCGGCGACGCGGATTCAAATTCCGCCCGCGGCCCACCTATTTTATTAGTATCATGTAATAATTGTGATTATATGGTTGGAATACACAAGCTGATAATCGAGGGGCAACAGTTTGTTGGAAAAACGACGATAGCCAACAATCTTGCTAGAAGATACTTGTCAGGTAATCCATTCCTATTCAAATTATCTGGGCCTTCAGGAGATGTATGTAGTAAGGATTTCAAATGCTATATGGATGATCTCTTGCTTGATTATGCGAACTTGTTCAGGCATATCACAGCCAATAGTATAATCTGTGATAAATTCCATATATCAGAACAAGTTTTCGGAAAATTCTATCGGGACTACACTCATGATCCAGAAGTCATAGAGGCGCTAGAATCAATACTACATGAGCTCGGATTTAAACTAGTGTTCTTGGAAATGGATGACAAGCTTTTAAGTGAAAGACTGACTTTAAAACAAGTCGAGTTCATGATGACTCCTGAACAGCTCCCCTCCTTTGAAGACCAGAAAAAGATCAAGAAACTATACTCTAAATACGCTGAAAAAAGCAGACTAGACATAATAAGGGTTAATGTTACCGGACAGGAGATACTGGATACAATACAAGAGATAATGAAAAAAGTATAATACCTGGATCATCTACCCTGTAACTGTTATAATTATTCAATAGTAATAGCTTGTGTATGATAAGGGAAATCATAATTCTACTGGCGGGTTTGATTATCTTATATACCCTAATCTATCTGCCTTCAATCCAAGTTGTTGAAACAAGACAAACTATTAATAATGAAGATAGTAGACTAACCTGTTCAAACTGCAGTATCGTCCTTATTACGATTGATACATTAAGGTCAGACCATCTACCCTGCTATGGATACCGTAATAAAATCGCGCCAAACATATGCAAGCTTGCCAAGTCAAGCATCCTTTTCACAAATGCGATAAGCCAATCCTCATGGACCCTACCAGCACACGCCTCAATACTAACTGGAGTATACTCGCATCAACACAAGGCAGAAAGCTTCTATAAACGAGATAAAATCCAGATGATCAGCACCGAATATGAATATCTACCCGAACTACTACGTCAAAACGGTTACTCGACCGCAGGTTTCGTAAGCGATTGTTATGTCGGAACGGAATTCGGTTTTGACAGGGGTTTTGAAT
>CAYREE010000011.1:0-29091 GCA_964423225.1 uncultured archaeon | reverse complement strand
GCTTTGAAAGACTTATTCCAGGAATCAAGCCCAATGTGGTGGTGGTGGTAGTTGATATACCAGGTATTGTTATTCCAGGTATCGTAATCCTTGGGATTAGACCGCCCAAGGTCGTCGTGGTCGTCGGACGACATTTACAAGTACCAATAAACCCTCCAGGACCGGGTCTATACAAACATTTCTTGCCTGGTGGACATCCTTTCTCATCACAGCCAGCCTGATTAAACGATAATGAACCGGTACAAGGCAGGCTTAATGGAATCGTAGTAGTTGTTGCAACAGCCATAGGCTTGCATTCACATGAGCCAGGCAACATCGGATTAATGTTAGGCTGGAATTTACAGGTCATAAGAAGTGGGCATGACCGCGTAGAGCATTGCATTCCAACCCAAGCCTTCATTGAATTACAGGGTAGGATAGGTCCAATACCTAAAGTAGTTGTGGTCATACCACCCATTCCTCCACCAGCCTCAGTCGTAGTAGTGCTTGACGACGTGGTTGTAGTCGATTCCATAGTGGTCGTGGTGGCGCCTGGCACAGTCGTAGTCGGAGCGCTTGGAAGCGTTGTTGTTGTCGGAGCCTGTGTCGTAGTCGTTGATTCCTCTGCCTGCTGGATCGTTGTAGTAGGTATGCCGGAAACATCGCCGGGTTTCACACATACTCCATAAAAGCAGATTTCATCTGATTCGCATGTATCCAGTTTCTTAGTCTTTTGCGTTCCTACACATTCCGCAGAGGATAAACTGGGCTTAATACACTCGTATTCAACCCTTATCTGCAAGACCTCTTTTCCATTACAAAGTACCATTTCCTCTGGATTCCCGCAATCAGCGTTATTAGCGCATAATGCGTTTGGATCTGCAGGTATTGTCTGCTGAGGTGCCTGTATTGTCGTTGGCACGGTTGTTGGTGCTACCGTCGTCACAGGCGAATCCATTTTCTCGTCTTTATCACAGATCTTATTAGAATCCTTGTCTAAGCAACATTCGTTACCGATCCGTATATACGGTTCGTTACATACTATCTTATCTTTATCCTTCGATGGACCGCTAAAATTCAGGCAGCCACTAAGTAGAATAATCAATCCAAGAATTAATACAGGTATTTTTGTCATGGAAGATATTATCTTAAAAGATTATAATAATCATAATGAGATGAATAAATTGAGATGGAAGAAAAACACCATATTTTCTCCATTTTTATTGCCATAATTGTATAATTAAATCCCTTTTTCTGCCCGAAATAATATGTTTTTACAGGGTGAATTAGGGTTATGATAAACCTATAAAATATAAAGGAAGTTTTTATAATACATATTTTGTTTATATAATATAAGAGTGGTTGATTATGGTAAAGAAAAAGAATAAGAATGAAGAAAAAGAAGAAATTGTCGAGGAGGTAACTGATGAAAAGGTAGTTGAATCCACCGAGGACGAAGCTACTGAAGCCCCCGAAGATGCAGTTGAAACAGAAGGTGAAGACGAGTTCAGCGAAGAAGAAGAATCAAAATTCGCATTTCCAATGGCTCCAATCGTCCGATTGATGAAGGCTGAAATGGACGATGACAAAATGATCAGAAGGAGGGTTAAGGAAGGTATGAATCTCTGGCTAGAATCCCTATGCAGGAAGATCGCACAGAAGATGAACCAGAGCGAATATACGATGGTAGAGATAGACGACTTCAAGACAGCTATCGAACCATACGAAATGATCGATGAAGTAGAACAAGAAAGAGAGCGTATCGTCGCAAACCTCGAAAAAATCAAACAAGACTGTGACACGCTGATAATGGATGTTAACAGGAAGTTCCTGACACCATAGAAAACATGGACTACAACTACAATAAACTACTAGAAAGAGCATGGACCAAGCTTCCTGAAAAGCTTAAAAGTCATGAGAGGTTCGAGATGCCCACAGCCACAACATTCGTGGAAGGCAACACAACCATAATCAAGAACTTCAATGAAGTGGCTTCAATGCTAAACAGGAAGCCTGAACACATGCTAAAGTTTTTACTAAAAGAACTAGCAGCCCCAGGCATGAACGACGGAAACCGAGTGATAATACAAAGAGTACTAAAAAAACACATAATAGACAAGAAGATAAACGAATACGCACAAGAATACGTCCTATGCCACGAATGCAACCGGCCAGACACAAAGATAGGCGAACTAGAAGGCCATAAGATTATCAAATGCGAAGCCTGCGGCGGCTGGCGTCCAATGAGAAGGATTAAATAAAGGTAGGTCATAACATAGATTTGAAGCCTTCTAAAGATGGACAGATTGAGCGAGGATTAAAATGTATTTTGTAAAAGTCCATGAGAAGAGTGGGGAAGTGATAGTGGCTACCTGCGATCCTGAAATAATCGAAAAAGAATTATCAGACGGAAATCTGACTATTACCCCTAGGAAAGCATTCTATGGAGATGAAAAAATGGGGCTAGAAGGATTACTCGAAAAAATCCGATCTGCAACTATCGTAAATGCTTTAGGAGATAAAGTAGTTGATTCTTTAGTTGAAGCAAGCCTAATAGATGAAAAGAATATAATCCAAGTATGCGGGGTAAAACACGCCCAGATAATAAACATGGATTAAAGATGAAGGATATCGAACTACCCAGAAAGGTATTAGTAGGAGAAAAAGCGATATATGAGATCGATGACATGATAGAATCCCTGAATCTAGAGGGAACACCATTCATCCTATGCGATACAACCACTGATAAAGTTGCAGGAGATATTGTAGCAGAAGAATTGAATGCAGGAACAACAATAACTGAGGATTCATGTGATAAAGAACTCGACATACTTCAATCCCAGATAATTGGTGAGGAAATCAACTATGTGATAGGGGTCGGGGGTGGAAGAGTCTTAGATACAGGAAAAATCATAGCTTTCAATACCAAAAGACCATTCATAAGCGTCCCGACAAGCGCAAGCCATGACGGGATAACCTCCCCACAAGCATCATTGAAAAAAGACAAGCCAGTATCATTAAGAGTCCACTGCCCATTAGGAATCCTATGTGACACAAAGATAATCTCTGAATCGCCGAAAAAACTCCTTGCATCAGGATGTGCAGACGCCATAAGCAACTATACGTCAGTACTAGACTGGAAACTAGCAAACAAGGAGAAAGGAGAATATTATGGCGACTATGCTTCAGCACTAAGCGAAATGAGTGCGAGGATAGTCATGGACAATGCTAAGAAGATTATGACAAATGTAAACATACTAGTCGAAGCATTAATATCCAGTGGGGTTGCAATAGGCATTGCAGGAAGCTCTAGACCATGCTCAGGAGCAGAACACATGTTCAGCCACATGTTAGATATCATATGCGAGAAACCAGCTTTACACGGTGAACAATGTGGTGTAGGAACAATACTAATGGCATACCTGCATGATGCAGATTGGCAGGAAGTCAAGAAAGCATTAAAAGAATGCGGGGCACCAACAACAGGAAAAGAACTTGGGATAACTGAAGACAAGATATTAGAGGCATTAACCAAAGCACATAGCATTAGAGACAGATATACGGTCTTAAGAGAAGGTATAGGCAAGGATAAAGCGCTTGAAGCTGCGCAAACCACAGGCGTGATATAATGGAGAACACATTAAAGAAATGGGTGGATGAAAAAAAGAAACTGCATTTCACATTAATCGATCCTGAAAAACAGAAGCCAGAAGAAGCCGGCGAACTAGCATTAAAAGCAGAATCATTTGGGACAAATGCTATAATGGTGGGTGGCTCCACTATAGAGGGGACAATAGTTGATGATACAGTAAAGGCAATTAAAAATTCATCAAGCCTCCCAACAATACTGTTTCCAAGCACTGCAAAAGGCGTTTCACCAAACTCAGACTATATATTCTGGATGATGCTTCTAAACTCTATGGACCGACGCTTTCTCATCGGAGAACAGATGAAAGCCGCCATACCATTAAGCACAAGCAATATCAAACCCATACCAATGGGATATATCGTAATAAGCACCAGCAGTAAACCAACCGAAGTCGAAAAAGTAGGACAAGTTGATAAGATAGGTGTTGGAGATATAGAAAAGGCCTTATCCTATGCTTTAACTGCTGAATATTATGGAATGCACTGCATCTATCTTGAAGCGGGAAGCGGGGCGCAAAATCCAGTACCAGTAGCGATGATCGCAATGATAAAGGATAAGATCAGTATACCACTTATCGTAGGTGGTGGGATAAGGGATCCAGATACTGCAAAAAAAATAGCTGATGCTGGAGCAGACATAATCGTGACAGGAACTATCGCAGAAAACGATCCAGAAAAGTTGGGAGAAATTATTAAGGCAATAAATCCTAGATAATACCATGGTAGACGATATTTATACTCGTTCCTGGCATACAGCAGATGGAACACAATTCCGTCTTGGAGAAGTCTTTGATGAAACTATAATCAATTCTATGAAAAGCCCAGAAGACTGTCGAGGTATCGTAGGAATGGGCGCAACAACCCGAAGAGGGACTGTGCCCATAGCACACAGATCCAAGGGTGCACTAATGCTCGCTGAACTACCCTTATCATTTTTCACGATCAGACAAGCCATCATAGATGGAGTCGGAGTGAAAGGAAGCATACTAATCGCAGCACTTGACGCGCAAAACGTATCCGATCTAGAAGGAATATACGGGGATGGTAGGGGAGTGATGAATATCGAAGCCAATCCCCCAGAAGGATTAAGGCCACCAGATGATAGACCTCAAAAAGTACAGATGGATATTCAGACAAAGACCTCCAGGTTTGGGAGTGCAAAATGTCTTGGTAACAACCTTCAGGAACTTGCAGATGTAGAAGCCCAGAGAACACAACAAACAGATGTTCCAGATCGAGGCGCCTTCGTAATGGCTTTAGACAATGTTTTCGGAGAATTATATTTCGACGACATACTCCAATTCTCAAAAGATAATAAATCATTTATGACCCTTCTACTAACTGAAGTCGAAGACCCAACCCAATATGGTACAGTTAGACTTGATGAAAATGAACGAGTCACAGGAATGGCAGAAAAAGGCATCATACCAAACTTATCGCCTGAAGATGCCCAGGCATTAAACGACCAGTTGAAAAGAAGTAAAAAAGCCACTGAAGGTGATTTTGAGTGTCTCATAGGTGAAAGGGTCAAGGTTACAGAAGCGATGTCAAGACAGTTGGGTGTAGAAGCAGGTCAGGAAATTACACTCCAAGATGAACACATATACAGCCTAGACTACACCGAGATGAAAGGTGAAGTATTCCTTTCCTCAAAACAACTCATCAAATTAGGTTATTCAAAAGTGAATTGTGGATTGTATTATATGGCTCCCGGTTCAAGGCATATACTGAACTCCAGAGAATTCAGAGACCATATGGATCTTGACAACGTTGAGCAAGGAAGCAAATCAGATATTGGAGGACACCTCATCCCCTGGCTTGTGAATGAGGGATTTCCAGTACACGGATATACGCTACAAGAACATTCCCCCATAAGCATGGAAAGACACAATGAGGTTATGTGGCGAGATGCTGGAAACCCAGAACAACTACTTCGAACCATGGAAGACATAGTCAATGAAAAAGTAGTCCAATACGAGATTCCAGGCAGAATAAACATACCAGGAAAAGCTGAAAGCGGACTATTCCTGATCCCGGGCACAACAGCCGCATCACAACTGGCAAGAGAAAGAATAATCGAACAGATTACAAAAGGGGAGATAAATGTAGATACAAGCAAGGGAAACATAGTTATAGGACCAAACGTCCAGATCGCAAATGGCACAACCATCACAGGCTCCACATATATTGGAGGAGGGGCCAAGATAGGGATGGCAGAAGATAACAGAGGCCCGGTCAACAATAGAAGTGTAATACACAATAGCCTCATAGAACCCCATGCAGAAGTAGGAGCCATAGACGACATATACAAACCAGAAAACTGCATAGAAATCTCTCAGAGCATAGTAGGACATAATGGAAAGATATATGGAGGGGAATCGTGGGAAGCTCGTACCGTACTCAAATCACTTGAAGTAGAAGGGCCTGTTGGAAAGATTCAGGATCCTACAGCAGTCGGCTATGGTGTTTCTATAGGACGATCTTGTCATTTTGCAGGTTGTATGTTCGCGCCAAAACTATCTATCCTACCTTCAACAAGGCTTAAAGGGGCTAGATTAGACCCGGATATCGTCCCGACACTTGTATCTGGAGATCCGGATGTTGTGGGTATGGTCCAAGCAGTAAATGCTAGGACAGGGACTAATATGGATTGGGCAAACAGTAGGCTGACACTATTTCAAAGAAGGGCGAGAGACGCCGCTTTAAACAACAAACCAGAATTGATGCATGCTGCTTTGATAAAAGGTGCTGAAGTTATTTCTGACATGCATGGACCTGGTAGGGAAATCAATGTTGCAGAAAGAAAACATCGATTACACAGGGACGCGATGATAAAGCTTCATGGGATAGTAGACCGGATAGAATCTGATCCGACACTAGGTGCTGATGAACATCATTTCGTCAATGTTGAAGCATCCAATCTGGGTTTTGCACACCAATTAAACACATTCGACCATACAGAGCCGACATCAAGAAAACTCGTCAAATATATGACTGCTGCAGGCATGTTACTCAACGAGGATGAACGAAGGAGTGCCACGGAATTATTGAACAAGGCCGGGCAGATTGTTGGGACATGTAATGACCAACATGCAAGATTGCTCTTTCATAAAATGGAGCCGGTTCTGCAAGAAGAGCTTAAATGGAGCAAGGCATTGAAGGCTATTGAAAGGAACGAGCCTCCAGATCCTCCAACAAGAGAGAGATTAAGTGCTCAAGTTGACACAATTTCAGAGGGTGTTGGAAGAAGCCAACTAGACGGGCTATTAAGGCAGCAGGCCCAGGAAAATCTAGCTCAAAGACTAGATACACAACAGAAAAGATTAACTCAATCATAAGTTATGACGCATCTCGAATTTTTTCTCCCAGAACAATACATCGAATGCGGAAGAATACTCTTTATCAGAGAATGGTTTTCCTGGCATCTCAACCCGGTGAGACGTATGATCGAAATACTCCCAAGGTTTCCGTGAATATATTCTAGCTGCCACATCAGGAGATACAGGACGTCCAAATGTTGCTTCTAGACAGAATGCATTTCCTTCAAGCTGTATAGTTCCCTTGGTTGCTCCAAGACCAGTACCTGCAAATACTTGACCTGTCCTAATGCTGTCATTCGCATATACGGGCCCGTCACGAGACCATATGACACATGCCTGCCGTTCATCAGCAGCCATGCTTTCTGGATATCCAAGATCCCCGGAAAGCGCTCTTACAGCAAGACAACCATTAATATCCTTGCCAATGATGCTTCGGCCACTAAGTTCTCCGCCAAGAGCCATGACAAAATCACAGTTGATATTTCCCTTAATATCGATATTCTTAAAAGCTCTTAGTGATTTACCTTGAAAATCCCCAGCCCCCTTAACATTAATTGCATATAAGGATGAGAAAACATCTAGGCCATCAGCAAACCTCAGGTGCCTGGTTTTTATGTCTTTCGCACTCATATGTCCTGCAAAAATCATTCTGCCTCGAGTACTGATAAGTCCGGCCTGAGTGCATGTTTCGTCAAACATCAGGTTTAAACCAGAAGTCTTTATATCAATATCTATTTCCTGACTGTCAATACCGCTTAAAACCAGGTATGAATGGCCCATCATTCTTGTAGAATGATACTTGTTTACACCCAGTCTTCTAGAACCCATTTGAACAGAGTCTCCTAGACTTACGAATGGCTCTAAGCCCGCTTCTTTTATCTCTGGGATCTTCCATGGAGGGATAAAACCACGGGTAATCTCATCTCCAGATGGTTGTTCCTGGGGTGGCTGATGTGCCATATTATAAACAGGTACTTTTAGTCTAATAAGACATATTCTAAACAATTGAGATGACGATTAAATGCATCGACTACGGGGCAGGGAATATAAAGAGTATTGTGAACGGTTTCAAGAAGATAGGATGTGTAATCCAGGTAGTTGAAGATCCGGAAGGACTGGATGATGCTACAGGAATTGTTCTACCCGGTGTAGGCAACTTCGGTGATGCTATGAAGAAGCTCAGTGAGTTTAAACCAGTCATCAAGAAATCCGTTGATTCTGGCATACCCTTCCTTGGAGTATGCCTTGGCATACAGATAATATTCGAAGAAAGTGAAGAAAGCCCAGGCGTAGAAGGTCTAGGGCTTTTAGAGGGTACTTGCAAGAAATTCACAGGAGAACTAAAAATCCCTCATATGGGTTGGAATGACGTCAAGAACGTTAAAGAGACGCCGCTACTTTCTGATGTAGATGACAAATCATACTACTATTTTGTACATAGCTATTATGTAGTGCCTAACTCAGAGGATGTGATAGCAGGCATCACAGAATACGATATAAAGTTCCCATCAATCATCTCCCAAGACAATATTTATGCAACCCAATTTCACCCAGAAAAAAGCGGTGATACTGGACTGAAGATTTTGAAGAACTTTGCTGACTTATGTAGGAAATAAATCCACTATTCCTCAATGAATTAAGGATTAATAAAAAACATACTCCTAGTTTTAAACAATGGTTAGTGAAGAAAAGAGGATTATTGCTGCAAAGGGTAACCTCAGCATGCCTGAGATAAGAAGGCTGGCTAATGAAGGGCAGGTCACACAGAACGCCAAGAGTGAATCAGAGCAGATGGCAAGAGAATTAGCCGATAGCCTCGTACCACATCTAGAAAAAAAGACTCCTGAAGAACGTGCACGGATCAGGAGAGTATGGAAAGACCCGAACTTCCAATACCAGATAGCTAATAATCCACAACTAGTTCTAAGATGGATCCTGGTTGGGGAAAACTTCGGTAAAGTACACCACTCTTTTGGGGCAGCATTATATGGAGTAACAGGAAGCGCGGATAATCTTGAATTAATGATGGATGGAATGAAGGGCCCTGACGTAGAAGCTGCAAGAAAAGCGATCAAAGTAATCCAGAGGGGAATAGGAGATATTGCAGGGATCTATAGTTCACTGCATTCCACCATGGCCTCAGGAAGGAAGATAGAGAATAATGAAATTGATTTGTCACGGATAATCAATGATGTGCAAACTTCAGCTATGCTCACCGCAATACTTCCAAATGAGATTAGAGAACACGTCAAATTCCAGACAAACATCCAGGATGATCTTGGACCGATTATTACAGATAGACATCGCGTCTACCTTGCATTATTCAATTCCATGTCTAACTCCATCCAGGCCATCGAGAATAAAGAGATGTTCGAAATCGTGAAAGGTGAGCGGATAGACATCAATGTACGTAAAGAAGTCAGGGACGGGCAAGACTGGATGAGGCTAGAGGTTTCAGATACGGGTTGTGGATTCGATCCATCCCAAAAAAATAGGATATTCGAATATTTTCACACCACAAAAGGCGATAGGGGCACTGGACTAGGTGTTCCAACAACAAGGGATATCGTCCAGGAACTAGGTGGGGAATATGATATTAATAGTCTAGGTGTGGGAAAAGGGGCTAAAGTTACTATTTTACTGCCTATGAAGCCTAAAGATAGTGTACTTCTCGTTTGAATAAGCCATGGGGAAATCATATTGCTTTTCTGTGATTAGATAATCAGCATCATACTTGTCGGATATAATTAGGATATCAAGTTGATCCAATGATAGATATCCCTCCCGCAGATCATATTTGCATTGATAACCCATGCATTCACGCTCTCTAAGATCATCAACTTTTGTCAGTATCGCGATCCTCTCAGCCCATTCAACAGCATCAGCATCAAAGAAGGGATAGTTCTTGAAATCAGCTACAATCGCCCTATCAAGTATAGTCCTAAAACCATCCTCGTAGGGTGGAGTGATGAAGACCGCATCAGAGTTTGTATTCATCTTAACCCAAGCCCCCATTTCAGAATAAGACGGATCAAGATCATAAGTCAAATCTACATCATCCAATATGACAAGGAGCACAGAAAGAATCAATAATATAATTGTTAATAAATGACCGAATCGAAAGCTTTCAAGATTAACGGAAGAAAGTTTTCCTAATGCAAGAACCGATAAAAGAACTGGGAAAACACTTATCCTCATCAATTGTAGACGAGATAAAAGAGAAAAAGGCAGTATCTCTGTCGATATTACTGCAAGAAAGATTAATCCAAGGGAAAAAAATATGATCGTTTCATAACGATCCTTATGAAAACTGGCTGCATACCTGCGCATAATCAATAATCCAGCTATGCAGACAAGGGTGAAAAAAACCAATTCAGGCATGTTATGAGCAACTAGAAAATGATGGGGATGGCGATAATAAACAACAAGCCAACGAATATATTCGCTTGATACGTTAGATGTCTTCTCAAGGAATGTGGAAGTCCAGTAATAGAATAATGGAATAACGGAGACAGACGAAAACATGAGTAGTAATGGATTCCTAATACTGTCCTTCTTCTTGAAGATGAAATAACATGATAATGCCAGCAAATAGATCCCTAATTGTAGGTGGATATAAGAGGCTAATACACCGACCATAAAAGAAGCATCATACTTACCCTTAATGATCAAGTATAATCCAGAGAGGATGAAGAAAAAGCAGAAACCAGAGGGTACAAACATCCTAGGAGGGAAAACATTTACACCAACCAACAAGTAATTAATATTCAGAAAAGGTATCTGTGCAAGAAAAACCAATAGAAGATAGAATGGTTTGAAAGATTTGAACAATTCTTTTGACACCATCCCAAGGATAATAAGAGATCCAAGATTGGAAAAAAACCAGAAAATAAAAAAAACTTGGTATAATGGGACGAACCTTGACATGACACCAATAACCCATAGTAAGGGCATATGCCAGATGGGTGTATCTAGGAAAAAATCATTTGAAAGATAAGAATCATCTACCAGCCTCATAACCTGAGGTATATGAACATAATTATCTGCGAAACCGAAATGGTAGAAGAGATGAGCATAACAGACCATGAACAAGAAACAAATCAGATAAAGACTCTTGAAATCCTGGTCCATGAATAATAAAAGAAATAAAGGAATAAAATCTAGACGCCAAGAATCCTTAAGGCAAGATGAGCTGCATTAGCGCCATTATCAACACCTACTGCTGCAACAGGCACTCCAGGAGGCATTTGAACGATAGATAAAAGAGCGTCAAGACCTCCGAGCTTGGATTCAACAGGCACGCCAATAACCGGCTTGTCTGTTTTTGAGGCTACTACGCCAGGTAATGCGGCACTCAAGCCTGCAATACATATGAAAACCTTGGCATCAGAACCAGATATGACTTCATCAAGCCGATCAGGCTCCCTATGGGCGCTACAGTATTCTATAGTATAAGAAGAGCCTGATTCTTTCAAGACTTTCTCTGCTTTTCCAACAATCTTCTCATCTGACTTACTGCCTGCGATTATTAAAACGTCTACCATAATATGTATTGCGAATATGACGATAAAAGTCGCCCTACTGGGTTTTGGAAGGATGGGAAAAAGGATAGCAGAACGTATACACGGTGCACAAGACATGGAGATAGTCGCAGTATACGATTCGAAAGGCTGTGGATCAATTGGCTGTGATATCGGATTATCATGCAATATTGGAGAAACTGGAGTGCTCGTTGAAGATGTAGACAACATAGAGAATAAGCTGAAAAAGTCGGTTCCAGATATAATAGTCGACTTCACTCACAAAGATGCGTGTGTCAAGAATATCCCGAAGATATGTGTAAACAATATAAATCTTGTTTTAGGCACTACAGGATTCAGTAGTAAAGAGCTTGAAAATATAGAGAAAGAAATTACAGGGAATAAGGTTGGTGCAGTGATAAGTCCCAACATGAGTATTGCAGTTAACGTCTACTGGAACCTCGTTAGAAAAGCAAGTCAACTACTTAAGGGATATGATATAGAGATTGTTGAAGCCCACCATAGATTCAAGAAGGATGCGCCATCAGGCACAGCGTTAAGGACTGCTGAGATCATAGCTTCGGAGATTGGAAAAGACCTCGAGGAAAAGGGAGTATATGGTAGGAAAGGTGAGTGTCCACGAACAGAAGGGGAGATCGGCATACATGCAGTAAGAGCGGGAGATATCGTAGGCGATCATACAGTATACTTCGGCACCATTGGAGAGAGACTCGAACTAACGCACAGAGCACATTCACGAGACGCTTTTGTAACAGGAGTATTAGAGGCAATACGGTTCATCAATGGTAAAAAAGGAATTTACTCGATGGATGATGTGCTAGGATTAAAATGAATGTTGTTGGAATAAATGGAAGTCACAGAACAGAAGGGAATACCCAATACCTAGTCCATAAAGCATTAGAAGTTTGTGCAGACAATGGACTCGAGATCAAACAGATAGACTTGAACCTATTGGATATTGGATTCTGTAAGGACTGTAATATATGTAAGGAAGATTATAGCTGTAGTATTGGTGACGATTGTATGGATATTTTAGAGGTATTAGGATCTGCAGATGCAATCATAGCTGCAAGCCCAACTTATTTCGGAGGAATTAGTGGAAGACTTCGAACACTATTTGATCGAACACTACCATTAAGGCGTAATAATATGATGCTAGCAGGTAAAATCGGGGGTGCTATCGCAGTGGGCGGATCGAGAAACGGAGGGCAAGAATATACGGTCCAACAAATCCATGCCTGGATGCTAATCCATGAAATGATTGTTGTAGGCGACGCTAAAACCGCTCATTTTGGAGGAATTGCAACCGGACGAGATCCAGGAGACGTATCCAATGACCAGACAGGTATGAAGACAGTAATAAACCTCGCAGAAAAGATAGTCAAAACATTGAAAGACTAACAACTACTGCTAACGTATATACGAGGGTGCCTCATTCATAAGCTCCTGCTGACGATCATGAGCATCCTTGTAGTTGTTTATTACTTTACTCATCTGGTTAATCTGATCCTCAGTATCCTTAGCCTTCTTCACAAGCTCAGTCATATCAACTTTTACACCAAGTAGCTTAGTTAAAACCTCTAAAACAGACTCAGCACTCTTTGCATCAATTATCTGTCCGTGAGTCTCACCCATAAGACAGACCGCTTCTAATCCACGCATGATTCCAAGTCCAAGAAGCAGGCCGCTCGCACCAAAGATGGCGCCACCACCCTTGAATATTATCCCGTGTTTTTCATGTGACTTTACCAGATCTTTGCTTGTTGCAGCTCCGAATACCCGGGGAGTATGCGTTATAGTACCGGTACCAAGACCTCCGAGAGTATAGATACGCTTAACCTTGAATTCCTCGGCTAGATCAAGGGTTTTTTCAGTTAGCAGGTATTGACTGTCCGGAGATATCCCCTGAAAATCTCCGAGTAGTAGGATAAGGTCATTTTCTTTGCCCTTAGAATAGTAGAATTCCATTTTAACAAGTGTTACTGTCCCATCATCATTTATTGTGACTTGTGGAGGCAGGTAGGGTGATGTGATCTCTGCGAATTTCTTGGCTTTTAACTCATCATGCAAGTGGTCGGCGGCAAGCTTTCCTACAAGGCCTATTCCAGGTAGTCCTTCAACTAGTATTGGATTATTCAATTTGGGTTTTTCAGTGTATTTCAGTATAGCATCTTCCATTATTTATCATCCATCTTCTTCTTCATCATCCTGCGATATTTACCATAGTGGTCTTCTGGTGAATATCTGGCTGGCCCAACATTATGGGATTTTCCCTTACACTTTAGACAATCGTCTTTAAGAGTGTATTCACCGCATTTGGGGCAATATCTCATTTTCATAAAGCAGATAACTTATTACAAGCATAGAATAAAAGGATTGGTCCTAAATGTATATAGAAGAATATGAAGAAGATTGCATTCCTGGTAAATCCGATAGCTGGTATGGGAGGGATAGTAGGGTTGAAAGGGACTGATGGACTAGTGGAGGAAGCAAGGAAGAGGGGTGCTTTACCTCATGCAAATGATAGGGCTAGGAATGCATTTGATGACCTAACCGATATCAAGGATAAGATCGTTTTTTACACGTGTAGTGGATTGATGGGTGGTGAGATTATTGTTGAACTAGGTTTTGAAGCCAAGATTATTTATGATGTCTCTTCTGAGAGTACGAACAAGGATACAGTGAAGGCATGTGAATTATTTCTTAAGGAAGATATTGATTTACTGGTCTTCTGTGGTGGTGATGGCACTGCAAGAGACATTTACGGTGTGATAGGAGATAAGATTCCTATCATCGGTATTCCCGCTGGAGTCAAGATGCATTCATCAGTCTTCAGTGTTAATCCTGAGGCTTGTGGAAAGATCATTAGAGAATTCGTAGAAGGTGGGTTAGATTTGAAGGAGTCTGAGGTCGTAGACGTTGATGAGGAGAAGTTCAGGGCGAATATACTTGACACAAAAATTTATGGATATGCTTTGACTCCGTATAAGCCTGAATTAATCCAGGCTTCTAAGGAAATCTATCTGGGAACTGGCGAGGATGATGCTAAGGCAGGGATTTCCGAATTCGCGCAGGAATTCATGAGGGATGGATCAACATATATCCTAGGTCCTGGCACAACGGTCAGATCGATTGCGGAAAAGATCGGTGTTGAAAAGACGCTTCTTGGTGTTGACATAGTATGTAATGGAAAGCTGATGGCTGAAGACGTTGGGGAAAAAAAGATACTTGATTGCATCAAGGATATTGACTGTGTGAAGATTATTGTAAGCCCCATCGGCGCACAAGGATTCATTTTCGGTAGGGGTAATCAGCAGATAAGTAGTGATGTGATAAAGAAGGCAGGTGTTGACAATATCATTATTGTGGCCACACCCCACAAGCTCTCAGAGCTACGGTATCTTAGAGTTGATACGGGTGATAAAGGATTGGATGAAGAGCTCTCGGGTTATAAGAGTGTTGTGATAGGCTATCAGATGGCGCAGAAAAAGGATGTGATAGTAGATTAAATTTTTACTGATCCTTCTGCTATCACGTCATGTCGGTGTATGCTTTCCTGTGATATCGCCCGGGCTTTTACCCTTACGTTTTTGAACCTCTCTTTTGACTTGGATAATAATTCTCTGCATACATCCTCGACGAATTTTGGATTGGAATACATGGTCTCGATAACTGATGATTCATCCTCTGTCTTAAGGAGCGTGAATACTGGGCTTGAAAATGATTCATCACAAATATCTATCAATTCTTCAAGCCTGATCTTCTCATCTATCCCAGCCTTGACTTCAAGCTCGGCTATCGCCCTTTGGATATGTGGTTTACCCCCTGTATTCTGCATAGCATGTGGACAGACAGTAGATCCTAAAACCCTAGCCTTCAATATCTTATAGAAATGCCCTGCCTCAGTGACAGTGGTCACAATTATGTCGTGGGCTTCCATAGTATTTCTACGGGTATAAGGTGTTTTTCGTGTGAGTACAAGCTCGGTCTCGAATGTTATTTCACCGCGATTATACATGTGCTTTGTGGTTAGACGCTCGAGTATCCTTCGTTGGAGGATTTCCAGACTCTCATGGACTTTAACACTCTCTTCCTCAATGGATTCTGATATGGATTCTATCAACCGGCTCATATGAGCTCCTTTACGGTCTTCTGGAAGGTCTACAGTCAACTGTATCTTAGGGACGAACTTGCATGGATGGCCTTCCCAGTTCGTCTGTACTAGGGTTTTTAGGTTTGTAACACCTACGCTACGCAGATGCTCTGCTATCACTGGTTTTTCATCTTGTGTATCTATCTTCATTTTTCTTTATTTCACCCCGATTATCTTGTGTAGTTGAGGTAATACTCGGACATCTATTTTTTCTTCTACGACTCGTTCTGCGATGTTTCTAAGGTTCATACCACCCACCGGCTGAAGTATTACTTCAATGGATGTCTTCTTCAATGTTTCTTTTGCATAATCGAAGTCTTCATCGTCTGCTATTACTATCTTGACTTGGTCGGTATCCTTTAGTTTTTTCACTAAGTCGATATTGCTTTTCATGCCGCTACTCGGTGATTTAATATCAAGGCTGACGCATTCTACATTTTCGAAAATCCATTTGTCATAGATGGTCCCGTTTGTCTCAAGCACTATCTCGCATCCAATCTCGTTCAGTTTGCGGATGAGATCCTTCAAGTCCTCTGCTTGAAGCATTGGCTCGCCACCAGTTATGCAGACTAGGTTGATGTTCTGTTCTTTCACAGAATCGACTATCTTCTGTATACTCAATTCTTCCCCACCATAGAGGGAGTCTCGTGTATCACACCATATGCATCGTAGATTGCATCCGGAAAGACGTATGAACGTTGTCGGCTTCCCAATGTATTTCCCTTCCCCCTGTATGCTCGTGAAAATCTCTGCTACATTCATCGTGTATACCTATTACAAGCGTACATTATATTTATCATACGCCAAACCTCTCCTTTAAAGCCGTGTGCTTATCGTGTGGATAAATCCGTTTGATCAAATCAAATATAGGATATTCGACTTCTGTTACGGGTTTTTGTTCTGACGCGAAAAACCCTACCTCGATCAGGGATCTGAGACCGGTTTTCGCAGTGCTTGGATCTATATTTCTTTCAGGGCATGCTTCAGCCATATTGGCTAGTATCGACCTTTTATCAGTTATCCTGGTCTGCCCTACGATTTCATGGACCAACCCGCGTTCTGCCATCCCGGTTGGTTGGAAGAATCCCATTAAAACCTCTTCCACTGCTGCTGGCCCTATATTACTTAGAAACGGATGGTTTTCAGATTTTAATCCGTTTAATGCAAGAGTTCGGACAGACATCCCGATATATCCGACTGCTTGAGGATATGTCATATCCAGTAGATCATGGGCATCATGCCAATCGCATATCATAATAGCCCGCTGTGTTTTTCCTGGTCTAATGTACCGGAGATTTCCTGGATAGGGTTGTTCATGTCCAATCCCGTGATCCACCATGATTCTTGCAGCCATCCCAGCCCCCCTATGTATCATCCCAATATCACTTCTCCAATGATCCATAGTCTCGTGATCTGCATCAGCCAGATATTCACGGAATTTAGGCCCGCCTACACCAAGTGTATTTAGGAATCCTATAGTGAACACTCCAAAAGCAAGTCTTGTTGGATCGTCATTATCGATCATTCCTGCAAGATCACCCCTTGCTTTATGCAATATTTTACCGAACAAATTGATATGGTCGGATGTTATCAAACCATCGTCAGTAGCTGCAAATTCTCCATTAGCAACAAGCTCTTGAGTCGTATAGACCTGCTCTAATGCTTCACTGAAAAACCGTCTTCGTTTCTCAGGGTCTTTTGACAGGAGGATACCCATATACGTATTGGTGAGAGAATTTAGCTCGTCGTCACCGCGTTGCCCACCTATCTCTATCCTACTTGAACAGAATCCTTGTTGTTTTCCAAGATGCGGGGATTTTAAATTGTCAAAGTATCCATAAATCGCTTCACGATCAACCATATCAGTTAATCCCCGTCCATATCTTGCAAGTATCATCATGAAGAACTCTTTCTCGGCTTTTTCGAAATCCATTCCACCAGTGCTTTCTAATGGCCTTGGTGTCTGATGGAAAAATCCATTAGAATCAAATGAAGCGTCCATACGAGTCATGTTGCGAGGTATGTCTTCTCCAATCACTAAGCGCATTGCCTCAAGCATATCAAAGTTAGATGTATTAGAAGGATCAAAACGCAATCCTTTTATCTCATATACATTTTCAGGAGCACGTTCCGCATCATAGTCGCTGGGCAATATCTCCATGACCCTCCCCTGCAACATTTTTTGCCAGGGTAGTATCCTCACCGGCCTTGAATGACGGTCTCTTGAAACATTGGGTATGAATTCTAGTGATGTTATTGCAGCCTTAAAGTTATCTAGGTCGCCGTCAGGAATTGCTGTATTTATAATAGGGATTATGATCGTTGCATCTCTTGCTCCATCAGGATCTTTTATATGTTCTACCTTGACTTCTGAGACTAATCCAGGTAGGCTGGATGATACCCCAGCCATACGTTGCCTAACATCTGCGATGATCCGGGCATCCTGTCCGGTATCCAGTTCCAAGGGCGGCATCGCATCAGTCTGTGATTGGATGCGTCTTTGATTTATATCCCACCAGGATTCGGCTGCTCTCATATATTTATCAAGCATTGCAGTGGTTGGGACACCGAATAGATCGGCATATTCTCTATTGAATGCTGATGTTCTAACCGATTCAAGGAAGAATTCTCTTGGCGGCTTCTCATCATTTTTCATCGCCGCTTGAACCAGCCCTCTAAGTCTTTTATCCGGGGGATCCTCCTTGGGTGGCTTATGCATCTTTATCCTCTTCCAACAACTATCATAAACTCCCTGAATTTTCCAAAGACTGGCCGTTCCGACAGGAGCCTTTGTTCTAGAATGTTATATTCTTTAAGGATATCCTCAGTCCAATCTTCCCGATCATATACAAAGGCTTCTATTCCATGAGTGAAGTTATCGACATCCTCTTGACTGAACAAGGGCATGCTTGCAAATACTATGGGGGCGACCTCTAACTGGATATCTATTAATCTAATGATGTCTTCCTTTGTAAAGTGTTCTAATACTCCGCCACTTGATACTGCATCAAAACTATCCTTGCCAAACACATCTACTAACTTGAAGAAATCAGCGTTCTGAAACGTTATATCCTTCCCGTATTTTACTGCATTTTTCCGGGCTGCATCTAGTACTCTCTCATCCTTGTCAAATCCAGTCACCTTGAAATGATGTGATAAGGGTATCGCAGTGTATCCCGGACCGCATGCAGCCTCAAGAATCGTATCACCCTCAGTAATATGCCTAAGATAAACCTCTAGATCCTCTTCGATCGCTGTTTTTGACAGCTCATATGACTTGTCTGTAAGATATAGCTTCCCGGATTCTTTGAATTGTTCATACCATTCTCCCTTCATCCCTTCTCCTCCATCTCGTCTAAGACTCTAGCATATACCTTCCGTATGTTAAAATCGAATGGTGATAATTCCAAAGCTTTTTCAAAACATCTTTTAGATTCTTCATAATCCTTCTTCATACTGAAAGCTACTCCAAGCCCACTATATGGCCGACCGTCAAATGGATCAATCCTTATGCAATCAGTGAAACATTTGATGGCTTCGTCTAGGTTTCCCTCCATACCATGGATTCTTCCAAGCCCATAGAATGCTTCTTTATTGTTTTTATCGATCTTGGTTGCTGTCTCATAGTGTTTTATGCTCTTTTGCCTATCTGAATCCTCTAGTATTATCGCCATATTCAAATGTGCTTCAAATGACTCGGGATCCTGGTCTAATGCCTTCTGATAATAGGTTATCGCATAATCAATTTCTCCGCGTCTTATGAAGGTTTCCGCCCTGATACAACATTCTTCAGCATCTGGTTTTTTCATTATTACCGGGGTTTTACAATAAACACCATGTGATTATCTTTTTCCTGGAGTTTCTTCTTCCTAAAGCTCCCATACACGTCAAGAAGCTTATAGCCCGAAGCTTCAAGTAAGAGAGTCATCTCATTGTAGAACGAGTATTTCAAATGGATCTTTGACTTATAAGTCTTTATGATCTTCTTCTTCCGAATCCGTTCAATCTTCAGGTCCAGGTATATCTGCTGGCTGATAGTGTTGTAAAAGGGGCGTTCATATAAGTTCAGGGTATCGCCAGTATCTGGATCTTTGTTTGTTCTCTTTCTCCCGTATTTTCCATGGCGTTTATAGATTATCTCGATGCTTGGAAGGAAGATACTGAATATCAGCCTCCCATTTTTGGTTAGATGTCTTCGAATATTCTTCAACGCCTTTTTCTGATCGTCAAGTGTTAGCATGTGACAGAATGCACTATAGGGTATTGTTATCAAGTCGAATTTCTTATTTAACTTGAAATTCCTCATATCCCCCTTGTGAAAACATATGTTTGACAAGCCTTTTTCATCAGCTTTTTTCCGTGCTATATCAAGCATGCCCGCAGATACGTCCAGGCCTGTTGAATCAACCTTATCCTTAGCAATTTCTAATAGTATTCTGGCTGTCCCACAACCAATTTCAAGGACTTTTTTTGCTTTTTTCCCCTCGTTCACGAAGAATGCCTTGTCTCCACAGCATCCAGTGTAGAATAGGTCATAGTATTCTGCTATTTCATCATATGATTCCTCTTCTTTCTGTCTTTTCATTCTTCGTATTTTACAGAATCTTTTAACCCTGCCTCCATGAATCCTTTCAACCTTAGTTTACAGCTATCACAGCTTCCGCATGATGTTTCCTTGCTTGTATAACAGCTTCGTGTAAGCTCGAATGGCACGCCAAGCTCCTTCCCTTCTCTTATAATCTGTGCCTTATTGAGATTTATGAATGGGACCCTTATTTTTATGGGTCTTCCCTCTACTGCTCTTTTAGTTGCTTTGTCTGCCATGGCCTGGAATGCTTCTATGAATTCCGGCCTGCAGTCTGGGTATCCGCCATAATCTAAGCAGTGTGCTCCGATATATATTTCGTCAGCATCTATTGACTCTGCGTATCCTAGTGCTATGGATAGCATTATAGTGTTTCTGGCAGGTACATAAGTATCTGGGATGCCTGATGATTCTATTTCCTCTGGCTTCCTGTCTTTTGGTATCTGGATATTGTCGTCTGTGAGTGCTGATCCACCGAATAATTTTAGATCTAGGTCGATTATTTTATGCTCGATCACATCCAATTCTTCAGCTATCTTTTTTGCTGATGATATTTCATGAGAGTGGCTCTGGCCGTAACGCACTGTCAGAGCATATATTTCTTTCCCTTCTGCTTTTGCTTTGTATGCTGTTACAGTCGAGTCTAGTCCACCAGATAATAATACTACTGCCTTGTTTTTTCCACCCATTTGCCTTCTCCCTCAAACTTTTTAGAAAAAAGTTTGATCAAAAAATTTATTTTACCTTCTCCACCCATTTGCCTTCTCCCTCCCATAATCTTATTCTTGACACGGGTAGTTTTCCATCGAGTTTGTTCCAGACGTATTCCGTGATTATCTCTGCAGTCGGATTCTCAAGTAGATCATTGATATTGCTATGGTCTAAACTTTCAAGAGCCTCTTTTTCAACAATATTCTTTATCTCATTGAAATCTATCACCATCCCATCTTCTCCAACATCTTTTTCAACCTCTACTTCCAGTTTGTATGTGTGTCCATGAAGACGCTCACACTTTCCATTATAGTTTGGAAGACAATGTGACGCGTCAAAATAAAAAATTCTACACGCTTTCATGTTACTAACACCATTACATTCATATCTTTCATTCCCTCTTCCTCCCATGCAATCGGTCTATCTCGTCAAGCTGGTCTAAAAGCTTTCTGCATGATGATCGGATTGCATCGCTCATGTTAACGAACTTCTTGTCAGGGCCTATATGCTCCCTTAAATCATCTAGTATTTCCTTAGGTATGTCTACACTGATCTTTGCCATAGTATTACCTCAGTATTACTCTAGTATTACTGAGAGAATATATTTATTAATGTGGTTCGGTATGCAGTAGTTCCGAATGTCAAAAAAACGGCAAAGTATGATTCTTTGTTAATACTCTTTCTTGAACACCAGATACTTTATTTGTATTAAACAGTAGTTTAGTGTAAAATTTTGGGTATAGAGCAGGAGTGGTAGCTGGTCTTGTTTGTACACCACCTTGAAATGAAAATGATTATGAACCTCCTACTCCATACCCCCCCAGAGTTTGCTAGCTGTGGGGATATAATGTTATTTATATATGCTTTATTTAAATATATGTTTGCTAGCTGTGGACTGATTCTTCAGTCCTCAGAGTTTATAATGAAAGACAAAAAAATAAGTTACCTAGAGAGGACTCTAGGTACTAGGTTGGGATGCTTACACCCGAAAATCCAGGATATTATTCCCATTATTAGGGCGAACTGGAGTACGATCGGAAACACTGGAAAATGGGATGTTATTGTAACTGCAGAATTTGTATTTGCAGTAGTGGCTATTGCAATACTATGTTATCTCGTCCCATTTGTAGGAGAGTGGATTATTGGAGGATTCGGATATCTCGGGAGAGCTATCGGGGCTTTCTTTAAAGGATTAATAGGAATTTAGCCAATAACAGCAAGTAAATGATTACGAGTAGGGGAACAAACCCTACTCTCCCGTCATTTATCCGAAACGGTAGAAATTCAATACTTGACTTTGGATAACGTATAATAAAAGGAATTGTCTTAAAGAAAATAAATGGATTAAAATCCCGTCCACAATCCAATATAAAATCTGTGATAGTAATCCTTGGCTTTCCAAATCCCTTTGAATGAGTATGATGAAGCTCATGCAATAAATAGTGAGTATGCAAATCAGGATATTTTCTTAGGTTTTGATTTAACTGGATTTGTATTTTACCGTCTGATGATACAATAGTACTTGCAAGTCCCCAATCAGTATATTTTATTATTGGATTCATTTTTGGCTTGGTAATTAACTCAAGCCACCCCCACCATTTCTATTATGATATAATCGTTAGTTAATATAAGCATTATGACTTGTATTTATAAACGTTCTTCATCAACAATATCCTCTTTAGCTGGCCTACCATAAAAAAATTCAATTTTTGCCCTTAGTTCTGATCTTGTTTCAATTGATAATTGAAGACGTTTTGAAGACACTGGTGAATTATTATGTTTAATGATGTCATTACAGTTTATCTTATATGCGTCCTTAAAATTTATCATATAGTCTTTTGTCATAATATTTTCACTAGTTAAATTAATTTCATATTCTGAAAATAATTCATGTCCGTCATATACGAAGTAATTACGAAAACCATAAGTATTACCCTCAGCTAATCTCTCATTCTTCTTTACTTCATCTAATATTTCCCAGTCTTGTGGTGCAAGTGTTTTTTCTGGAGCCATGACACGGTTAATGTTAGTCATGTCCTCTCTAAGATACGGATTTCTAAAAAAAGTATTTTTTAATTTAACTAACGGGGCTAGATGGATGGTGGATTCTTTAATTGAACAACAGGGAGTAAGTACAACACAATACTTAGGTATTTGTACATTTATTGAATAACTTTCTGCCCCCCACAAATCCGTAAGTTCTGGGGCACTTAATACTATCCCATCTAATACATCTCCAAATCTAAGCATTTCATCAATATTATCAGCGTAGAACATTTATTATTACCTCTAATCAGGGTAATACTCATCAACATCATGATACCCTTTGGGGATTGTCTCGCGTTTGTATGATATATATTCTTTATTTACCTCTACATTTGTGATTCCAATAAATTCATTTTCTGAATTTACTAACACGGTAATAAGATATTTATCAAAAGGGTATTGAATCTCTCTTTGGCCTTTACGCAAGAATTCCACTGCGCCAGTACCTTGTAAACTCAGATAATCATAACGAAATAATTGTTCTGTATTATCATTCATTTTACGTTACTCTCTCCTCATATATTGTTTTAATTTTTCAGTGATTGTCTTGTCATATGCATCAGAGATTATATCATGAAGTTTATCTGTAACATCAATATAATCAGCAGGTTTAATTTTATTTGCATATGCATCGTTATCGATGATTAGAGTATATGCATCATCACATTTTTTTAAAGCTTCTATATAACGTAAGTAAAAATCACCCTTTTTTACTCTAGCATTAAATGTCATTTCATCAGCATCGGAAATTTTAAACCTTTTTATAGGAAAAACTGAGTTATACCACTCTTTAAAGTCTTTATTGGTTTTCTCAAATATTGGACATTCATCTATGTATCTAAGTCCAATACGATTGATTAATGGAACATTTACTGTGTTAAAAAAATTATCTAAAACAAAGACGATAATGTCGCGAAAACTAGATCCTGGTTCTCGATTATATGTTTTATGGTAATTGGAGGATATTGAAAGACTATCTGTCGATATTGAGAGGGCATAATTATCCTCAGATGTAAATTTCCATATTTTTTTACCTATACCATCATCCAGTTCACTGGGAGGTAAACTATATTTACCATCCGAACCTACATCTGCAAACAATAACTGTCTTCGATATAGAAGGGACGAGTTTTGAAATTTATCAAGTATCTTTACTTGAAAGTCGCCGATTTTATTCTCCAAAGAAAACATATTTGGAAAAGTTATTTGAAAAACAACTGTTTTTACCGTTGGATTAGGGAATATTTCATCAATACTCATTTTTTCTATGTGTATAATTTTCTATGTGTATAAGTTACTATTAAATTCATTATATCATTAATACTGGTGTTGTATAAATAGTTTTGTTTTTTTATAATTTGTATACAGAGATGTAGATTTTACCAATTTGTACATTTGATCTTTTTATAAGATAATATTTATCAAGTATATGAATATCAAAAAAGGCAAAGTAGTAGACACATAAAAATAATGTCAATATCAGATATAATAATATTATTTGTTGAATCATTTTCCTAATAGTTTTTAAGCAGATGGTTGAATATCTAATCGGTGGTATGGCATGAATATCTGGCTGAAGCATAATCAGTCATATGGGGATAATATCACTTTTCTGCCACTCAATCACTTCCGATTTATATTTCATATTCTATTATCTTGGTCTGTATCTAGAGGTTTTTAAGTAAAAATGAAGAATGAACGATTTTTTACGGGATTGTTAATAGGGGCCTGTTTACTTTTTTTAGTATTAGGCTGGGAAGTATCTGCTGACGCTGTGATTAACACGACGACTGGAGCGATTTCTATTATGCCGTCCGGGGACAGTGATGATTACTTTAAATTTGAGACTAATAGTAATGAGGCTGAGATACAGTCTGTTGGTCTACATTATTGGAAGGCAACATCTGACCAGGCAGGCGGAAAAATATATCTGATAAATTATGCATCCTATAGTGGTTTAGAACTTACTAGTGACGATGGTTATAGTGCTGGTTTAAAAAAGTTTAATTCAACTGATGCAAATTATCCCGATACGTTTAGAGTTCACATGCATGGGCCATTAGCTCTTCAAACTAGTAATGATATGAATGACTATGTTAAGATTGAGACAACTAGTGGAGTGCCCTATATCAATGTAATCGGTGGTAATTCATTATATTTTACAACAAATGATGCATCAAATAACTATTTAAGGATTAAGCATACTACAGACAGTGGGGGAAATGCTGGTATATTCATGTATTCTGATAATGATGATTCACAGTACACTGGTTTTTATTCTCCACAGGCTAGTACAGTCTCGAAATTTAGTTCTGGATCAGGTTTTTCTACGAGAGGTTTAGCCCCGGACACTGATAATACGTATAATCTTGGTACTTCTGCGTTGGAGTGGAAGGAGGTTTGGGCGACTGATACAAGTATTAATTCTGACTCGCTTTATATGTGGGATCGTGAAAATAGTAGAGTCTATCACATTAGCATTAATCCTGATGAAGGTTTAGTTTATGAGTCAATTGAATTTAGTGATCTTGAATCTGATGGATTGGTTGGAGAAGTTGATTTAGAAGAAACAACGCTTAGTTCTGGGACTGAGGAGATTGTGACTAAGATTGTTGGTCAGAGGAAAACACTGCTCCCATCGAAAAATCTTAAGGATCTTAATGCTTGGGTGAAAGATAATCCTGGTAAAGTAGAGAAAGTCAGTGTGAAGGAAATACTTGATGAAAACACTCAACTTAGGAGTGATTTGGACAATATTGTCGGGGTTTTGTTGGCGAAAGGAGTAGTTAGCCAGGAAGATATTAGTTCTGGAGGATTGAATACATTTGAATCAACTCAGAAGGTTATTGCCTCGCCTACAACGACATTACAATCAGTTGATCTAGGGGTTATAGATGAATTATCATCAAGAATAACTGAATTGGAAGAATTGTATGATGAAAATGATTGTGAGTGCTCTGATTCTTCTGATGAGATCGGTGATTTAGAGGATGAGATCAGTGTTCTGGTGTTTGTGTTTGATGATTTGAAGGATGAGCTAAGCGACCTGGAAGACGAGATAGACGATATCTCAACGAGCAAGACCACGGAGACAACGACCACTACGACTGAGACAACCACGACGACAGAGACCACATCCACCACGATTGTTGAAGAGTCACCTACGACGACCGAGACTACACTACCCGAGGGAACAACTACAACAATACAAGATGCTCCATCCTCAAGCACAATGGCGGATTAATATCAGGGAGGATAGAGGAAGCCAGGTGATAATATGAATAAGAAAAAGTGGTTGACGGCAGTGTTCGGCTTGATCCTGATAGTCTCGTCTACAGTCTTGGCAACTGATATCACGCCCAGCGAACTATTGAGCATCAACCCGGATGCGGCAGTGGACTCCAAGGGATACTATGAGACCAGCCTGTTCACAGGCGGAGCATCATATAACTACCAGATACCAGTGCCCCCAGGTACAGACAGTTTAAGCCCGGAACTCGCGTTAACCTACAGTAGCCATAACACCCGTGACGACTGGGTTGGACTGGGATGGAATCTGGGAGGCAACTATATACAAAAAAGCAAGTTTCTGCTCACCGGTGAAGTCGAATACGAGTTATACTTGAACAACCAACGCTACGACCTAGAGTATGTTTCTGCCGACAGTAGATACCATACTCAGCCCGAATCATACCTGTATGTCGATAAGCTGTCCGGCGGGGAAAATAGTGGAGGAGAATACTGGATAGTACGGGATAAAAGCGGCATCGAATACCGTTTCGGCTACAACCCGGATTCCGAGTTAATCCAGGCAGAGCCAGTACAACCAATAGAGAAGATCCAGCCGATAACCATCTCCGACCCAGATAATTGCAAGACCGAGTCCTGGACGCCCCCGAAAGGCGCGAGAGTCATAAAGATTAAGATAACCGACGACGAACGTCTGATAGCCTGTACCAAGGGTGTTGAGGAAGGAGGATGTCCTTATTCCACGTGGATGGAGGATAATGTAGCCTATATTGAGGCATGTTATTACCAGTCAGTCTTGTTCGACGTATTCTACCAGGTGGAAAACCATACAAGAATCCCGGTGATAAACAAGTGGAGCCTGGATCGTGTCCGAGATCCCCACGACAACAAGATATACTATAACTATAGTGAATACCCTGGACTAGGTTATCTTAAATTGTTTTTCCCGCTTAATGAAGGCGGTAACAAGACCGCCTATGATTCAAGCGGATCGCATATAAACGCCTCCTTGGAGGAAAACTCAAGCTGGAATGATGGGATATCCGGGAAAGCCATCACATTCGATGGCTACAAGGATTATATTGAGACTGGTGAAGGCTTGATCACTGATCAATCCACAATCATGTTCTGGATCAAGCCGTTAGAGGATGGAACCAACATGTGGCTGCATGTCGGCGAATCCGCCGCAAACGGCTATGGCGGAAACAACGAACTGCATGTAAACACAAACGACCAGAAGATCCAGGTATTACAATATCACGGCTCAACAGAAAACATCAATCTGGAAGTGCTTAACGCTGTAGACTACGGCTCCTGGATGCACGTCGCAGTCGTACTAGACAATGGAACAGCTAAACTGTATGTTAACGGATCGCTTGAAGATATGGACACGTATTCCCCGATAAACCAGACAGGGTGGGGCAAACTACGGTTCGGACACCACCAGGATAACGGGGATTACGACCGCGACGCTAACGGATCAATAGATGAGATAATCATCATCAACTACCTATTGTCAGAAACCGACATACAAAGATACTACCAGAACCCATTATTAGAAGAGATAAGCCTTGAAATGCATCTTGACGAGGGAGGCGGCGACAAGACATACGACGAATCAGACCATACATGGATAGGCGAGCTAATCGGCGACACAAGCTGGACAGACGGCAAGACAGAGAATGGTTTGGAATTCGACGGTATCGTAGACTATCTAGACATCCACGAGCGAGTAATATCCGATCCCGGCAGCATCATGTTCTGGATCAAGCCAGAGACAGAGGAGAAAGACATGTGGATGCACGTTGGAGAAATCGATGCTGACGGTTTTGGCAGTCAAAACGAATTATACATATATACTAATAATCAAGACCTAACGGTTGGACACTACCAGTCCGGGGCAGACAATATATTACTGAGCGAGAATAACATCGCAAATGCCGGACAATGGCTCCATGTCCTGATTACACTCGACGAAGGCACAGCGAAACTATACGTCAACGGCTCTCTCGTAGACACTGACACATATTCAAGCATCGACAAAACCGGGTGGGGTAGCGTCCGTTTCGGACATCATCACGGGAGCGGAAACCTTGACAGGGCTGCAAATGGTACGATAGACGAGATAATCATGCTCAACTATCCCCTGGATGCAAGTGAAGTATCCGAATTATACGAAAACCAGGGGTATTACCTGGACTACCTGAAGGAAGACGGCACCGTATACCTTGATAAGATATCGTATAATAATGACGAGAAACGCGTCATAGACTTCAAGCATGAACCCAATCCTGTGTCCAGGGAATACTATGAGATGGGGACACGTGTCATGCACTCTAGGAGGCTCAAAGACATCGAGGTACGCGCCGACGACACACTCGTCAGGCGAGTAAGCCTAGATTATACGCTCAACCCCCAGGGAACAAAGAACCTATTGTCAAATATTACCGTCTATGGCAGCGACAATACTACGACACTGCCGTCCACCCACTTCAGATATCAGGCCGAAGACAAGGGATGGATGGAAAACACGAGCATCACTCTGCCCTGCGATTTCTCGGAGCACGGGTGCAGGCTCGCCAACCTGAACGGCGACTCACTGATAGACGTCATACAGGCAGATAATACGACAGTAAAACACGCGTGGATAAACAATAAGACCGGGTGGATCAATGATACAACCTGGAATCCACCACCTCAAGTGATTTTCAAGGGTGATGAAAAATGGGGGATACTCGACGTCAACACCGATGGATTAGACGATATTGTCGGAACAATCACCTACTTGAATACCGTATCAGGCTGGCAGGAAACCAGTGACTACAGTCTCCCCTGCACGTTCAAGAACGATGAGGGATG
>CAYREE010000010.1:21870-29614 GCA_964423225.1 uncultured archaeon | reverse complement strand
GAGAGTCCAGGAGATGGATAACATCCTAAAACACATCCAGGATAACGGACTACAATACACGGTCGGATACACAGACAAATTCCTACTCCCAGACTCTGAAAGAGACAAACTAGCAGGTGTGAAAGGTCCGCAACCATCAATTAGTCCTACATCAACTCCAAATATCATTACACCGCCATCTGCTCTTCCAGCCAGCTTTGACTTAAGAAACAACAACGGCGTCACACCGATAAGAGACCAGGGATACTGTGGAAGCTGCTGGGCTCATGCAGCCCTTGCCGCTGTAGAGGGCTCGAGTAAATATTTGGATGGTACAGTATTAGACTTATCAGAGCAAGACCTCGTAACATGTTGGCCAGGCGGAAGCGGATGTGCTGGAGCATGGCCCGAAGGCTTATTCGTTGGAACAGGCCAGTACGACTCTTGGCTAAAGAATATGGGCGTAGTTGATGAAGCATGTTTCCCCTATGTTAGTTCATTTGATTGCAATGCAAAATGCAGTAATCCTGCGATATTACTGAAGATCAAGGAAGGCTACTCTCTAAGCGCGCCCCCAAATGAAGATGATATTAAAAACGCTGTGTATAACTACGGGCCTGTCGTAATGGCCCATTCGGTGCCTCCTTCATTTAGCGCATATACTGGAGGAATATACGAATGTGACACAGGGGGGCTTTCACATGCAACAGTTATAATAGGTTGGAGTAGCGACAGCGGTACAGACTATTGGATTGCCAAGAATAGTTGGGGTACCAGTTGGGGTGAAAGCGGTTTTTACAAGATTAAAAGAGGTACATGTTATATGTATTTATCTTCCATGCAATATGCAGAAGTTGATGATACCACACCAACAACCCAGACGACGCAGACAACCCTTCCGGTGAATAAGTGCACGGATACGGATGGAGGCAAGAAATGGGATGTCTTCGGTACAGCAACAGGTGTAAACGGGATAAAAGACGATATGTGCAAAGGACGGATAAGACTCAAAGAAGCATTCTGCAAGAAAAAGAAGTCAAAGTATAAGACGCATAAATGCGGTGGTAAATGCGATAGCGGAGTATGCGTAGACCAAGGATCCTGCGTAGACACAGACGGAGGAAAAGTCTACGATGTCTTTGGAAGTGCAACAGACGAATTCCGAACCAGAAACGACAAATGCAAGGGACGAAAAAAGATCCGGGAAGCATTCTGCAACCCCTACAACAAAGCAGTATACAAAGTCAAAAAATGCCCAGACAAATGCAAGCAAGGAGTCTGCATATAATTAGAAAAAAAAATATAATACCATGAAATCACTCGGTAAAGGATCAATCAGTATAATATTGATCCTATTTATCATATTATCCAATGCATCCGCACAAGACCCACCCACCGACTATTCTGAAAATGACCTACTAGCTAAAGGCATCTCATCAAACGATGTTGCCAAACTAATGTCATTACCCAGCGCCCTGAGAGTAAAAAGAGTCGACGAGATGCAGACGATACAACAGGAAATACAGGATAAAGGATTAAGATATTCTGTCGGATACACAGACAAGTTCCTACTACCCGATGAATACAGGGCAAGGCTATTCGGAGTGCCAGGAACACCCCCTGCATTTTCAGAGAATCCTCCAGCATCATTAAACCCAGGCTCAAGTGCATTCCCAACCAACTTCGACCTAAGAGACCAAAATGCAGTGACACCAGTAAAAGACCAGGGACTCTGTGGGAGCTGCTGGGCATTTGCAAGCGTAGCAGTCCTTGAAGGTGTAAAGAAAAAATATGACGGAACAGAGCTCGACCTATCAGAACAAGAGCTGGTATCATGCACAGCTTTCGCTCACGGCTGTATGGGAGGATGGGTGAACCTCCTTTTTGGTGGAGGATACCTTCAAATGCGGGGTGTAGTCGACGAAGCATGCTTTCCATATGCCGCAGATGACCTGGCTTGCAGTGATAAATGCGATAATCCCACTACACTATTTAAACCAAATGATACGGGGATAATGAATCCATATACACCATACGACCAGATAAAAAACGCGATATATAACTATGGACCCGTTGCCATCGACCACTGTGTTGACAACGGATTCCTTGCATATACTGGAGGGATATACGAGTGCACAGGATGCAATTCTCTACACTCTACCGCCATAGTCGGATGGGGAAAAGAAGATGACGACTACTACTGGATAGTAAAGAATAGTTGGGGTACCGGATGGGGAGAACAAGGATACATAAAGATGAAGATAGGAAGCTGCCTGGAATACAGGTTCTTTACCAGCTATGCTTCAGTAGGCGAAACAACCCCAACCACAACGGGAACAACCATATCAACCTCAACAACCCTACCGACCGACAAGTGCACAGACACTGACGGAGGAAAGATATTCGATGTCTTTGGCATAGCCTCAGGCATTAATGCAGTAAAAGAGGATAAATGCAAGGGAAGAAAAAGATTAAAAGAAGCGTACTGCAAGAAAAAGAAGGCCAAATACAAGAAGAAAAAATGCAGGGGAAAATGCGAGTTAGGCCAATGTGTCAAATCCTCCGATCCATGCACAGACACAGACATTAATTTAAATGATCAATACAGGAACCTAGGATGGGCGATAGACAGCCTTGTATCAATACAAGACAAATGTAAAAACAAGAAAAAACTGCTCGAAGCCATTTGTAATAATGTCAACAAGGCAGTATACAAGAAGCATAATTGTGGAAAGAAGTATAGATGTGCAGCAAAGAGATGTATGTAGAAAAATAACCTATTTTGATAGTTCAAACACAATCTCTTCATTAGACTTACCGTCTACAAGCAACATTCTCACGTCATCGGGATCAAGTTTTAAAATCCTTATTCCACCATCATCCTTGTCTTTAAGATAGTATTCTAATTGTAGCTTCAACTCGTGCTTCTCCCCGCTTGCCCCATTATTCATGATATCATATATCATCGCCTTGAACTTCTTGTTCATCGCCTTGATCTCACCATCCAATCCAAGCTTAATGAACTCCGGGCTGAGAAACCCAGTAAATGTGTTGAGAAGCTGCGAATCAGAAATAGTGAGTGTAAGCACTCTTTTCTCACGCTTGGCGGCAACATCCCTCTGCGCAACCTCTCTGACGATATTTGAGCGTAGTTCTTTATCCTTTGTCTCAGCCACCTTCTTCTTGATCACAGGATCAAGCTTAGCAACTTGTTCTGAATATGAATTGCAGAACTTGTAAGAATCACCAGTAAAACCCTGATCTACCATATTCTCCTGGACACTATAAAATTCATTGACAAAACATTCAGGTAAAGTACCAGTTGTACTAGTCTGATAAGAGACTGTGTTAGGAGCACCGGGTGTAGGATACTCAAAACCAATCCACGATTCCGAACCATCAGGACTACGCCCAACAGAGACACCTCTAGGCCGGATATCAAGACTATAAGTATCAACCAACAATCCTTTCCTATTTTTTAAATGGACTTCCCGTGAAGGATGATCAGCGATACCTGAATAAAAAACGAGAAATCCTTTTACACCCACTGTTCCAGATAGTCCCTGAGAGCCTCCTGAAGTATATATCCTCCAGCCATCAATGTCAACAGGCTTATCTCCCCGGTTATAAAGTTCGATGAATCCATCCTGAAACCCATATGTTGAAGGGTCAAGCAGAAGCTCGTTTAAACCAACATCATCACTCCGACCAGCACTCTTATTATCAGGGCTTGATATACGCCAGGAGATAAAAGACTTCATGGATAGAAGCATCACAGCAGTTATGGCAGCCAGGAATAATGCCACCTTCGCTGCCTTGAATATCGTTGTTAATTGCCGTATCATGCACTTCACCATGGAATAATAGTTATACGTCGACCGTGTTAAAGAGTATTGAATGCATTAGGTTGAACATATTCTCATGGATCAATAACATATTCTCCAATGACTTGTCATCCTCTCCCAGTATAAACTTTGATTCATTCATTCCAACCATCCGCGCATCAAATACATTCTTTTTCATTGTCGTTAAATCAGCCAAGACCACCCCATATGAAGTATTCAGCCAAGACCACCCTAGGAGATATTCCACCCATGACCACTCTATGAATATTACCCTCGCTCCCATACACCCCCGTATAGGAGCGAAGGCTTTTGTTCCCCCCTTGTCCATACCATTGGTGACACACACCCCTTATCATGCTTTTCCCGCACTCATTTGGGTGGGTGAGGTTGGTTGTTCGATAGATAAGGCATCACGAGAACACTATAAAAAGAGGGATTAGAACTATAGGGAACAAGAGAGAACACGAAGACCAGATTACACAAATTAATAAAAATCATTAGAAGGCTGAATACTTGAAAAACAGCGATATTAGGCGTATTGAACATATTTAAACGTAGCTATCCTAGATTTTAATAGGCTATTATGACAAAAAGAAAGTATGAAAAACCAGATGTAAAAGTCGAACCATATACTGGCTGGGAACTCATCGGAGGATGCAGTAGCTTTGGAACAAATCTTGGTTCTGAGGATCCTGCATGTACTATGACTTTCTCATGTGAATGGTGGGATCTTTCAGTATAACAATAACAACAGTGTTGTAAAAACCGATAGAAATATTCCTGATTAATAAAACTATATAGCTACAGGTTTACAGTCGACCATATTCAGGAAAAAAAAATTTAATCAGACCAATATCACATATTTATGCATATTTACCCTAGTTTATAATAGGTTATCATGACAAAAAGAAAGTATGAAAAACCAGATGTAAAAGTCGAACCATATACTGGCTGGGAACTCATCGGAGGATGCACTGAAACATTTAACGTAGGTTCATCATCATGTGATCTTGTAATAAACTGTGATTATGCAGATCTTTCTGTATAAATAATCTCTGCGCAAAAAATAATTCCTACAATGTCTTCGAAAACAATCATCGAGGTATGTGAAACACGGCTTCAAATAAATTGTGATGACAAACAGATAATAAAAAGAATTACTGAAGAATTCAAATCCTTTATCTTCACTGATCGACAATCTGATTTTAAACTATCTATAAGACTTAATGACATTAACGAATTAAAAAAACAGATGAACGAGATTGACAAAAGAATTTCTAAAAATGATTATAATTCATTTGAATACATGTTCCCTAGTATGGATCTAGAACATTTTGCAGATAAGAAATGTAGGGAAAAAAGAACGAATAAAAAAGGGACAAATAGAATCATATACATCCATACCAAAGACCATGAGACAATCATAAGATGTGAACAATACGTGGGGATAATTGATATAATAGATAAGACAGCTTCAATATACCAGCTAGCAGGTAGAGATTATGATAATATAATCAGAGAGATAATCTCGGTGATACGCCTCATATACTCAAATATCCTGATTGAAAAAAAAGCTGTAATACTACATGCTTCAAGCATAGTATACAAGGATAAAACACACTTGTTTGCTGGAGAGTCTAGAAGTGGTAAAACAACCATCGCCAAACTTTCGACAGACAAGAAGATAATGAATGATGAAATATCAATAGTAAAGATTGTTGATGATGGGGTAAGAGTCTATGAATCCCCATTCGGAGGGATGTATAAAGAAAAGAAGGATGTAAGAAGTTCATATCCACTGAAAAACATCTTCTTTATCAATAAAAACGATAAGAGCTATATTGAAGAAATCAGCAAATCTGAAAAGCTTCGATTACTCATCGGAGTATCCATGTTTTTCACACGTGAAAAAAAACACATAAATAAGATCCTTGACTTATTGGAGGAGATAATCTCATTAAATAATGTTAGAGTACTTAATTTTAAAAAAGATGATAGTTTCTGGAGGTGTATAGATGCTTGAAGAAATCTTCCAAAAAAACCCTGAGATAGTCTACAGGATTATAGACGGGAACGCCATACTTGTTTCATCCAAAGATGACAAAATTATGAGCATCAATGAAGTCGGAACGAGAATCTGGGATCTTTTAGATGGGAAAACCACGATTAAAGAAATAATAGTCAAGATAACCGAAGAATTCGATGTTGACCAGGATACTGCAAAGGATGATGTCCAAGAATTCGTTGAGAAATGCTTAAAGATAAACATCATCTCAGAATAAGATGAGTATTAAATATAATATTCTAAAAAAAACGGTTACTGAAAACATCCCGTATAGTCTAACACTCAGTTTGACCAATAAGTGCAATATAAATTGTGTGCACTGCTATACATGCAGTGACAAGAGAGCGGAATTAACAACCAATGAATGGAAAGACGTCATTGACCAAGGATATGAGCTGGGATTCTTCATACTAACACTTACTGGCGGTGAGATACTTACTAGAAATGATTTTTTCCAGATTGCAGAACACGCAAAAAATAGGTTCGTATTGATATTAAAGACGAATGGGACATTAATAGACGAAGAAATAGCAGACAAAATAGCGGGATTATCACCTAAAGCTGTTCATATCAGCCTACATGGAAGTAAGGCTGAAATACACGATCGTATCACAGGAGTCAAAGGATCCTTTGAAAAGACAGTTAAGGCTCAACAACTATTGGTAAAACGAAATATCAGGATCAGATCATGTTGTTCAGTGATGAAAGAAAATGTGAAAGATTTACAGAATATAAAAAAACTTGTAGAAAAAAATGGTGCATTTCTCTCATATTCAATAAAAATATGTCCGAGAATGGACGGTACGACAGATAATATAGAACATATGATGGATTATGACGACTATCTCTTATTCTACAGGAACATGTTGAAAGGATGGGATCTGGAAAAACTCGAGGAAAAACTTAAAAAGGATAAAGAGAATAATAAACAAAAATTAATTGATAAAAAGAATATCGGATTCTGTGGGGGAGGTAAAAACTCTTGTTGTATATCTCCAGTTGGAGATGTTGCCCCATGCATTTTGCTAAAGGATAAAGAGAATAACATAAGGGATAAAAGCCTAAAGGAGATATGGGAAACCTCAAAATTGATTAATCTACTGAGAGATTCTCGATTAAGTGACATTCCAGAATGCTTTAATTGTGAATATGCATCAGAATGCAGTATCTGTCCCGCATCCCTCCTATTAGATAAAGGCGAGATAGAAAAACGATCAGACCTAAACTGCAATCCAATAAAGACTAAGGTAAAAGCATACACCAAAGTACTGGATGAAATGGGGATAAAGCTACTTTAAAACCGATATTCTAGACGAAAATCAGGATTATAAACACAATCATCAACTTCTTTAATCCGCTCAAATCCAATCTTTTCATATAATCCCAATGCTATAGTATTATCTTTCCTAACATTAATCAAAACTGAGGCTATATTCTTCTTTTTACAGTAGTTTAATACCTCAGACATGAGTCTTTCTCCTATGCCTAATCCCCTGTAGGGTGATCTCACAGTTAGACCATGCGCCTTCCACTCACTTTCCCCATTTGTTGTGAAATACACCCAACCGACAGTAAACCAGCTATTTTTCACGGAAAATTTTAATGTTTTTTTATTGCGATTAGAAAGACCTTCCCCACCATCATAAACTAGTTTTGGCCTGTAAATCTTTTTGATGTGTCTACGGTAGGTTCCAGACGACTGGACTAGAGAGAATATGTTGGCAATTTTTTGATATACAAACATCTTAAACGATTTTCTCCGGTATATAACCGGATAATAAACCCAGTTGCCATCATCCTTGGAAGGCTTATAAACACCTAGTTTTTTTTCTAACAATGATTTACATTCGGACTC
>CAYREE010000010.1:0-21860 GCA_964423225.1 uncultured archaeon | reverse complement strand
CCGGATATGTATAAGTATATATGACGATAGCCAATCCTGGATAGTAGATGGGATAATACAGATAATAGTTGTCCAGAGATTATTGATCCCATATATCTTGCCTTGATATTATAATCATACACCACCCAGATATCCTTTTTTAGATTATCAAGATCCTGCCTGAAAACATCCAAATTTCCCACAATCCTACCTTTAACAAAGGCAACCAGACGTATCCGGCAGGCATTTGAAAGCCTACCCATTATCTCATCAGATTTTTTAATATCATTCATAGATATACCTTCCATACCATAAGTGGATAAATCCCTATCGGAGTTCACCAAGTATAATTCTAGATTAAATTTATCCTTGATCAATTTTGTAATAATGGTACCAATAGTACATTTGTAAAAGATAGAATTCTGGAAGCTGATGAGAAACAGAGATTGTAGAAATCCGGTTAAAAAATAGAATAAAGAGGATATCCTTGTCGATAAAACTTGTTTAAAAGTAGGTGAATAATCATAGGGATCTATGAAAGCCTTGTTTCGTACTACCATTCTAACCTTCCCTAATATCTGCGAGGCTTCAACTACAACCTGATCTTCATTCCTATTATTATCCCCCTTCGTTTTGTAAAACACCTGATTGTCCCGGTTAATAACTTCAATTACTCGATGGGAAATAACAAAATAGTGATCCTCATATGCGATGATATCACCGACAACTGGTTTTTTAATCCCATACTCTTTGACAATAACAGTATCATTAGGCTTAAGGATAGGATACATTGATATTCCACGAACAGGGAAAAAATAAGTGGATAAATCATCACCGATCGAGTTATAATCACCCATCATTAATCCAGTCATAGACTCTTA
Source organism: uncultured archaeon (assembly GCA_964423225.1). Taxonomy (GTDB): domain Archaea; phylum Altiarchaeota; class Altiarchaeia; order IMC4; family SCGC-AAA252-I15; genus CAYREE01. Next base: position 21,000 of record CAYREE010000010.1, on the reverse strand, counting down.
AACCATTCAGTAAGTTCAACAAAATGAACAGTATATTCCTTGTTAACCTGTATGATATTCCTTTTTTCAAGGTTATGAAGCGTTGAAGCCAGACTACTTTTTGGTATACGCGCCTTCCGCTCTAGATCATTCCGCTTCATACCACCCCCATTATCAAGAAGTAGGGTGATGACTTTAACCTCATTACCAGTAAGTGTTTTCAAAACATTTTGAACTCCATTGCTAAAGACTAGACTGCCTTTACGTGTGCGCCGATATAAAAGTAGGACAAATAATAAGGTTGCTGATAAGGGTATGATCAAGGTAATCAAGATAGTAAACAACCATGAATCAGTACTAGTCCCCTCATCATCTTCCTGCTTTTTTTCCAGCGTAGTTTGAGTAGGCTCAGTGAACATATACTTAGCCTTTACAAAAGTATTATTTGAAGGGAAAACATTCCAGATAATATTCTTGGACTTGCCAACATGTGAGATCGCAGCATTTGGACTGGTTGATAAAACATTCGTATTCTCAGGGATTGAAAGTATAATCGATGCAGCCGTGAACTCGGGAAGTTCCAGTTTAAACTGCCATTCCTGACCCATCCTACCAGTTAAAAGAGCACTTTTATAGACAATTGTTGAGCTGCCACCAGCATCAATAGCAACCTCCACACCATTTTTAGACTGTACATATAAAGCATCCTTTACAGCCGGAGAAACCACATCAATGGGTAATGGCATGTTAATCGTTCCAATACCTGTGACTACCAGAACAACCAAGGCATTACCATTCTCCTCCACGATAATATTGTAATTACCTGTTAATTGCGCAGAAACCGGCTGGATAAAAAGGCTTAATAGAACAAGGCCTATAAACAGTCTATGCGCCATAGTAGATATTTAGGACATGGATGTTTTAATAACCTTTAATAAACATTGGAAAAACAGTGAAAACCTGTATTTATAACCTTTTCCGTCACATATTTGTAAGCTAAAATGTACTCTAAGAAGGTTATAGACCACTTTACTTCACCGAGGAATATGGGTGAAATCGAGGATGCTGACGCGATCGGAAAGGTTGGGAATCCTATTTGTGGAGACGTCATGTTCATCTATATTAAGGTAGTGGATGATAGGATCTCAGATATTGGATTTAAGACTATGGGTTGTGCTGCAGCTATTGCAACATCCTCTATGATAACAGAACTTGCCTGTGGAAAAACACTTGATGAAGCACTAGGTATTTCAAAGAATGATGTTGCTGAAGCATTGGATGGATTGCCACCAATTAAAATGCATTGTTCTAACCTTGCGGCAGAGGGACTCCACAAGGCGATTAAGAATTTTAAGAGTGGTAAGAAGGAGGGTGAGACTAAAGAAGAAGTTGTACCCCAGTTTTTAAAACTTGAATCTATTGATGATAAACTTGCAGAAACACTATTTGATTATGGTGTGATAAGTCTGGATGAATTGAAAAGACTTGATGAAGAGGAATTACAACGCATCCCTGGTATTGATGGGGATAGTGCAGCGAAAATAAAGAAGGAAACAGGTTCTCTTGAATAAGGTGTTTAATTTGAAGATAAGTAAGATTGGCTCGTTTATTAAGACTATTTTCGCACTGCTCAGGATTAGGAATGCATTAATATCCTTCCTGGGAGTCTATGTGGGTGCTATATTATTTATTTCACCTATACCAGTCCATAACGTAATTCTCGCAGGATTATCAGCAGCATTAATACTAGGCGGCGGAAACACGTTGAATGATTATTTTGACGTTGATACTGATAAGACCAACAAACCATGGAGACCAATACCTTCAGGGAAAATATCTATGAGCGATGCATTCATGCTGGCAATAGTATTCTTTATGATAGGTATCGGGATTGCAAACAGGATAAATAAATCCTGTATGGTGTTAGCAATCCTGAATACAATACTCCTCATAGTCTATGCAAAATATTCTAAAAGACTATTATTATTATCTAATGTGACGATAAGCTATCTTGTCGCAAGTGTATTCATCTACGGAGCATTTTCCACGATAAATAATGAACAACTAGCATCTGGCAACCTATTATTAATCTCGATATTAGTCTGTTGCTCCTTCCTAATGACATTTTCAAGGGAGATAATCAAGGATATCGAAGATATTGAAGGAGACACTAAGATTTACGCTAAATCCCTACCAATCGTTATTGGAGTGAAAAAATCCAATCTAGTAGCAGTAACAATCGGCATATCAGCAGTATTACTGAGCGTGGTCCCAATATTCTACCATACACCCATGTTTAACACGCTTTTCTACGCAGTATTCATATTTCTAGCAGACCTATTATTCATCGTCTCATTCACAATGCATCCAGCACTCGCCCAAAGAAGCATGATAGCAGGAATGACACTAAGCCTCCTCGCATTCCTCACAGGAGGCCTAATAGCCATATAAAAAAAAAAGTTTTATATTTGTAATCAGAATAATATCGAATTAATCACCAGAATAAACATATATGCCTCGATAGCTCAGACGGTAGAGCGCGTGCTTGGTAAGCACGAGGCCCCGGGTTCAATTCCCGGTCGAGGCTTGATTTAACTTTTCTCGTATATCGCTGGTTATTTATCTTTGGATTCTGATTTCTGAGTATGGTGGCATATCTTTTCATTGATGAGAGTGGTGATTTGGGCATGAAGGGATCAAAGTATCTTGTTTTGTCATGTCTCATAGTTAACGACGATGATCAGCTCAATAGAATCATAAAGAATACAAGACGTAATAAGTTCAAGAACGAATTGAAGAATGCATATGAGATAAAAGCCAATAAGAGTTCTCCGACATTGATATGCTATCTATTAGAGAAGTTGAATGAATGTGATGCTAAAGTATGCTTTGTTGTGCTAGAGAAGAAATACTTGTTCAGTGACTTTTTAAAAGAGAATAAACACAAGCTCTATAACTTTGTTGCTGGGAAGCTGGCGAAACAAATGAATTTGAATCATGGAAAAGTCGTGGTGAGGATTGATAAGTCAAAGGGAAAGCAAGTATTGAAATGCGACTTCAATAACTATTTTGAAAGTAATCTTAGGGATAACTCAAGTATCACTGACGTCGAAATACACCACAGCTATTCACATTCATGGGCTGGCCTCCAGTTTGCAGATCTACTTGCTTGGTCATTATTCCAGAAGTTCGAACACGGTAACGACACTTATATCCGACTGATACGGATAGAAAAAGAAGTATATTATGTTTGGTAAGTTTTGCAGAACCGGGGGAGACTAGAAACGTGCACCTCAAGGTACACTGCTCCGCCGGACTTTACCTGCAATTACTAATAGCTAAGATGTTTATTTATACTGTAGTGTAAAGCTGGAAAAGTAATCCAACACAATTTTTTATACTATACCAATAATTGGTTATTTTTTATATAATAAAAGATAAAACTGTTTGGGAAACGAACCCTAGCTTGGAATTCCGGTCGAGGCTTATCATATTTTTGTTTCTTTATTCGCTGGTTGTCATTGATCCAGGATTGTCAAATGGTATGCATGCTCCATCATAACAATCTCCCTGGCAGGTCATAAGCAGTACTCCAAGAAGGCCGGTGTCACAATAATATTCTTTAACTGTATCTAAGATGCAAGTATCAGTATACTCGGTTTCTAGATAGGTTACTACTCCCGTAACCATTGGTTCAAGCCCTTGATCTGAGTCAATACAATCAGGATAAAAGATGGTGGTTGTAGTTGTGCCTTCTTCTGTTGTAACGGCTAATACATCGGTTGGATGGAAGTCTTCGGTTGTAACTGCTAATAAGTCTTCATTATTACTGGCTTCAGTGGTTGAAGCCAGGATGATTATCGTAGTCGAGGTCGTAGTAGAAACAATCGTAATAGTAGTGGATGTATTTAACGTATCCAACGTAGATGTTGTCGTTGTTGTTGAAAAAGTTGAGGTAGTTGTGGTCAGGGTAGTCGACAATAGAATTGTGCTAGTGGTCATTGTTTGAATAGACTGCGGACTATCGGTTCTAGTCATGCTAGAGAAGAAGCCGGGGGGTATTGAAAGATATAATGCTATGATTGTCAGAATCATAAAGAACATCAGCAATACTACGAATGCGAAGATGAGGAGGATATTCGACTTGATCCAATCATCTAGACGACTCATGTTTTATATAAGGGTAGTAAAAAAGAAAAAAGAAAATCCTAGACTCTAGGATTTCATACAATCGCAAAACCCATACTCGAAGCTTTCAATAACCCGTCTATCCTTTGGAATGCTTGACTCAATGGGTTTTTTACATTCCCTACAAAGATTATCAGTCTTCCTACGGACAGTAGCCCACATAACATATTCCAATGACTCATCCAATATGTCACCTGCCTCAAAACCCCAATACGATAATTCTTCCTTTAATTCTTTACTTATCTTAACATCCATTTTACTCCTCCACTAGCCTATGGCTCGTCCTCCTCTTTCACCGGTTCTAATACGAACTGTTTCTGCAAGTGTTACAACGAATATCTTGCCATCACCTACTTCACCAGTCCTCGCGCCTTTCATGATTGCCTCGATTGTTGGTTCGACAAAATCCTCGTTCACTGCTATCTCAAGCCTAATCTTAGGTAGTAGGTTAACTTCCTGGCTCGTGCCTCTAAAGATCTCGGTGAAACCTTTTTGTTGTCCACAACCACGGACCTTTGTCACTGACATCTTGTATACTTCGGCTTTGTATAATTCTTTCTTCACTTCCTTGAATCGTTCCGGTTTTACATATGCAATTACCAACTTCATTTTTCTCACCTCATTTATGCAGGCAGATCCATGTCTGGATAAGCCTCTTCCCCATGTTGCGTCAAGTCCAAACCGATTATCTCCTCTTCCTTACACACCCTTAATCCCATAACAATATCGATGGCTTTTAGTATCAGCACAGTCAATACAAATGCGTAAATCATCGTCACTAGGACGCTTATAATCTGTGTTATCAACAATGAGGGATTGCCAGCCATGAATCCATCAGCACCTCCCGGATTAACAATAGTAGATGCGAATACTCCAGTCAATAATGCACCTACAATACCACCCATTCCATGACATGCCATAACATCTAGCGCATCATCTATCTTCGTCCTGTTTTTCATAAACACAATCATAAGGAAACATACTACCCCTGCAATAGCTCCAATCACGATTGAGGCTAAAGGACTTACAAAGCCAGCAGCAGGTGTTATCGCTACAAGACCGCATACTGCACCAGTCACAATACCCATACTACCCGGTTTGCCCTCATAAACCCAGCTTACAAGCATCCAGGATAATGCAGCGGCTGCAGCAGCCGTGTTTGTTACGACAAATGCATGGGCTGCAAGGCCATCTGCTGCAAGCGAGCTTCCAGCGTTGAAGCCGAACCATCCGAACCATAGTATTGCAGCTCCAAGAACAACCATAGTTATGTCATGTGGCTTGATTTCACCGCCGTTTTTAAGCTCTAATCTTGGTCCTAGGACTAATGCTGCTGCTAACGCTGATACTCCAGCAGATATATGTACGACAGTACCTCCAGCAAAGTCTAAGGCCCCCATCTCACCGATCCATCCACCAGAACCCCAAACCCAGTGACACAGTGGATCGTAAACAAAAGTGGCCCAAAGAAAGGTGAATACTAGGAATGATGAGAATTTCATCCTGTCTGCGAAAGAACCGATAATCAATGCAGGAGTAATGATTGCAAACATTGCCTGGAATATCATGAATGCCAGCTCAGGGATTGTATCACTGTATACCGGGTTTGGATCCATTCCTACTCCCTGCAGTCCTATGTGATCAAGACCGCCGATAACTCCTGCAATATCCGGGCCGAATGCCAGGGTGTATCCTATTAGAACCCATTGCACGCTTATCAAACCCATTATTATGAAGCTTTGGGTTAGGATTGCTAGCACGTTCTTCTTTCTTACCATTCCACCATAGAAGAATCCTACACCCGGGGTCATCAATAATACCATCGCAGATGCAATGAGCACCCATGATGTGTCGCCGGCACTGATATCTGCCTCATCATCTGCCAACACGTTTGCGGATAATAGTAATACTAGAAGTATCACTCCGATTTTTTTTACATTATTAGACATATCATCACCTCATAATTGAATAAATAATCAATTTATTATTAGTATTGTGCATAATTTATATAAAAATATAATGTTTTATTGATGAAATTTATAAAAATAATGATAATAATTGAATAGATAACCATGTATAAAAAACGGTTGAATTATATAATATTAACCAAGATTATATAGTATAGAAAAATCTTATATTATAATATAAAAAAGTCTTTTGATACTGTATCATTTTTATAGCTTTCCTTACAATAAAAAAAACAGGTGTATTAGGTTGAGTTTTAATTGCGGAAGATGTGGAAAACCCTTATACAAACCCGGACTACAAGTCTGCGATAACTGCAGGAAAGTCATAACACATGACAAAAACAAACATGCGAAAAAGGAGCAGAACCGGTATGAGCAGGAAGTCTCCTTATACCAAAATCTGACAGCACCAGGAGAAGAAGAAGCTGAGACAATAGACGACAAGAAATACCAGCATTACATGGACACGCATGACGCATCAGCAGTATGGGTAGACAGAGACGGTGGAAAAAAGGGTAAGCGTAAACGCTAGCTTATAGGAAATCTTAGGAGAGCGGCAACACCGCCAAGCGAATCCAGCTGCTTTCCAGCCTCACCCTCAGAGTTCACAATGTGTACTACTCCCTTAGAAGATCCAACATCAGACATTAAAGATTCTGCAAAACCTCTTTTCTCAAAGAAAAAAATATCTGAGACCAATAAAGTCTCCACAGCCCTAGCCTTAATCGCTTTCTTAACCTCATCCAAACCATAAGCTACCTTACCCTCACCATTTCCAATATTTACCAACACCGATTCCATAAGCCTCGCGTCACGGATAGAATTCAACTGCTCGGAAGCCTTAACAGCTAAACCACGTTTTAAAACCTCGCCAACACCATTCCGTCCACTACTACCAGTATCTTCAACCAAACACTTAGACGCTAAATCAGGACTATTCTCCCTCAGATAGTTAAAAACATTATTCTTGCTGAAACCAGGACCTGATAAGACAATAGCTGAAGCATTATTGCTTTTAGTCATATTCATCAACAATTCTGAAAGTTCCCTATAGAATCCCTTCAACCGTTCTTCCCGGCCTTTCAAATCATATTTTCCCCCAACATTTCTTGAAAATTCAGTGAATGACATGCCTGATTCGCGTAAAAGTCCGATAGTCACATCACCCCCATCAATGGATGCCACAATCATCTTAGGTCTTGTCGAGGATTTAACAGCATCATCTAGACGTGAAAGCTCTGCCTTACTCCATCGACCTTTCACTATTGTTAATAATGAATCGGAGTCTATGCTAAGAGTATGGAATGATCCTATTCCAACAAGGTCTTCAGGACCTGCCTCTATCGTTCCTGATATCCTGAATGAACTGGTCTCCTTCTTGAATTCGCTCTTTTCAACCCTGATAGACAGGCTTACAGTCTTTCTTTCCCCGCCTTTACTACGGGAATCCTCCTTATCCTTAACTCTGCGCTGTGTTTTACTCCTAACAAGATCTTCTTTAGAGATGACTTGACTAAGATACCATAAGTCATCAAGGGACTCTATCTTAAGTTTCACAACACCGTGTTTTAAGTCTCTGAATATTATTTTCATTTCAAGGCAAGCATTCAATTAGGTATTAATAGTATATAATCAGGTAAAACTTGTTTTATTATATGATAGGACCACTTGGATCACTTGCAAGCATACTCCTTATGAAGAAAGGGCTTGAGGAGACGGCAAAGGGACTGGATGAAGAGGACGAGGAAGAAGATTAGGATACTCTACGTATCAAGTGGTAGAGGATTTCCTTACTTCCATCTGCATGAATAAAACTTGATGATGATAATCTAGTGAAATATCTTTTGCCAAAGAAGTCCATAGAGGGATTGCCTTTCTTTACGTCAACAAGAACATGGGAAGATTCTTTTTTATCGAGGTAGTTCAAAGACTTGTCTAAAAGCATTGTTCCAATACCCCGCCGCCTTAAGTTTTTTTCAACCACAATCAAGTCTATCCTAGACAAGTTTTTGACCTTCTTGAATGGATTATAGATCATGATGCTAGAACATACAAAACCAACAATCTTGTCATCCATTTCAGCAATAAAAATCCTGAATAAATTACTGCTTAGCATCTTTGCGCATTCCACACGTTGAGAGAATCGAGATAAACTCAGATAATCCTTCCTCCTATCAGAATGTATTGCAGTTCCTTCCTGTGCGAACGCAAGGTTAAGCCTAACGATACCTGATAAGTCCTCTTTATTTGCAGAACGAATCTTAACGATCTTCATATATTTAGAAATGTCTTTCAAACACATTAAATAACTAGTTGTCTTCCAAATGAGCTTTTGTAATTACGTATATGCCGGAATCATTTGTTTTTCGTATTTTAGATTCATCGATTATTATCTGTTTGTTAAAGTATGGGGCGTTTAACACCGTTGTCTCGATCTCTCCTCCTTCGCCTGAAGGATTCACCTGGTATTTCTCCTTTAAGTCAACCAAGTGGCGTATAACATCCTCATCTATGATGCTTCCAAGCAAATCTTCGTTTAAACCATACGCAAATACTCCACAGATCATGACATCAAATCCTTCTGCAACTAGATCATGTAAAAGTTTTACCTGATCGATACCCCAAAGAGGATTGATGCATTCTATACCCAGATCGCTACATATATTCTTTATCCTTTCAGCCTGGTATTTTGAGGCTATCGCACCAGTCACTACCCCCTCAATCCCATACTCAATGACAGCCAGCTTAATAACATCTTTTAGATCTGTTAGTTCCTCTTCTTTCACACCTTCTGTCATACACGATAGTATTGGCAGCCCGATAGCTTCTGCCTGCATGCTGGTAATATCAATGTTTGGAGTATGAAACATATAGCTTTCATCATTTTTTGAAACTAGAGTTATCAAACATACTACTTCATGCTCATCCAATACATTATACGTCGCGTAGCATGAATCCTTCCCTCCAGAAAACAAAACTCCTAGCTTCATCAACAATCATATGGAACACAAGGATTAAAAAGATTCGGAATAATTTATTTTTTAAAAAAACCGATTAGATGAGTTTATTGTATTCTGCCATGGTTTCTGCTAATGTTAGATATATGAATAGTATGAATATCAGGAACATTGTGAGAAAAGATACTATCATCGTCAATAATGCTGCCTTCGAGTTCTTTGACCATGCGTAGACTATTCCAGCCAATAGCATGCTTAATGCTAGTATGCCGGGGACAGCATAAAGGAGCTGGTCATACATGATACCATACTTGGAGGGTGTCTTTTTATAGCGTATTCACCAAGGCATAGACGAGCCCGTACTTGCCGGAGGTTTTTTAGCTGCCTTCTTCCGTTCCTTCCTGTATTTCCTACTGCATTCCTTAGAACAGAACTTCTGTATGCTCCCATCCAATTTCTTTGAGAATGGTAGTTTCACATCCTCTTTCTTGCACTGCGCACAACGATTCTTCTTCGATCCAGACTTTAAAAAATCCAGAAAACCCATAGTAGAATATAATTAACAAGAACAAGGTTAAAAGCATAAAATTTTTTATCTATGCTTTACCGCTTCTCTCCTCCTCCGTTCCATCTGCCGATTTCTCGCTCTTTCGGATAGATCGTAGACTGTATGAGTATAATTCCCTTTATTGAACAATACTGCTGTCCTCAAGTCATCATATTCTAGGTCCGGATCTGATTCAACACGCTCCATAAGACTAGGAAGCTCATCATCCTTCAATAGTCTTCCCCCAGTTATCCTCTTCCGGGTTATAGGATCAATAGCATCTCCACCATCACTACGTGTAACATGATGCAATAACTCTGTTAAAAACTGTATTCTTGGTTTTCCACGTTCCCTTGGAATCGGCTCATCAATCCTTGTCGCAGCCATATCAATTTTATTAAAGGGTAGTATATCAAAATAAAGCCTATTCCTGCAAGTGTTCGTCTGCAAGTGTAACATCCAGGAAGGGGACAGACATTTCCTCAGACAATTTTTTCCCAATCGCCCGTATACCATCCAGATTCGTAGACAGTAGATGATCCGGTTTAATCTCATCCCCCAGACGCATTAGATACACTGTTGTGGGTTTTTCTATACCAAGTGTCATCCCAAACTCTAATGCAGGATAAGAGTCCACATCCCCCTTAGTCTGACCTACATCCCTCTTATCATATAGTAGAAAGGAGACTTTTGAAGGTAGTAATGTAGGGGCCCCTGCTTCAAGCATAGGTTCCTCAGGAAGTGGAATACCAGTACGGATAGGCTTTTTACCAGTCACATTCAGTTTTACGGCAAGAACATCCTGCATCTGTTCTGCAAACTCATATTCAGGATTACGACTCCGTTGAGGTCTGGTAGACGCGATGAATAATATCATAAATAATATTAAGGATATATGGAGAATAAAAAGTGGTCAAACCACAACACCTCCAGATATAATAAACATTGAAGTTACATACATGAAACCAGTATCCATATATTGAACCCATCCCAATTATTCAGATATCATGGAAAACAATGATTTTCTCAGATTCATTATCATACTAATCAGCCTAGTTATAACTGGATGCATAAATGAAGAAGTTGCAGTAAATGACAGGGTCATAACCACAACAACATCAACCATCAAGATAAATCAAATATCCATGCTTGTAAACCAGACTTTAGAGAAAAGAGACCTGGATACCTGTAATGAAGATTTACCATATGAAAACTACTCAAACATTATAATGCATCCAGAATCATGCATAATAAAGACTCTAGACCAGATAAACACAGTATTAGACTGTAAAGCCCTCCCCAGAGTTCAAAAAAGGCTCTGTATACATCATCTAGCCAAAAGGACAAAAGACATTTCAGTATGCAATGAGTTCAAGAATGAAGTCCACTACAACCAATGCAGAGAACACCTAGGGAAATCCTCAGCCTAAAAATAAGGTAAGAAAAAGATTTTGCTCCCGAGGGGATTCGGACCCCTGTCGCCGGATCGAAAGTCCGGAATGATAGGCCGGGCTACACTACGGGAGCAAGATGTAAATATATTAACTTTTCTAGTATACGTTTTTAGAGTATATAAGTTTTTGTTTTGGTCATTCTTTTCTTTTTACTAAAAAGAAAAGGTTGAGGGGAGAAGGTCTAGGCTGAGAGACCTATTTTTTTTTTATTTTGTTAGTTCTATCTCGATGTGGACTCCATCAGGTACTTGGATCCTCATTATCTGCCGTAGGCTCCTTTCATCTGCGTCAACGTCGACAAACCTCTTGTGTATGCGCATCTCCCATCGCTCCCACGTAGCTGTGCCTTCACCATCAGGGCTTTTCCTCGTGGTGATCTTCATATTTCTTGTGGGCATAGGTATCGGCCCAGAATAGTTTACCCCAGTCTTCTTTGTAACTGTGACTATCTGGTCGCATACATTCTCCAACTGTTTGACGTCCCGTCCTATCAAGATTATACGTGCCTTCTCCATTCTCTATTTATAATAAAAAAAAGGTTTTTGTGAAGAATCGGATATTCTCTACATATCCTTTTTCTTCACGTCTATTATCATTCCCGCTGCGACTGTCGCACCCATGTCTCGAACCGCAAAACGTCCAAGCTGTGGGAAGTCCTCTGCCTTCTCGGCGACTAGTGGTTTTGTAGGCCTCATCTTTACTACCGCTACGTCTCCTGTCTTTAGGAATTCTGGGTTTTTCTCTTTTTCTGCACCTGTCTTCGGGTCTAGTTTGCTTACAAGTTCTGTGAACGTGCATGCAACCTGTGACGTATGCAAGTGGAATACTGGCGTGTATCCTACCGTGATTGCTGATGGATGCTGTAGGATTACTATTCTTGCCGTGAATTCCTCTGCTACTGTTGGCGCATTGTCTGCGTGTCCGACAACGTCTCCACGCCTCACATCGTTTTTACCGATTCCTCTAACATTGAATCCGACATTGTCACCGGGCTCTGCCTTTGGAAGTTGTTCGTGATGCATTTCAACGGTCTTCACTTCTCCTGTAACGTTTGCTGGCATGAATATGATTTTATCGCCAGGCTTCATGACTCCGGTCTCAACACGTCCTACTGGAACGGTTCCGACACCAGTGATCGTGTAGACGTCTTGTACAGGAACCCTTAATTTCTTACCTACTGGTTTCTCTGGAGCGGTAAACTTGTCCAGTTCGGTAATCAGTGGATCGCCTTTATAGTAGGGTGTCTGACTGCTCTTCTCCTTGACATTATCTCCATTGAAAGCGGATGTCGCGATGAATGGTATTTCATCCACCTTGTATCCTATGCTTTTAAGGAGGTTCTCAAGGTCTTCCTTCGTCTTCTTGTATGCAGCTTCGTCGTAGTTAACAGCGTCCATCTTGTTGACACATACGATCAACTGTTGGATGCCGAGTGTTTTAGAAAGGAACGCGTGCTCCTTTGTCTGCGGTTGTACACCGTCTTTCACGTCAACGACGAGTATTGCAGCATCTGCCTGTGATGCTCCTGTAATCATGTTTTTAACGAAGTCCCTGTGGCCTGGTGCATCGATTATCGTAAAGTAGTTCTTCTGGGTCTCGAATTTCTTATGAGCTATGTCTATTGTAACTCCTCTTTCCCTCTCTTCCTTGAGGTTGTCCATAACCCATGCAAACTCGAAGGTTCCCTTCCCCGCTTTTTCTGCGGCTGCCTTCAGGTTCTTCATTTCCTGTTCTGATACTTCACCTAGGTCGTAGAGTAGCCTGCCGACCATAGTCGACTTTCCGTGGTCTACGTGCCCGATGAATACCAGGTTTATGTGCGGTTTCTCAGCCATTTTGCTTTGTCCTCTTTATCCTTTATTTTATTTTGTTTTTATCTAAAATTGTGGTTTTAGTTATTGTTATAACGGTATATATATGCTATTCTACAAAGTCTGATGATTTTGGAAGGTCTTTCTTCAAGCCTTTTCTCTCTCTTATCTGGGATACTAACTTGGCTTGTAGTTCTGTTGGAAGCTTGTCATATCCAGAATTCTCAGTACTCCATAAGGCATGTCCTTCACTAGCACTTCGTATGTCACCTGCGAATCCGAATGATTCTGCAATAGGTATCCTTGATTCGACGGTCATTAACTCGTCTTTCTGGTCCATTCCACCAACGATTCCTCTTCTTCTTTGGAGTTCGCTTGTAACCGAACCCATATAATCTTGTGGGACATCAACCCATACATTCTGTATTGGTTCTAATATCCTTGGTTGTGCTTTTAGTATGCAAGCGTATATCGGGTTTTTAATCGCTGGATATACTTGGGCGGGACCTCTATGGATCGCGTCTTCGTGCAGGCTAGCATCCTCTAATAATACCTTCACTTTCATCATAGGTTCTTTTGCAAGCGGTCCATTAGCCATTACTTGCTCGAAACCATCTAGCATAAGTTCCATGACCTCGTCAAGATGCTGTACACCACGAGTCATATCAAGCATAACATTACCCTTGTATACATCGATTATCCTTCTAGCCTGGTCTTTTTCCATACCGCATTCATGGACGAACTGCCATATATCTTTGCTTCGTCCCTTTCTGCGTCCCTCTTCAATGTCTCCTTCGCGAATAGCTTGGTAGACACCTTCTTCTAAGGGTGCTACAGTAATCTGGAATTTATTGTGTTTGTTCGGTGATTTTCCCTCGATAGTACCGAACCCATCTTCAATAGTCTCCCTATAGACTACGATAGGCTGCGAAACCTTTAATTCTAAACCACTATCTCTTATCCGGTTTGTGATGACCTCAAGGTGTAGTTCGCCCATACCAGATAATAAGTGTTCTCCAGTCTCCTCGTCAATCTTAGCTTGTAATGTCGGATCCTCTTTAGCCACCTGTCTTAGTACTTCAATAACTCTTGGTAGATCCTTCATATGCTTTGCCTCAACTGCAACAGTTACAACTGGCTCGCTATGATGTTGTATCTCCTCGAAAGGCACCATCTCTTTTTCAGCGACAGTCTCTCCAGCATATGCGCCCTTAAGACCTGTGATCGCAACAATGTTTCCTGCAGGAATCGCCTCAACCTTCTCACGTGAAGCACCCATGTATATCCCGACATTCTGAACTCTAGTCGTGAATTTTGAGTTAACAAGGTATGCGTCTTGTCCTTCCTTGATTGTTCCAGAGAACATCCTTCCTGTCGCAACCTCTCCTTCACGCTTGTCGAATACTTGGATATTTGTCACCATGATACTCAATGGTCCAGTAGGATCGCATTCTAGCATCGACTTACCGACTGCAGACTCCAAATCTCCCTTCCATATCTGTGGTACCCTTCTCTTCTGTGCTTCAAGAGGATCTGGAAGATGTTTGACTGTCATATCCAGGATTATCCTGTGTGCCGGAGCCTTATTAGAAAGCTCTTTCTGATCGTCTTCTTGACAATGTCTAATAATATCTGGGAATGTGATGTTAGACTCCTTCATATAGGGGACGTTTATCGCCCACTTATGAAATCCTGTCCCAAATGCCACTGACCCAGCGTTAACGTCAACACGCCAATCCAATCCATCCGGCTGCTTCATCTGGATTATCTTATTGATGTCCGCTATGATCTTTAAGAATCTATCCTGTAACTCTTCTGGAGTTAACTTCAGCTCGTTAATGAGACGGTCTACCTTGTTTATGAACACTACCGGCCGAACCCTTTCTTTCAGTGCCTGGCTTAAAACAGTCTTTGTCTGTGGCATAACACCCTCCACAGCACAGACTACAACTATTACCCCGTCCACTGCACGCATAGCACGTGTAACATCGCCACCGAAGTCTACGTGTCCTGGAGTGTCGATTAGATTGATGAGATAGTCTTTACCATTAAAATCGTGTACCATAGAAACGTTTGCAGCATTGATGGTAATCCCTCTCTGTTGCTCGTCTTCATGGAAGTCTAGTGCGAGTTGTCTTCCCGCAGTATCCATTGATATCAATCCAGCATTAGCCAGAAGACTATCACTTAGTGTGGTCTTACCATGGTCAATGTGTGCAACGATACCAATGTTCCTAATGAACTCTGGCTTGTGTACGAGTTTCAATGCTTTTTCCGCAACTTGTCCTTGACGACCCATTTTTTACCTCATCTGGCTGATTGAGCTATCCGCTCAGTCTCCTCTTTCCTCTGGATAGCATATGATTTTGTATCAGAGTTCGAAGCCCATAAAATTTCGTTTGCAAGACATTCCTCAATGCTCTTGTCACTATTGAATGCTGTTGCAAAAGATCCAAGAGAAATGTATTTTAAAGCGAAATCCACTCTTCTTTGAGCTGATACATCAACTGCTTGATGATATCTAATTCCACCATAAATGATTGTTGTCGTCTCCTCTCTTGGCCCTGCCTTCATTATAGCATCTACGAAGACTTGTAATGGATTCTTTTTCGTCCTCTTCTCGATTATTTCAAATGACTTTTCCACAGTCCTTAAAGCATTATGCTTTTTACCTGTGTTTCCGCCACTTCTAATGTATTTACCGGCTACCTTTCGAGTACCCTGTCCAGAACGCATCAGCTTGTTCACAAGACGTTCTACGATATTCATCTTTGATTTCCCGAACTGCTTCCCAATATGCCTTCCAGCCGAATGAGGTATTTGAACGGGTGTCAATGATATGTATTTCTCCATCCCAGGGATCTCTAGTGTTACATCATAATCCCATTTCCCGAATAGTTTTGGCTCCATTTTTAGCTAAACTTGTTAAATCCTATGCTGGAGGCGGCTTCCCTAAAGCAACGCCTGCATATATTCAAACCGTATTTATGGATCAGACCTTTTGTAGAACCGCAAACACTGCACTTTAGGTCTTTAGTATCCATCAGGTCCTTTTTCTTTTTTCTTGTTTTATCTTTCTTCAATTTCCACACCGAAATTTTCTTTCATGAACTCGATAGCCTCATTCTGACTGACCATCTTTTTCTTTGGGAGGTTCTTCTTCACGTTTTTCCTCCGTTTTATCCTAGAACCAGGCCTCTCAAGTGCGATATTGAAATTCATACCGAATACTCCTATCTCAGGATCGTATTTCAAT
Organism: uncultured archaeon; assembly: GCA_964423225.1. Classification (GTDB taxonomy): domain Archaea; phylum Altiarchaeota; class Altiarchaeia; order IMC4; family SCGC-AAA252-I15; genus CAYREE01. The sequence goes on along the minus strand of CAYREE010000010.1, from coordinate 4,841 downwards.
CCCTGTATGTCGATGTATTCTTGCACTCCAAAGGATACGTTACCATCCTTCCCAAAGCATGATTGAGGAATCTTATTGTCTCTAGCATATAATCCTCGTTTAATCAGTTCAAAAGAGTCGTTCCCTCTTAACGTAACCTTGCAACCTATGGGCTCGCTCTTCTTTAAACCCCATGTAGGTATCTTATGCTTGGAATATGTCCTAACTGGTTTTCTCTCGGTTAGTTTTTCAAGTAGTTTTTCAGCTCTAACGAGACGCTCTCCAGATTGACCCACACCAATGTTGACAACAACTTTCTCCACGCGTGGTTTATCCATAACGTTCATTTTATATCGATATTAGAGGTTTGGCTTTGCCGATAACGATTATATATTCCGTTAATGTCTGGATCTCATCTATCATAGATAGGGATTTCCTTGATCTTGTGCCTTCAATGATGTCTGTTAGAATACCTGTGACACCAGAATGTTTACCATTGAATATTATGACTTGATTCCCCTTATCATAGGGTAATACTTCCTTGACTTTATCTTTTTTAAGATCTATCATTACCGTATCATTTACATTAACTTTATCACTGGTTATGGCGTTTGTTCCATCATGAAAATTCAACTGTACTTTTCCGCCAGACATGATATTCTTCCCATTTACTCTACATAACTTAATTTCGGATTCCTTCTCGTCTATCTCCTTTAGATAAAGTCCTTTTGATCCTACGAGTATCCTAAAATGTTGTTTTGTTCCGGGTATATCGATAATATCCATGAAACCTACGCCATGCTTGTAGTCTTTCACTACTTTTTTATTGACTTGCACCAAGCCGTTCCTGATTATTGTCTTGGCTTCCTTGGCCGTGTCTGCATAACCTAACTGGTCTCTGATTATATCGATAAGTGGTATTTTTTCGTTGTGACTTCCTCTTGGCGAGGTCATCCATTTAATATTCTTTCCGCCGCCACCTGCTATCCTCTTTTTATGCATTATACTGCCTCCTTAACTTTCCTGCCTAAGATTTCTCTTCTTTTCTTATCTTCTAAGTCAAGTTCTGTTATCATGAGATTGGATGCTCTTAATGGTCTTTCCACATCAGTCCCATCCGCTTTTTTAACTGTTACACCTTCAACATAGACTTTGTATTCAGTCAAGTCTACTTTTGTAATATGCCCTTTAACACCCTTGAATGATCCCCTCATCACAAGCACATAATCTCCTTTTCTAACAGGAAGTGAATTCCTATCGTATTTCTCCTTGAGTTCCTTGCTAAATGGAGAGGACATCATCTTCCTCCTTGAAGTATATGGAGCGTTGTATATCCACTTCCTCTGTTTCCTTGGTTGTGATGACGTAGGTTTTTTCATTTTAGACTACAATGCTTGCAATAGTACCGATCTTCATCCATCTATCAGCTGCCTCTTTTGCAACCGGCCCTTTTATCTCAGTTCCTTTGGGCATTCCCTCATCGCTTACTAGGATCGCTGCATTATCTGCGAATTTTATTTTTGTGCCGTTTGCCCGTCTGAATTCTTTCTTTTGACGAACAATCACTGCCTTCACTATTTGTTTTCGTATGTCAGGCCGTCCTTTTTTAACTGTTGCAACAACCATGTCGCCAACACCTGCCTTCGGATATCTTGAACGCACTCCTTTATATCCGCGTACTTGGATTATTTCTATCTCTTTTGCTCCGGAGTTATCAGCACATATCAAGCGTGCGCCAGAAGGTAGGGGACGAGTGATTCTAGCAGGTACTGCACGTCCTAATGGAGGTCTTTTAGGCACTCCACCAAGGGGTTTAGCCATTCTCTACCTCTTTAACCTTCTTTTTCTTTGATTCTGCTTTAGGTTTTGACTTCACAGGTTTTTTCTTGGTTTTAACTATTTTTTTATCTTGAATTTGACTCTTTTCTTTTTCATCTATTTTTTCTGTTACAACGAAACTTACAGTCTTGCTTAGCTTTCTGCATTCCATGATCCGTACCCGGTCACCTGTCTTTACATTGAGGCAGGGTGGATTGTGAGCTGGTATCTTTGACCTGGCCCTCTTGAATCTATCGTATTTTCTTACTTTTACAAAGTACTGACGCTCTACAACAACTGTTTTATCCATTTTATCTGATACTACCATCCCATCAAAGACCATCCCTCTTGTGGGTAGTTCGCCATGTATGGGACAGTTCACGTCTTCGCACTTCATCTTAATACCTTATTTTTATTTTTTTCTTTACTCGATCTTCTGGTCGAACGACCAGTAGTTTTCCTTCCACCTGGACGATAGCTCCTTTTGGAAGCGTGAATTCCAGGGTTATGTCTTTTTTTGGGAGTACTAACTCCTTTTTCCCTTTTTTTATCGTTATTGTATCTCTCGTCTCCCCTGTTACAACACCTGCTATCAGGTATCCCTTGTGGGTTGATTTAACAACTCTCACTGGGAGTCCTGTGAACTCGTGCCGAAGCAAGTTGTAGGGCGTTATCATAGGCAAACGAGAAATTTTTTTAGACGTCCTTTATGCAACATCTATCATTTCTTCAGAGAATCCCATGCCTACTAGAACCTCTTTCACTCTACTGACATGATCTCCCTGTAGTTCTATGATACTTTCCTTTTGTGTGCCTCCACAAGCCATCTTCTTCTTAAGGTCTTTTGTTAGCTGGCCTACATCGGCATTGTCGAATCCGTCTATGACTGTCACTGTTTTACCGTATCTTCGCTTTACTGCGCGGACTTTTATTTTTTGACCTGCTCGGGTCATGTCGGCGCAGACACATAATTCTTGTGGAAGTCCACATTTAGGACAATTCATTTCTTTGACTTACCCTCTCCTGATTTTTTCTTTGTCTCATGTTTTTTTGTGGTTTTTGTTTTTGTCCTTTTAGACTTCTCTGTGTTTATGCGTGCTATAGTCCTCCTTATTTCCCTGACTTTTCCAACTCCTTCAGGTATACCCCCGGAGGCGAGGACTCCCCTCATCTTCATGAGATCTTTCCTCAATTGGATTAGTTGCTCGTCCATCTCTGAGACATCCATGTCTCGTATCTCTTGTGATCTTAATATTGCCATGATCCTTTTAGACTATATTATATGATATATCACTATTTAAGCTTTTTCTGGCTCAGATTTTTCGTCTTTTGACTTTGAATCCTTTGATTCTTCAGTTTTTTCTTCTGATGCCTCTTTCTTATCTTCCTTATCCTTCTTCTCGACAGTTTTTTCTTCTGATGCCTCTTTCTTATCTTCCTTATCCTTCTTCTTGTCAGTTTTTTCTTTAACAGACTCTTTAACCTTCTTTTTCTTGGTCTTTTTCTTTGTCTTCGATTTCTTCGCTGGTTTTTCCCTCTCTGCAGCTTGTGCATCCATTTCTTCTTCAGTAATCCTATTTGGAATAACTGATATCTGGTCTGGGAACTTGACTCCGGGAAGTACAATTTTCACTGTTACTCCAATCACGCCGGCTTTTAGATAAGCCTGGGTAGCTCCTTTCTCTACCAGCTTTAGTGAGTCGCCAGCCTTCTTCATATATCCTTGAAGATATTTCTCTGACCTGCTTCTACCGCCTTTTCCAACAAGTTTTCCAGATAAGATTATTTCAATTCCTCTTGCACCAGAAGACATAACAGCCCTAATAGCCTTATAAGCGATCCTTCTACGGTTCATGCCACGCTCTAATGCTACAGCAATCCTTCTCGCTATGATATTAGGATCTAATGTTGGTTTTGTTATCTTCTGAACATCGATGACAGGATTGTCTACACCGTATTTCTCTGTCAGTATCGTAGTAAGCTTGTTTATCCTACGTCCCTTCTTACCTATGACTATCGGGGGTTTCTCAACATATAATATTATTCTGGTTGCAAGCGGTGTTTTTTGAATGTTTATACTACTGTAACCTGCCCTATTCAACTCGCTTTTCAGAAAGTTCTCTATCTCGCTCCTTATCACGCCTTCCTGTATGAAGTGTCTTTCCATTGCCATAACATTCACCTGTACTATGCTTCCCTCCCCATCATCTGTATGTGTACATATTCCGCATTCCATGTCGCATATCGTCCCTTAGGTTTCCTACGCACCCTACTGAATCCCTTCTGAGCTTGTACATGAAATACCTTAATCTTCGAAGTATCTAATCCCTTAAAATCTGCATTCGCCTCTAGATTCCTTAAAACACCAAGCATTTTTGACGCGGCCTTCTCAGGATATTTCCCTATCTTAACCTGATTTCCCTTTCTATGACCGATATTTGTCTGGAATCTCGTGTATTTGATCGGTCTTTTAAGTTCAATGACTTCTTCCATTAAGTGTATTGCTTTTGGAAGAAGCATGCCACGTATATTGTCAGCTATCATTATCGTGTCTTTTATACTTATATTGAAGTCTCTTCCCATTGCATTAGCTGTCCGTTCCGGATCCTTGGGGGTTATTGAGTAGTTTATCTTCATTTTATTTTACTGGCACGAATAATGATGATCTTGTTGCGCCGACTCCTGGTGCGCTATGCCTAATTGTTTTTCTTGTTAATGCTAATTCACCCAGGTATTTGCCAATCATTTCAGGCATGATTGTGACAGTGGCAAATTCTTTACCAGTGTATATCCCAACAATCAAACCAACCATTTCAGGAAGTACTGGCATATCCCTACAGTGTGTCCTTAAAGGTTTTTTCTGATTTTCCTTATCTACTTTTCTATATCTAGCAATGAATTTCTTCTGTTTTTCATTGAAACCCCTCTTTAATGATCGCCTGATCCTAGAGGGATATAATCCTACCACATCATCCATTGACATTGCCTTTAGTTCCTCGACTGAGTGTCCACGATATTTGAATTCTTTTCTCGCCATCTTTAAC
>CAYREE010000009.1:11320-30553 GCA_964423225.1 uncultured archaeon | reverse complement strand
TTTAGGCTTCTCCTCTTTAGGCTTCTCCTCTTTAGGCTTCTCCTCTTTAGGCTTCCCCTCAGGCTTCTCCTCAGGCTTCTTACTCGAGTCTGTAGCCCCTGCATCAGTGATCTTTACCCCAACAACCTTAATCTTCTCTTCTTCACTCTTTGACACCATGTATCCAGGAACTCCAACATAATGATTATCAATCATAACATGTCTATGGATTACAAGCTGCCTGGCATGCCTTACAGTATTTGCAAGTCCTAGAGTATGAACTACTGTCTGAAGCCTTCTTTGTAGAATATTCTCAACATTCAGTCCTAAAACATCTTCTAAATGATCTCCTTCCAGTATTCCAAGAGATTTTAATTTACTAATCAAGTCCTTTGATTCCTTCTCGACTTCTTCACCGGATGATCCAAGTAATGACCTAGCCTGACGCCTATATCCACGTAGTTCAGACTTTGTCCGCCAAATCTCCCGCTTGTTTTTAAGACCGTATTTTTTTGATAAAGCCTTTTCCTCGGTTATCCTATCCATCTTCCAAGGATGGTTTGGCTTATGATACTTTTTTCTCTGTTTTTTTGGATCTCCCATTTTATCCTCCTAACGAGTCTTCTTCCTACTGACTCCAATAGTGGAACCAGTCCTAAAAGATGACTTTGTCCTTTGACCACGGACTGGAAGGTTCAACGCATGTCTTATACCGCGATACGATTTAATCTTACCCTCCAAGTTAATGTCCTCACGCTTCTGAATATCCAAGTCACTACCAACAAGATGAAGATCATTACCCGTCTTCATATCCTTCCTCCGGTTTAACATCCAGGATGGAACCGCACCCGAAATCGACTCAATCTTCTTCTCAAGATTATCGATCTGCTCTTCACTTAGACTCCCAACCTTCTCGTGACAATCAATATCAAGCGTTAAAATGATTGAATTAGCAATCCTAGCTCCAACACCCTTGATCTTCATCATGGCCCGTGTAACATCAAGGTTTCCATCAACAACAACTCCAGAAAGCCTAACCAACTGGACAACACCATCAGCAACATCACCCGGCTTGGTTGAAGTGCCAAGCGCATCCCTAGATTTTGGTTTAGGCCTAGGTCCAGTTCTTCCCTTGCTCTTACTCGAATCAGGCTTTTTACCCTTGCCTTTATCTGGTTTTTTCTTCTTTGCCATTTTATAAAAATTTTTTAATTTTCGACGAAGACCTAAATCAGTTAAATCTCCTCGCTCTATGAGACTTTTCTTTTTTAAAAAGAAAAGTTTCGCCGAGGTTGAGATTCGAACTCAAGTGTCCCAGGGGGACACGGGCTACCTCGTCATTATTGTGTTTTTGAACTCAAGGCCCGCGCGTTGAACCGGACTCCGCCACCTCGGCTTGTGGAATAATAATGCATGTAATAACATGCTGCCATGGCTTGTTTTGCCGTTTACAAATCTCGTCAAGGGCTATGACACCCGACTAGACTCATCCCATCAAGAGGGACGGCTGGTGTATATTATATACCTAGTATATTTAAATATGTAACCGTGATTTACCCTATCCTAAGCAATTCCTTCGAGTCTAACGCATTTATTATAACAGGTGAAAAAGCCTGTATTATCGACCCGGGGATAAATCCACGGAGGGTCTTGAGTAAATTCGACGAATTTAATATAGTGGTAGATGTCTTAATAAATACCCACTGTCACTATGATCATTGCGCATGTAATGCAAAAATACTTGAAAATAAAGGCATTGACCTCGTTTTACACGAAATAGATGCAACTGCCATCGAAAAAGGCGATGAGAATTATATACTCTCAACCCTATTTGGAAAAGATATTGAAGGGATAAAAGTGGATTTGAAGGTTGTTGACGGACAAACCATTGATCTAGGAGATGTAAAATTAGAGATAATCCATACTCCCGGACACACAATGGGAAGCATCTGTATCTACGAACCTGATTCCAAAAGCCTTTTTACTGGAGATACATTGTTTCGAGAAGGTATTGGAAGAACTGATTTTCCAGGAGGGGATATTAAAGACCTGGAAAAATCAGTTAAAAGACTAGTCAGATTATATGAGACACGGGGAGTTTCTAAAATATTTCCAGGTCATGGACACATCGGTAAAGGAAAGGATTTATTAACTGTTTATCATAGTTTTTTCAATGATGATTAAGGCTGTTTTATTCGATTTGGACGGAGTCTTAGTAGACTCTGAAGTACATAGCACAAAAGCATCAGACCAAGTCCTTGCTGAAGTAGGCATATATCTTACAGACGACGAAAGAAAACTAGTCTATGGAAGAAGGACAATCGACAACTATAAAAGACATATTAAAAACAGAGGTTTAGACCTGGATCCTGATGAACTACTATCAAGAAAGACACAAGTCTATAAAAAACTGATAAAAGGCAAACTCGAACCACTGCCAGGAGCAATAGAACTAGTTAAAAAACTGAAGGAATCGAAGATAAAAATATGCGTAGTCTCCTCAAGCACATTAGAAAGAGTTGAAGCAAGCCTAAATGAAGTAGGCCTACTATGGGAGTTTCCAGTAATAATCAGTGGGAATTGCTGTTCTAAAGGAAAACCCGACCCGGAACCATTCATAATAGCATCTGAAAAACTCCAAGTAAAACCAAAAGAATGTCTCGTCATAGAAGATGCGGAAGCAGGCATAAAGGCAGCCAAATCTGCAGAAATGAGATGTATTGCCGTAGAAAGCCCAAATACACATGGACAGGATTTATCTAATGCTGACCTGATTGTTAATTCTCTTGAAGAAATCACATTAGAATCCATAAACAAGGTATGATCATGGATGAATTCAACTATCATATGCCAACAAGGATAATATTCGGGATAGACTCTTTAGATTCTCTGCGAGAATCAATCGATAAACTAGATGCTGAAAACATCCTTATTGTCTGTGGAAAGCATTCCATGAAGAAGACAGGCATATTAGATAAGATTCTAGGGATGCTAGACGGATTAAAAATCGATGTTTTTGATGATATTGAAAGCGATCCATCAATAGAGACAGTTGATAATGCAGTCGAATATGCAGGTGGAAAAGACTTGATAATTGGATTGGGTGGGGGAAGCCCCCTTGATGCAGCAAAAGCCATCTCAATAGTATCTTCTAACAAGGGGAAGACAAACGAATACCTGATGGGAAAAGAGATTAAAAATCCAGGAGCTCCGATACTAGCAATTCCAACAACTTCCGGAACTGGAACAGAAGTGACTGAAATATCAGTCTTATCAGATAGAAAGAAGATGATCAAGAAAAGCATAAGAAGCAGATTCATCTACCCGATAGTCGCATTGGATGATCCACTACTCACAGTAACAATGCCAAAGAAAGTCACCGCATCAACAGGTCTTGACGCATTGACACATGCAATAGAAGCATATACTTCGACAAAAAGCCAGCCGATATGCGATGCAATATGCATGAATGCGGTAAAAATAGTGTTAAATAATGTTACAAATGCATTTGATGATGGTTCCAACATAAATGCTAGATCCAATATGATGCTTGCAAGCCTTATGGCAGGAATTGGAATAACACATTCAGGTGCTGGTTTAGCCCATGGATTATCATATTCAGTATGGAAGATCACTCAAATTGCTCATGGATCTGCTGTGGGAATATTACTACCCCACGTCATGAAGTTCAACCAGGATCATGTAGGGGAAAAATATGAGAATCTAGCAAGATTTTGCAGTTTTAAAAACACTGATGAATTGATATGCAAAATCCAAGAATTAAGAGCAGATTTGGATCTGCCTGACCGATTAGGAGATATCGGGATAAAACATGATGATGTCAAGGATATGATTGAGCTAGGATTAGGCGGTTCTTCAAAAGTGAATCCCAGACCAGTTGAACCTGAAAACCTTGCAGAATTCATAAGGGGTGCGATCTGATGGAAAAAGCAGTATTCTTCGACTTGTGGAATACTCTGATATTTTGTCCTACAAGAAAGAAGGTGGAAGAAATCCTTGATCTTCTAGGACTAGAAGATGACTATGAAGAATTGATGACAGACGTCAGAAAAATTACATTTACAGACAAAAGCGTGAAGTTCAGCGATTTTATCAGAAAATACCTAGTTGATCACGGATCAAATATCGACGAGAAAGTATTTGATATTGTTGAAAGACTATGGAGAAGCCGGCTTGATGACGCAAAACCATTCCCAGAGACAATCGAGGCGCTAAATGATTTGAAAACAGATTATAAACTCGTCTTAATATCGAATATTGATGTTAGTGGCTCAGAGTTTTTCAAGAAGACCTATCCAGAAATAATCGAATGCTTTACTGAAATATTATTATCATGTGAAATAGGTATAGTCAAACCCGATCCAAGGATATTCAAGATGGCATTATCTGCTGTTAATATAATGCCTGAAAACGCATGGATGGTAGGGGATAGGATCCAAGACGATGTTAAGGGAGCACTAGATTCAGGGATAAATCCGATATTGATATCAAGGGGAAAAGAAGCTTTTAAACATGAGTATCCAGTAGTAAGAAGCCTTACCGAGGTAAGAGGCATAATTGAGGGGGAAACAAGATGAGGATCGCAGTACACGACAAGGACCGGTGCAAACCAAAGGACTGCAACTATCTCTGCATGAGGATGTGTCCGGTAGTAAGGACGGGTGGAGAATGCATTACGATCAGCGAAGAGGATAAAAAAGTCATCATCAGTGAAACCCTTTGTACTGGCTGTGGAATCTGCGTGAAAAAATGCCCATATAGAGCAATAAAGATAATAAACCTGCCAGAAGAAATCGGTGATCCAGTACATCAATACGGCATCAACGGATTCAGACTATATAATATCCCAACACCTAGAAAGGCTGTCGTAGGAATAGTAGGTTGTAATGGTATAGGAAAGAGCACGGCATTAAAGATACTTGCAGGACAAGTCATACCCAACCTAGGGACCGATGCATCATGGGAGGATATACTATTAAAATTCAAGGGGCGTGAGATACAAGGCTATCTCGAAGGACTAGCCAACCATGATGTAAAGGCAATGATGAAGCCGCAATATGTCGAATCAATACCCAATATAGTAAAAGGATCAGTTGAAGACATACTAGAAAAATCTGATGAACGCGGAGAGATGAGGAACATCATCAAAGAACTTGATCTAAAGAATTCATTGAGCAAAGATGTGAAATCGCTGTCTGGTGGTGAACTACAAAGGATTGCGATCGCAGCATGTATCCTAAAAGATGCAGACATGTATCTTATAGACGAACCATCAAGCTATCTCGATGTGAAAGAAAGATTGAATGTCGCAAGAGTAATCCGAAACATCAAAGATAAATATGTATTCGTTGTAGAACACGATCTTGCAGTGCTTGACTATCTGAGCGATCATATGCATGTGATATTCGGAGTGAAAGGCGCCTACGGAATAATCAGCAATATCATGGGTGTAAGAGTGGGGATAAACGAATATCTAAGTGGATTCCTAAGGAGTGAGAACATGCGCTTCAGACAAGAAATAAAATTCGATGTCAGACCACCCCAAGACAAGAGCAGAAGAACAACACTCGTAAAATACCCAGGCATGAAAAAGACTTACAAGGAATTCAAACTAGAAATCAAAGAAGGTGAACTATATACACCAGAAGTAATGGGGATTCTAGGACCAAATGCAACTGGAAAAACGACATTTGTAAAGCTTCTTGCAAAAGTTGAGAAACCAGACAAGGGAGAGATAGACTTGGATTTAGAGGTATCATACAAGCCCCAGTACATACCAACAACCAATGCACTTGTCGCAAGTCTCTCACTGAACCCAAAACTTATCGCATTATTCAATATCACACACCTTATAGACAGGAAAATATCCGAACTATCAGGAGGAGAACTACAAAAGACTGCTATAGTCGACTGCCTGTCAAAAAAAGCAGACATATACATGCTCGACGAACCAAGCGCCTATCTCGACGTTGAAGAAAGACTCTTACTAGCAAAAAACCTCAGAAACTACTCATTTGATAAAAAAACAAGCATACTTGTCGTAGACCACGACATATTACTCATCGACTATCTAAGCGATGAACTACTAGTATTCGAGGGAGAGGCAGGTAAATACGGACTAGCAGACAAACCAGTCGACATGAAAGACGGTATGAACAAGTTCTTAAAAGCAATGGATATTACATTCAGACGCGACCCCGACTCAGGCAGGCCAAGAGCAAACAAACCAGATAGTGTGAGAGACAGGGATCAGCGAACAAACAACAGATATTATTATACAGAATGAATAATTACCATGGCCGAAATAAGTGTTGTGAAACCATCTGAACAAGAGCTTGATGATCTAGGCGTGGATTCATGGGGAGTCTGGGAGAAAGAAGAGTCTGTTTTCGAATGGAGTTATAGTGATTCAGAGACTTGTTATATTCTTGATGGGGAAGCAATTGTATCAACTTCCGATGGACAAGAAGTTAAATTCCAGGCTGGAGACCTTGTAACATTCCCTAGTGGATTAGATTGTAGATGGGAGATTATAAAAAGAATTAAGAAGCGATTTGCATTTAATGTGAGAAACTAGCATGAATGAGTTTATACATTTGATGAGGATAAACCAGTGGTATAAGAACCTGGTCGTCTTTCTAGCATTGTTTTTTACTAAAAACTTATTCAATCCAGAACTGCTTGTGAATTCAGTACTAGCATTCATCTCGCTAAGCTTTATGTCATCTTCGTACTACATACTAAACGACATCAAAGATAAGGAATCTGACAGGAATCATCCAGAGAAAAAAAACAGGCCTATCGCATCTGGAGCCGTCTCGGTAAGACAAGGGCAGCTACTTAGCGCATTACTCTTCGTTTTTTCGTCTATCATAGCATATAATATTTCAATTTATTTCTTGATCTTCCCACTGCTTCTCTTCCTCTTCACTCAAACTTATACTATGTTTCTTAAGGATATTGCTTTTGTGGATATTCACCTTATCGCACTGAATTATCTGGTCAGGGCTATTTCTGGTGCTGTAGTAATCAATGTGCCAGCTAGTCCATGGCTTATCATGACTGTCTTCTTCCTCGCCCTTCTTTTGGGAATTGGAAAGAGAAGATCTGAACTATCGATATTGGGGGATGATGCAGTAAAATTCAAGAAGGTTTATAGCGTATACACTCCACAGGTATTGGATATGTTATTAGTCGTTATATCAAGCATCCTATTATTTGCATACAGTCTCTACACATTTTCAGTTCATGAAGAAGGGTATATGATGCTTACAATACCATTTGCAAGCTTCATTATATTCAGATACCTGCATCTTGCTTCCGTGAACCATGAGATAACAAGGAAGGCTGAACACATATTCTTCGATACGCAGATACTAGTATCCTTCAGTTTCTGGGTTATAACAAGCTTTTTAGTTATCTATCTCATTGGATTCTAATAGCTTTTGAATAATCTACCCCATTCAGTACCCATGAATTCATCAATCCTCTTTTTCCCCACGGTTGGATACCAGATATAATCATGGAATACTGCCGAACCCATTATACACAACTTGAATAAGGGGGAATGGAAGAGTATCGGCTCAAAAAATGAAAGAGCACCCTTGCGGAATAACTGATCTCCCTTGATAACAAGGCTTTTTTTCGACTCAAACCCATAGTCGACATTTCTCACATCATCTCCAAGGATCTCGATCTGGTCAAAGTCGCCCATCCCAAGCCCACGATCATGCGCGATCTTTATGAATGGTATCTTCAATGGATCAAAACCCATCATCTTCGCAGAAACTGCATCAATAGCCACCTGGTCGTCTGAAGCCAGGATATAATCTTTTATCTTTGGAATCATTGCTCTAGGACCAGCTCCATCACCACATACCGTACCATCAGTCACGGCAAAGATCCCGGGATGAATCTCCTTTTGTATTGCAAGAAGGTCTACAAGCACTTCATGTATCATACGATGACTATGATGTCTTCGTTTAGTCAATAATCCACCGAATGCATTCTTCATCGCACCAGTTATTACCGTATGTCCATGAGTTTTCTGTGTTGGCAGATGAACCACGTTTTTTCCCTTAAACATCTCAGGTATCTTAAAACCATGGGGGAAAATCTCATCCATCGCAAGCATCCTGGTTTTCGGTTTATAATAAACCCAGTCAACCTCGGTTAATGGAGTGAACTTCAGATTGTATTTTGTTAGTATTGGAAACCATTTGTTTAGTTTTGCGCCTTTCCAAGGATCTGTTACAACAGTCCGATTCTCAACAGGTATAAGGTTTAAGTATCCATCAGCAAGCAATTTGTTTAAAACACCATCAAGCTGCCAGGGTTCTGTACTACACGATGGAAAATAAAGACTCCAAGATAGATTCAATTTTATCAGAGTATCCTTATACTGGGGCAGACAACTCTTATAGTTTGCAACATCCATAAGCCGCCCATAATCTTCAACAACCCGGTCAGCCGCAGTCTTTAACACAGCTACCCTACTCACCCTTAGCCCACCCCACAGTCTTCTTCAAACCATCCGCAAAATCGATTTCAGGGGCCCAATCAAGCTCCTCTAAAGCCAGTCCTATGTTTAAATATATGCGATTGACTTCTCCCGTAACCTCATCACCATGAACCGGCCTCACACTTGCATTAGTATGCTTGACCAATAAAGTCGAGAGTTCATTAACAGATGTTTCCACTCCAGAACCAATATTGAAAAACCTCTCGTTAGTCTGTGTCTTCAAAGCCATTAAATTTGCCCGTGCAACATCGCCAACATAGACAAAGTCCCTTGTCTGTTCTCCAGCACCAAATATTGTAGGTATCTCATTATTCAAAAGCTTATTTGTGAAAATTGCGACAACACCCGCCTCGCCAAGAGGGTCCTGCCTAGGACCATATACATTACTGTATCTAAGAGTAATATGCTCTAATCCATGTAGTTGTTCATATATATCAAGGTATTTTTCAACCGAGTACTTTGATGCGCCATAAGGACAAAGCGGCCTTACAGTATGTTTCTCATCAGCAGGCAGATTTTCAGGCTCTCCGTAGATCGCACCCCCAGATGAGGCATATACTATCCTTTTGACACCTGTTTTCCGACAGTTTTCAAGAAGATTCAGCGATCCTAACACATTTATCTGAGCATCAAATACAGGATCATTAATAGATTCGCGAACATTTATCTGAGCAGCCTCATGGACCACATAATCAGGATTCTCTTTTTTGAAAACATCGATTAATTCATCATCACATATATCAAGATCATAGAAACTTGCATTAGGATTAATATTCTCTTTCTTGCCAGTTGAAAGATCATCAACTATAACGACTTCATAATCATTAGCTAAGAGTAAGTCTACGATATTGCTCCCAATAAAACCTGCCCCCCCGGTAACCAGGACCTTCATCTTAATTGCCTTTGAAAAAATCTATTGTATCGGATAATCCATCTTCAAGGCTTATCTTTGGTTCCCATTTCAAAAGTTTTTTAGCCTTAGTAATATCAGGCCGCCTTGTCTTCGGATCATCAATTGGAAGAGGCTCGTATATAATCTCAGATTTTGAACCGGTAAGCTTTATTACAGCTTCTGAAAACTGTAGTATCGTCAATTCAGAGGGATTTCCAATATTAACCGGCTCATTCAAGTCACTCATTAAAAGTCGGAATAATCCTTCCACTTCATCCTTGACATAACAAAAACTACGTGTCTGACTCCCATCACCAAATACGGTGATAGGCTCATCATTCAAAGCCTGATTAATGAATGCTGGAACAACCCTACCATCATTAGCCCTCATTCGAGGACCATACGTGTTAAATATGCGGGCAATCTTCACATCCACATCATGCACATTATGATAAGCCATTGACATGGCTTCTGAAAACCTCTTCGCTTCATCATATACGCCACGAGGACCTATAGGATTTACATTTCCCCAATAGGTCTCAGGTTGTGGGTGTACAAGGGGATCCCCATAAACCTCTGATGTTGAAGCCAATAGGAATACTGCATTTTTCTTTAATGCAAGACCCAGAGCATTGTGTGTCCCTAATGATCCAACTTTTAGGGTTTGTATTGGTAGTTTCAGATAATCAATTGGACTTGCAGGACTTGCAAAATGCAGGATATAATCGAGGTCTCCTTTGACATCAATGAATTTTGTGATATCATGTTTTACAAAATCGAAGTTCTCATTATCACGTAATTGCTCTATATTTGATTCTTTGCCAGTTAAGAGATTGTCCATGCAGACTACATTAAATCCTTCCGATATCAATCGTTCGCATAAATGCGATCCTATGAATCCGCAACCACCGGTTATCAAAGCTCTTTTCAAAATAAATCACCTGTTATTTTATTTCTGAAAGATACTCCCTTAGTTTTGGTCCAATATCTTCACGTGTGAAAGCATATTCTATTGATGCTCGTAGATAATCGAATTTATTTCCCAAATCATATCTAACTCCCTCGAACTCCCAGGCATACATCTTCCTCTTTTCATTCTGAATCTTTAATGCATCGGTCAGTTGTATTTCACCGCCTCTCCCAGGCTTGGTCTTGTTAATCGAGTCGAATATGTCTGGTGTTAAGAGGTATCTGCCGATTATACCAAGATTTGAAGGAGCATCATGTGGTTCGGGTTTTTCCACCAAGTCCTTGATAAGATGGAGGCTGTCCTCTTTTGAATCAACATGAACTATTCCATATGATTTAATCATGTGTTCTGGCACCTGCTCAACAGCAATGATGGGAGCATCGTATTTCTTGTACAAATCTATTAATTGTTTTGTGCAAGGAGTCTTACTAAAAACAATATCATCTCCAAGAAGTACTGTGAAGGGCTCATCACCAACATGTTTTTCAGCCCTGGAGATAGCATGACCCAGACCTAATGCTTTTTTCTGCCGTATGAAATGTATGTCAACCATCTCACTTATCTTATAGATGGTGTCAAGCATCTTCTTGTTCTTATTCTCCTTCAATACCATCTCAAGTTCTAGACTATGGTCAAAATGATCTTCAATAGCTCGCTTTCCACGGCCAGTGATGATGATAATATCTGTGATGCCAGAGTTTACACACTCCTCCACCACAAATTGTATGGATGGTGTATCTACTAGAGGGAGCATTTCTTTTGGCATGGCCTTTGTCGCAGGCAAAAATCGAGTCCCTAATCCCGCAGCGGGTATAACAGCCTTCATTGTCTAAATAATTGAGTATCAAATAATAAAACTTGATTTGTTAGAATTGTTAATAAAAGCGTTATTTAACAGGTTCTTATAGACGCGTTCAGCCAGCAACGAATTACCTTTCGGTGAAAGATGTACTTTATCATCTATATTATCCCGGATGCGTTCAGTAGGTGAAATAACATGTTCAAAACCGATCTGCTTTGTAATATATTTGAAACTCCTGCATCTTTTCCCGCATATGGCTTTTTTTTCTGGAAATATGACAGATATGATAGGAATCCCTGATTCATTACTTAGTTGTTTAACATTCTGATAAGTTGTAATAACTTTTTCGTATTGATAGGGATAATTTTTAATATCTTTCGTATCAACACCATAATAGTCCAATAAACCATATAGCCCATTATTTAGAAAATGATAGAATGCTGATTTTTCTGCCAGAGTACTCGACAATGATTCAGGGAATGGTATGACTATGGGCATCGGCTTCTTTGAAAAAAATAGGAAACCTGAATCATTATACTCCATCCTAGTTGAAATCATAAAGTCGTTTGGAGTGAAGCCATAGATAATTAAATCCGGTTCTAGACCGATACCAAGAGTTACTAATCGGTGATATATTTGACGTGCATCATAACCTGTTACTCCGAGATTCAATACTTCATATTTTATGCCAGTGTGTGATAGCTGCTTATTCAACTTTCTCTCAAGGAAGTGGGGGAACGTCTGGTTATCGATTACATTGATCCCGAATGTCGTTGAGTCTCCGACAGCCACTATCCTAAAGGTATCCTTCTTTTTTATCCTATCGTATTCACGACCTCTAAATCCAAGGGAATTGATATGATATCTAGCAACGCCATAATAAATGGCCGTGCAATTTTGAGTGAATGAATAGAAAGGTATCTTTCCATCAGTCAGTTTTGCGCATCTTTGAGGTAATACCTTCTCTGGTATTGCAGGCATGAAGACTAATACCCTATCTGTTTCATATACTATCCTGATTATCCCCTCAAAAAACAGAAGTGTGAGAATAATTGAGATAATTAGTAGTATGATGTTTTCCTTCATGATAAAATAAGTATGATTTGATTATTATTACCAGCATAAACCTTCGTATTCCACATCCTTGTTCATCAAATCCTTGTTTAATATATGTCTAGAATCAAAGACTTGCATCCTCTTCATTGGAGTGAAATCAATCTTTTTAAAGTCATCCCATTCTGTAAGGATAACAGCAAGCTCACTTCCAGTTAAGGCATCTTTGATCGAATCAGAAATCTTTATCTTATCGCCAAACTCGGTTCTTGCAGTCTCATTCGCCTTTGGATCATATCCAGTTATAATTGCTCCTGCTGAAAGCAAACCATTTATCACAGGAATAGCCGGGCTTTCCCTCACATCGTCTGTCCCAGCCTTGAATGCTAATCCCAATACTGTAACTTTCATGCCTTTAAGTTTATATCGTTCCGTTAACAAGTCCAACATGACTTTTGGCTGATTATCGTTAACCTCAAGAACACTGTCAAGAAGAATCGTATCAACCCCAACATCCTGTGCTTTATGGACTAGTGCTTTAACATCTTTTGGAAAACAACTTCCGCCAAAACCCGGGCCTGCATTTAGGAAGTGTGGGCCTATCCGATGGTCTAATCCAATGCCTTTTGATACGTCGTAGATGTCAACATCTAGTTTTTTGCATATGTTTCCAACCTCGTTGATAAAACTTATTTTTGTTGCAAGCAGTGAATTCGACGTGTATTTAATCATTTCCGCAGTCTTTAGATTGACTCTTAGGACTGGTGATTTGAATTTGAAGTACATGCTCTCGATTATGTCTCCGCTCTTTGAGTCTATTGATCCTATGACAATTCGGTCAGGATTCATAAAGTCTTCTATTGCAACTCCTTCTCTGAGGAATTCAGGATTCATTACGACTCCAAAGTCTTTTCCTGCTTTTCTGCCAGTCTTCTCTTCGAGGATCGGTATGACATGCTCTTCAGTGGATCCAGGAATAATTGTGCTTTTCACTACAACGACATGATATTTTTTCTTTTTCTTCAAGACTTCACCGATCTGCTTAGATACTTCCTTCACATATTTTAGATTAATCGAACCATCATCATCTGAGGGAGTACCAACACATATGAAAGTAACATCAGTTTTTAGAACTGCATCCTCTAGGTCAAGTGATGCTTTAAGCTTATCAGGGACGACGTAATCCAGGATTTCCTTTAATCCCTTCTCGTATATCGGAGGTTCCCCTGAATTTATAAGACTAACTTTTTTCTCATCTATGTCAACACATATGACTTCATAACCCTTTTCTGCGAATCCGGCAGCTGTTATCATGCCAACATAACCCGAACCTACAACTGAGATTTTCATCGTAAACTTATATTTTAGTGTAAATAATTAGATAGAGGATATAAATGAAAAAGGATTCTATTGAAATAGTTGAAAAACCATGGGGACGTGAGATTATAATCGCTCATGAAACAGAATATATAGGAAAAATCATTGAAGTGGAAAAGGAGGCTCAACTATCATATCAATATCATGAGGATAAAAAGGAGACATTATACGTGTTATCCGGTAGGATGAAGATTATAATGGAGACCGAGGAGATTGTCTTTAAAGAAGGTGAGGCTGTTACACTTTATCCAGGCGATAAGCATAGGATTGAGGCTATTGATGCATTAAGGATTATCGAAGTCAGTACAAGCCATATGGAAGATGTGGTACGGCTTAAAGACGAGTATGGTCGAGTATAGTAATTCAGATTATCTGGGGGATAACTAGTTTATGCCTGTTTTTCTCTATTGTTTTTACAATATCTGCGATTTTTTCTTTTTTCACTCCAGTCAACTTTGATGTTTCATGTATATCACACCATTCTTCGGTAAGATAGTATAGTGCCTTATCTAGTAAATCATAGTCTATCCCAAGGTCTTCCTCGTCTGTCTGACCGATCCAAAGCCCTGCAGATGGTTTTTTTTCGATTATACGCTTTGGTATGCCTATTTGTTTTGCAAGCTGTCTAACCTGGCATTTGTACAGGCTTCCTATAGGAAGTAGGTCTACTCCACCATCACCGTATTTTGTATAATAACCCATTAGAAGCTCGGTCCGATTTCCTGTACCAAGGACAATCCGATCCTCAAGATTAGAATAGAGATAGTTTATTGTCATGCGAATCCTTGCTTTCACATTCCCCCAAGCAAGCCTATCCACAACATCGATTTTACTTGTTTTAGAATAGCTTTCTATTATTTCATTTATAGGTATCATAGAGTGTTCTATCTTCAAGCTTTTAACGAGACCAAGAGCATCATCAACACAATTAGTATCCGTTACCCCTTCCTCGGGCATTAATAATACGTGTAGATCAACTCCGGCCTCTGATGCTAATTTTAATACAACTGATGAATCAAGGCCTCCGCTTAATCCAAGTACTGCACCTTTTGCCCCAGCATCAGGTATTATTTCTTGTAATGCTTTAATGATCCGCTTTCTAACAGCCTCCAATTCCTCTTTGGATAGTCTTGGTTTTAACATGGTTAGTATTGAATTATCAGAATACATAATAAAATAAATTTATATTAGTTGATGAACATATATTCAATAATATACAATAAATGTGATGATATGACCAATACAGATGATCTTGATTTAAAGATTATAGCAGAGTTAAGGTCGGATTCTCGTCAAAGCTTTAGAGAACTCGCTCAGAAACTGAGTGTTGCTGAAGGTACAGTCTATAATCATGTTAATAACCTGAAAAAGAAGGGGGTTATCAAGAGATTCATGGCTGAGATAGATTATACAAAACTCGGTTATGATCTGACAGTTGTTATCGGTGTTTCTGTTGAAGGCGGGCATCTTGCAGATATTGAGGAGAAGATTTCTAAGGAGTCTGCAGTATCTGCAGTATACGATGTGACGGGAGAGTATGATGCGATTGTCGTTGCAAAATTCAAGGATAGTAGCGATTTGAATATGTTCGTGAAAAAACTGAGTGCTACACCACATGTCTCAAAATCATATACCATGGTTGTATTGAATGTCGTGAAAGAACAGCATGGCATAGAACTATCCTGACTTATACAAGATATCCGAGGGATCGTAGTTCTTCTAGTGCTTCCTCGCTTGCCCGTATTGTCTTAGATGAGTCATTTCCCTTTGGATAGAGACGTAATAATTTCTCTCTAAGCATTTCTGCAACTTTAGGATTTTTTTCAACAATATTCAAGGTTTCTCCAGGATCCTTTTGTATGTTATAAAGCTCTTCTTTCGCGACTTTATAGTAATCTCCTTTAGGCAAGCATATTGGAGTGACATCATTCGGATTGTATATGTATCTCCATTCCTTGGTCCTTATCGATAGAATATCTCCCTGCTTATGATTCCATTCGCTTAACGAGATTTTATGATTTTCATCAACTGTTCCGTGAGAAATCATCGGCATCACTGAAGCACCCTGGAAAAAAGACGGCTTGGAAAGATTTAGTAGATCAAGGATCGTGGGTGCTATATCAACCATTTCAACTATTCCCTCCACACGCTTTCCCATCAATGATCCATCCGGAAGTCTGAGGATAAGAGGTATCTTTAATGAAGTATCATATATCGAGCAGGCATGATAGAAATACCGGTTATGTTGGTATAAGTCTTCTCCATGGTCTCCGACTAATACGACAATCGTATTGTTTAATACGTTATTGTTTTCCAGAAATCTGAAGAATTTCCTGAGTTGATAATCGATAAAGAATATTTCACCATCATATAATGCATTGATTTGTTCTAGCTCACTGTCTGATATGTCGGTTCCTGCTTTTGTTATAGAGGATAGTAGTTCCTTTGATCCGGCATAGCTTTGGTTTGAAAAAATATTGAAATTCTTTGGGGGATTATATGGTGAATGTGGTGCGAAGAAATGCATCCATAAGAAAAACTTTTTGTCCTTATTGTTTTTAAGGTAAGTTTTTGCTGACTTGATGATCCTCTTGTCGGATTTTCTTGAGCAAGACTTGTAGCTGAAATGATTCTTGAATGTCTCGCATGCTGAAGTTAAAAACACAGCAGTCTCATATCCAGTCGATTCTAAGATCGTGGATATTGTAGGTATATTCTCAGATAATACATATCCATTATCTCTCACACCAGTATTGATTGGATATAATGATGTGAGCATTGAAGTGAGTGATGGTTGTGTTAGACCACGTGTTGTGAAAGCATTCTCAAACAATATACTCTCCGCTACAAGGCTATCGATAAAAGGGGTTGTATTCCTCACATAACCATAACATCCTAGATGATCAGGTCGTAAGGTCTCGATGGATAGGATTATGACATTGTGGTCAGGATAACTGATCGTGTTGGATACTTGTTTTTCTTTTGATTGTAGGAAGTATGCAGAGAATAGTAACACTATTACAAATATTAGTATCCCAAGCTTAGGATTTAACATCATCTCCACTCTTACAATTCGAATCATTAGCTAAATATCAGTTCTAGCTCACGTGGATTCAATATCGGCTTGTCAAATTCGTCTTCCACAATCCTTGGGCAAGCTGTATTGATTATGCAATCTATTTTAAATGGGAGAAGATTAGAGGGTGATAATTCCTCTCCAGCCAGGATAAATGCTTTAAAACCCTTTGACATCAAGGATTTTTTCAGTTCAAACGCGGATCTAAGATCGTATTGCCCGTCTTTAACGGACACGATTATCCCAAATACGTGCGCATCACTTGCTCTGCCAAGCCTTTTTTTCTGATCCTTCATCAAGGCCTGAATATCCTTGTCTTTAATCTGGTCTAATACTTGTGAGATCGGATTTAATATGAATACGGGTTTACCGGATACGACTGCAAGAGATTTCGGATGGAAACGTCCAGACCCGATATAAACAAAACAATCAACGATATCCTTGATTGATAATGCCCTGTCTCTCAGACAACCTATTATCTGGCCTCCTATCTTCACTTCTTTCCCCCGGTCTTTTAGAAATCCGCCTACTTCATCTAGTCGATTCAAATGCTGTGCTGTTGCAACAAGACCTATCCGAGTATACTTCTTGAGCTTTTCAATATTAAGGGATAGTACTGGAATCGGGTCTGAAGTCGAATAACAGGGTATGTGGAGTATTTTCATTGTATACTAAAGTTTAGGATAGTAATATAATAAGGATGATTTAGGTGAAAGTTTATTATCTTGATGGGGTTAAACATGGTTTATGTGACAAAGGCATGTTTTCATTGATGCAGTTGTCAAAAGCGGTTGAGGAGCATGAAGTACGTCCAGAAAAACTCCCAGAAACCAGGTCATTTGGCAGTTATACTTATCGGAGAAACCATGTTTTGCTTCCAGATGGAGTGGATAGGGACGTATTGACCACTGAATTCAATATTCCTGAATTAAGGAGTATTTACGTGCTTCCAACACAGGAGGGTAGTGGAGTGAGTCTTAGAATATGTAGTTCTCCATATGAGTCACCTGATCAGATAAGGGAAAAATATACGCTCCGTAGTCAGGATATTCAGATTAGAACCGATAATAGTTTGACAAGAGAGTTCTGCAGACATGTAGGTGATAATTCCCCCACCTATGTTTTCGACATGGATGATCAACATGGTCCTGTGATCATTGAATATTTTTCCTTTCACAATGAGAAACCCATGATACAAGAACAAGTGAGAGGATCAGACGGTAGAGTATTAAATACATCGCAATACGATGGTGAATCAGGAGAATTAAGAAAGGAACAAAAGAGAGTTAGATGGGAATGACCATATCCTCACATATTTTTTTTCTTTAATAATCTCCTATATCCTAGATGATTGTATTATGGCTAATGTTACTGCAGTTACGGGTGGTGGAGGATATGTTGGGACTCATACCGTCAAACACATGCTTGATACTACAGATGATAAAATAGTCGTGATAGATAGTTTTGAAAGAAGTGATCCACGATTTATCGAAGCATTAAAAGCGGATAGTAGATATGCTGATAGATTATCAATTAGAAAGGCAAGTCTGAATGATAAGAAGGCTGTATCCCAGGCACTAAGGGAAGAGGGTGTTACAGACGTTGTCCACTGCTGCGCATATATCGAAGTTCCCGAAGGGGAACAACAACCAGAATTATACAGGGAGAAGATATTCGATACCACAAACAATTTACTGTCAGCCATGAAGGAGAACAACGTCAAGAGGATGGTGTTTTCATCAACAGCTGCAACATATGGCCCCCCACAAGCGGATAAGGTTGATGGACAAGCCAGGATAACTGAAGAACATCCACTTGATGCGAGTACAATTTATGGTGGGTGGAAGGTCATGGCAGAAAAAGCCATACAAGAAGCTGTTGTAAAAGGGGATCTTGAAGCAGCCACAATATTCAGATACTTCAATGTTGCAGGTGCAGATCCAGACGGACTGATAGGAGAAGCCCATATGCCAAAAGAAACTCATGCATTACCATTGATCATATTAAAAGCCTTGGGCTTGAGGGATAAGTTCACTATTTTCGGCAATACGCTGCCGACAAAAGAGGGTACGCCCGTCAGGGATTTGATCCATGTGCTTGATCTTGCGAACGCGCACAATACAGGGATAGAGCGGATGCGTGATGGACGACTAGAAGGTGTGAATCATTATAACCTAGGATCTGGTGAAGGTGTGACAGTACGACAGATGGTTGACGCAATAAAACAACGTGCCGGAGAATTCGATGTTGGTGAGACTGAGGAAAAACGCTTGGCTGGAGAACCAGACGTCTTAGTAGCATCAAGTGCCAAGGCAGAACGAGAACTCGGATGGAAGCGAAGATTCAGCTTCGACGACATAGTTGATACAGCAGTCGCATGGACCAAGAAACTAGCACAAACCGGATGGTATTATGAGAAAGGAATAGCGGTACGCCCAGAAACCATGTCACCAGATCCTGCAAGACAGGAACTACCGAAATAAGAAGGCCTAATGGACCATCAACAAACAGGCCTGGAACCTGAGTTTACTCTCTGTTTTTC
>CAYREE010000009.1:0-11310 GCA_964423225.1 uncultured archaeon | reverse complement strand
AATAGGAAGCGTGGCATTTCTTTCCGGTCAACCTGTGCTAGATATTTGGGTGGGTTTTCCCAAGCAGTTTGCATGCTCAAGTCAACAGGCATGTCTCGCCCAATACGATCCAGGGTTTCCCAGAATCTCGTGTCACTGTTTTTCGACCTGTAATATTCAGTTTCCGGTAGATATATTGGTCGCTGCAGGTTTACTACCAAAGCCGCCTCGCCGCCTGGAGCCAGACTCTTTGCAACATTCTCTGCTAATAGGTGTGGTAGTGGTGCGAATTCCATTGCATCATTGCAGAATACTGCATCTAATTTCCCACCAAATCTTTTAGGCATATATTCGCCAACCATCACGTGAAACTCGTCGACTGGATAATGCGGGTGTTCATTAATGCATGATGCATTGACCCTAACACCTGAACCATAATTCTCTTTTACACTATGGGCTAACTGACATTCCGCTGCACCCAGATCAAGGAATTCACAGGGTCTTTCACTATCAGTTTTTTCTGGCATCACCCGGTCAAGCCAACTTTTCATTGGTGGCTGAAGCCATGAAGAACTCTTCCACATTCCCATCGGTACACCACGATCCATTCCCATACCACTTTGAAGGTCAAACTTTGCACGAGTCCATAAACCAATGTCATCAAAGAAAGGTAGGATACCATTATCATCAAGATCTCCTTCACGAAGCTGTGCAACGATTTTCCCATATGTATCCGCCATATCATCAAATGAAACCGTCAGATCATCGACAATAATCTTCCGCTCAGCAGGTGTTACCGGAGTTAACGGCTCTTGACTTAAGAGTCTGTCAACCAGGACATTTGACGGTTTTAATCCTGGAAGAGCGATATCCAATCCAGCGAACAAAGGGTTGAAGCTAGCCTGACTGCTCATGATAAATAAAAAAAAGGAATCATGGATTAAAGAAGGGAAAAATTATTTCTTCTCTGCTTTCTTCTCAGTCTCCTTCTCAGACTTCTTCTCAGCAGCTTCCGGATTCTTCCACGTCTCCTCGAAAGTAACTTCAGCAATCTTCAAGTGTTTGAAACAGTCTGCTGTAAGAGAAGCCTTCCGGATCAAAAGGTTCCTGTCCCTCTGAGCTGATTCTGGAACAGATATCTTCAGCTTCTTTCCAGTAAGCTTTGCATCAAATCCTTCAGAGCCCTCGAAACTCTTGTCAACTAGGAACAATACCTTATCCTGATCATTCTTAGCCTTCTCATCAACCTTCACATCGAATACAAGAGTCTTTCCTGCAAGCTCATGGTTAAAATCTACGCGAACCCTTCCACCAGCCACAGTCTGAACCCGACCAGGCATATTATCAATCTCAACAGGCATGCCAGGCATAGGAGTAATCCTCTGCTGCTTGAAAAACTTCATGGGCACAAGCCTGACCATGGCAGCATTCCTCGCCCCATAACCATCCTCTGGCTTAACCTCAATCTTCTTCTCTTGACCGACCTTAACATCCTTCAAACCCTCATCAAGGCCTTTGACAACTTGTCCGCCTCCAACCACTATGCTAAGCGGGCTGTAGACCCGCTCTTTGTTGAATATGCCTTCTGTCTCTGCGATACTCTTATCAGTAGTGTCGAATATACCGCCATCCTTTATGCGTCCCGTATATGATATTTTTATAAAATCCATTTTAAACAGGTCTTAACATTTAATACATCCTATAATAAATACCTATGGTTTCACAATGAACAAGAAATACAAGCGTAAAAAGTCGAATAAGAAGAAGAAAAACCAGCAGATATGGATAACCGCAATTGCAGCGATCATGTTGCTTTCCGCACTATCATTCATGTCCTATAGCAATGACCAGGGTACAAGACCACAGGAAGACGACCAGAACCTTCCCGTGAAATCATACTTAGTACAACCGGTCAGCAATACATCAGGGACTGTTATGATATCAGGCGTGAAAAACGAGTTAGTAATAATCCCTGAAAACCCAAGCGCTGTTGGAAGAAGACAGATAGAACAGATTTCATCACTAGAATCCAAGATAATAACAAATGTGGTTGTAGAATCCACTAACATATACACGTTCTTCAGATTTGAAATAACAGACATGGAAAAAGCAAGGGATGAGATAAACAGTCTGAGAATCCAGGGAGGCTTTGAGACATTCAATGTGTATGATGCCACAGTTTCACAAGTCAATGCAGAAATCATAGGTAAGAATCTCACGGTCGGAAAACAAGCTGACGCACTATTATTTAGGCAAACCACCCCACCATACAACATTATTGGATTCAGTCAAAGCGGCGTCTGACAATAACATGCTGTAAAAAAACAAGGTATAATGGTTCTGCAACAGCTGCAAAAGCCATTGGTAACGAAGCCTTAGCGCTAAGCATAGACAAAGCAATCACAGCGGCCGCGCCATTATTCTTAAAAGACGAGAACAGGGCATAAGTGACAGCCCTTCTCCCAGCACTGGATTTTAATGCTAGGAAGAATACAATCGTGCCCACAACAAAGGACCTTAGAAAAATAACTATCATTACAGGTATGAGAGAAACTGGCTCCGATATAATTATCCCATGGTTTAAACCCAATATTAGATACGTTATCAAAGCAAAAGACACTGTGATGATACTCTTACTATAAATCCAACAAGCTGACTTGATTTTAACACACAGTCTAGACAACAATAATGGAAGCAATATGAGGATGACGAGTAATCTGATAAGGAAAAAAACATCAACACTCCCACTTAAAAGAACAATGATCAATAAAGGAGCTAAAAACAATGAGAGGATATATGCTATTATCTCAGAGAGCATTGAAGTATTCGTATCCCCGCCTAGAAGAAAGGTGAATGGAACACAAGAAATAGCAGGAGGTACAGCCGCCATGATAACAAACCCTGATAGATAGTCAAGATCATCCACTAACAGAAAGGCTGATACTAGGATAACAAGATTAAGAAGAATAAGATTGAAGGATACAGCCTTGAATGCATGAGTATAATAATCCTTCTTACTAAAACAACCTAAATCCAGATCCTTTAATGCAAAAGTCATTGCAACAACAAGGACTGGTGTGATCATCCAATTCAAGGAATAAGCATAACCAGGCAGAATAAAGGACAATAAGATCGCCAATGAGAACATGATTCGAGTATCCTCCAAGATCAATCGCATAACAACATATTAAAACATATCTGATAAAATAGCGTCTAAAAAAACATCGAAACATTGAAAACCACATATATAATCACCTAATGATAAACTCTTAACACTTACTGTGCGTGGTAGCCAGAGTGCATACTTTAAACAATAAGAGCTTGAAAAAGCTACAATCCAGACAGATAGAGCGTTTGAAGCTCGAAAACAAGGTTTCAGAGGAGCCTGGAGAACGACCAGTCATACTATCAGTAGTAATACCCACATTCAACAAACACAATGCCAAGTATAATAAAGCATTATACAAGGTTTTAGGAGAATGCTGTGAGCTAATCGATAAAGGAGCCATAGACGAGATACTCATCGCAGAAGGCTCAAGACTAGAGGATGGCACACCAGACTATGCATTTATCGAGTATATACTGGCTGTAGCAATGAAATTCTGCAAGACCTTCAAGGACGAAGTACTCTTCGTGCAAAACATGCCAGAAGGCCGGCAAAAAGCTATGCAAGGCCGTTATGATTTCTGCGTCAGGATTCTAAGCCAAGTCGATCCCCAGATGCATAAAGTCTTCCTAGAGCGGAAAATACTCACAAACGAACAGCTAGAGTATCTAAAAGTAGGTAAAGGAGCGAATCTCTGGTTCAGTATCCCAGTAACATATGGCGACATCATCGCATTCGTGGATTCAGACATCGTATCATTCAAGGATACTTATGTTAAAGGTCTTGTAAAACCGATATTGGATGGTTGGAGTAACAACTGCAGTGGAGAATATTGTTCCAGTAAAGTATATACGAAAGCAACTTATCAGAGGCAACATAAGATCAAGAAGGGTTACAAGCTTGGTGGTAGGCTTTCACGTCTTGCAGGTTATCCGTTGTTCAAAACACTATCAAAACACGGGATCTTTAACGGACTTGAGGGATTCACTTATACATTCAGCGGTGAAGCGGCTTTCACCAGGGATGTATTGAATAAGATACAGTTCTCAAACAGCTATGATATAGAGACCAGTGTATTATGCCAGTTATGGAAGACTGTAGGCATGGATATGCTCAGCCAGGCAGACTTCGGATATTTCAGACACCTACCTGGAGACGAAGAGCATGTAACAAACATGCTTGGAGAGATAAGCAAGGCATTCTTCTTTTGGATAAGAGAATACGGATTAGAAGATAAAATCAGCGACATAAACGCGTTTCTTGACGACTATGAGAAAGAGGCGACATCAATGCTTGATGAGTTTAAAAAATGGTCAGCTAACAGCAGGGGAAAACTGAAGTATCGGGAACGCGAGAAAAAAGAGGATATTGAACGAATAAAGGTATACAAGGATATTATCCGGGATGGATTCAATGCACCAAGATCATATAAGCCAAACCTACTACTTCCATGGGGACAGATTAAGGATCAGATGAACGACCAGAAAGGCTACAGCTACAAAGAGCTTAAAGCCATACTACAACAAAGAGTCAACATGTTCACATCAGATACAATACTCACAAAAATACATATTCAGATAGACCGGGGATCAGAGATAATAGATACCTATTGGGAGAAATAGATGCAATATCTAGTATATTCCGACTTGGATGGCACATTATTAGATGAAGACTATTCCTTTGACAATGCCATTACCGCAATAAACACACTCAAACAAGCAGGGATACCACTTATACTCACAAGCAGCAAGACACGACTAGAGATAGAGTCATATAGGAGCCGGATGGGAAACAATGACCCATTCATCTCAGAGAACGGATCAGCCATATACATACCGAAAAAAACATTCAAAAATGGATTCGAATACGATGAAGAATCTGCAGATTACTATGTGATCGGATTCGGCTACAAGTCAGGCCAAATAAGGGAGATAGTCTCAAGCATAAGGGAAGAACACGGATTAAACTTCACATTATTCAATGATATGACAATTCAAGAATTAGCCGACGATTCAGGCCTTCCGATTGAAGAGGCTAGAATGGCAATGGAAAGAGAGTATAGTGTTGTTGCAACAAGCCTGGACGCAGAATCCATAGTGATACTCCAAAACAAAGGATTAGGGGTCAAAAAAGGGGGTCGTTATTATTGTATATGCGCAAGCGATAAGGGAACCGCTGTAGAGACCATTACAGAGATATACGGTAGTTACTATGATAAGCTGACGACAATAGGAATCGGAGATTCTAAAAACGATGTTGATATGCTAAAAAAAGTGGATATACCCATACTTGTTGGAAAACCAGATGGAAGTTATGATGAAACAGGACTGGAAAACGTCTTAAAAGCCGATGGTATCGGACCATCCGGATGGAATAAGCAGATAATCAATATAGTGAGAGAATACAAAGATTAATATAACAAATAAGAATAGTTTAGACAATCAACAATGAACAACGCAAAGAAGGAAAGGACTATAAAAAGCACTAGCGGCAATGTAGTCAAAGACGTTGATATCGCTGCTATCATATCCAGCCATAATAATGCATCCACGATAGCATATGTGATGCATCAGGTAGCAACTGGATTAAACGAGTTCTTCCCAGACCATAAAAAAGTCATAATAAACGTTGACGGAAATTCTACTGATGGCACTGTAGAAGTTGCAAAAGCAATACGGATCCCGGTAGAAAAAATCGCTGTAAAAGACAGGCCATGTAATGGAGTGTGTGGAAAAGGAGCGGGTATAAGGACTGCGTTGACAGTCGCAGACCAGATCAATGCAAAAAGCGTGGCATTGATAGACTCGGATCTAAGGAGCATAAACAAGGAGTGGATAAAACTGCTTGTAAGACCAACATTATCAAACAACTACGATTTCGTATCACCCTACTATATGCGCTATAAATACGATGGGACGATCACCAATTTCATTGGATATCCCATTGTTAGAACGCTATTTGGAAAGCGTGTCAGACAGCCTATCGGCGGAGAGTTCGGGATGTCCCAAGAATTCTATAAAAAAGTCTTGGATCATGAATTATGGGAGAAGACAGAGACCGCACAGTTTGGAATAGACACCTTCCTCACCGTCACCGCCCTTGGAGAGAAGATGAAGATATGCGAGGCAGTATTAGGAGTGAAGATACATGACGTGAAAGACCCCTCACTACACTTAGCACCCATGTTCAAACAAGTAATAGGAAACATCCTAAACCTGGTAAAATATTATGGCAAAGACTGGATGAACATAAAAGGGAGCAAACCACTGCCTAGAAAAAGAGGTAATATCAGATTCAGTTCTCCAGAACCATTCAACGTGGATGTCAGGAATATGATGAACATATTCCTTGGGGGAAGGGCACAATATGCACAGTTGATGAAGGAGATACTACCCCAAGAAACCTATCGACAAGTCGCATCCATACCGGACCTTGTCGAGGAATTCATATTCGATGCTCAACTATGGGTTGACGTACTATCCCACCTTATTATGGCATACTACTCAGTACCCGATGAAAAGAAGGAAGACGTGCTAAATGTGTTCAGACACTTATGGATGGGTAGGGTAGCATATTTCACAATGGAAGCCGGAGAAATGAGTAATCGAGAGGCTGAACACATGATTGAGGAACAAGCACTCATCTTTGAGGAGAACAAGCCAGAGATGGTAGACATCTATAAAAAAAAGTTCGGACAGTGAAATGCAAGTCTTCTTTGCAACAAGCAATCAGCATAAGATCCAAGAAGCCAATGAGATAGGCAAGGACCATGACATAGAATTTCTAAAAGTCGACCAACCCTACCCTGAGATACGCGATGAGAAAGTATCAAAGATTGCATTAGAGGGGGTAAGATACGTGTATCAAAAGATAGGCAAGCCTGTGATCGTGGAAGACTCCGGATTATTCATAGAATCATTGAATGGATTTCCAGGAACCTATAGCAGCATTGTATTCAAAAAAATCGGGAATGATGGAATACTAAGGCTCATGGATGGAATAACAGATCGGAAGGCAACATTCATATCCGCGATAGGATACTATGATGGAGTTAAACCAGAAGTATTCGAGGGGGAGATAGAAGGTATCATAACCCAAGACCTCCAGGGCACGGGAGGATTCGGATACGACCCCATATTCAAGCCAACTGGATCAGAAAAGACATTTGCATTGGATGAAACATACAAGAACAAGGTCTCCCACCGGAGAAAAGCCCTTGAAAAACTCGTATCATACATGAAGAAAGATTAATAGATATAGCCCAGATTTCTAAGTATCCGAATATCCTTTACCGAAGGTTTCACACCTTCTCTAAAAACCTTCTCTTCATTCGCCCGCTTAATAGACTTGATCAATGATTTTTTCAGATACGAATACGGAGGACGCTCACACCATTTAGGATTCTCCTCACTTGGATCTGACGAAAGCTCATAGCATTCAAAACCAGATGCATTACAAGTTATATTCAATCCCTCGAAAAAACAACCACCCTTCATAATGATCTTATAATCATTTGTTCTAAGCGAAGCCCTTTTAATATGCCCTCCAGAATTAACCTCAAGATAAAGTGGCGGCCTATCCATTAGTTTTCCATGAAGTAGAGGAAGGATATTCATTCCATCTATCGTCAAATCCGCTGGAATTGATATGTTCAAGATATCCAGGATCATCGGATACAAATCCATTATAGACACCATTTCAACTATCCGTTTAGACGCTAGATTTATGCGTTTTGGAAACCTTATCATAAGGGGTATCCTGGCACAATCATCGTATAGCTCATCACCATGCTCGAAGAAATATTCGTGTTGTCCAAGGCTCTCACCATGATCCGCAGTGAGTATGACTATAGTGTTTTCAGACAGGTTCATTTCATCTAGCTTAGACATTAATTCCCCGACCTGTTTGTCGGTGTAATGTATCTCATTATCATACTGGTCCCGGTAATAGTTAGCATCAACTGTCCCATTAAAAAGATATGCTTCCCGTAGTATCTGATACCTGGGGATTACTTTAAGTGACACCATATCCTTTTCTGAAGAAATGAAGGTAGACTGATATTCAATCGGAGGTCGATAAGGCCCATGCGGATCCATGTAATGTATCCATAAGAAAAACCGTTCTTTTGAATTGTTTTCAAACCATTCAAATACTCTTTGGTTCGTCTGCCATGCATTCCTCTCATATATTTCTTCCTTGTCTGAAACAGACTGTGTGAAATCATAGTCATAAATGTGAAAATATTTTTCTAATCCCGATGCATTTGGTCTAAGAACCCAATTACTTACAATAGCTGCAGTATTAAAGCCATTCTCCCCCAGCAATAATGGAAGTGCATGATCAGAGTGTAAGGGTATATTATTCCTTCTGACACCATGTCTGAACGGATATTGACTTGTGAAAAGCGAGGCTATACTTGGATTCGTCTTAGGGCGTGGAGTAATAGCATATTCAAAAAGTATGCTTTCTTCTGTAAAAACGTCTATATTCGAACTTGTATTTCGCATATAACCATATGCTCCCAGATGATCGGCTCTTAAAGCATCTATTGATATCAGGAGGATGTTACAATCACTGCATTTAACAGTTGAAATACTTGGATGACTTCTGTTAAAAGGCTTGTCTTCGAACACGTGTGTAGTATTTTCTAATAGATTATCAACAGGTATATTATACAATATTATAAATCCAGAGAGTATGCAGGCTAATACAAACAGTAACAATCGTGTATACACTGTTTTTCTCAGACTACTCATCATAAACAATTGAATTTATATAATATAGGGATTATTAACTGATTTTAACACTAAGTGTCTAATACTAAAAAGCTATGACATTTGACTTCCGTAAACTGAAGGAAGAGAAGAAGCCAGAGTTCGCAAAGAACTATAGTAAATACTATCCAGTCGAATCTCTGGAAAGTATTGGTTTCGTTAGGAGCGTCTGTAGCAAATGTGGACGGGGTTTCTGGAGTCGTGAGTCAAGAGACCACTGTGACGAACCAACTTGCTCTGGAGGATATAGGTTTATCGGAAAGAAACTCACGAGGAAACCTTTCAAATACAAAGAAGCCTGGGACGAGTATGTAAAAACCTTCGAGAAATGGGATTATGTTCCCCTGAAAAGATATCCAGTCGTATGCAGATGGTATGACGACCTTTATTTTGTTAATGCTGGAGTCAATGATTTTCAACCATATGTTGTCGCTGGAGAAGTAGAGCCTCCCGCACCCGCAGTACTTGAACCGCAATTCTGCCTAAGATTCCAGGATATGGATTCAGTTGGAGTGACTGGAAGACATTATACCGGATTCATAATGGTTGGACAACACACATTCAATACAAAGGAGAATCACGTCTACTTCAAGGATGAGGGAATACTCCAGATGCATGAATTTCTCACAAAAGGACTGGGGATAAAAGACAAAGAAATATACTATCATGAAGATGTCTGGGCTGGAGGAGGGAACTTCGGGCCCAGCATGGAATTCTTCAGCCGAGGATTAGAGCTTGGAAACCAAGTCTACATGCAGTATGAGATATTGCCTGACGGCTCGCACCAAGAGTTAAAGACCAAGGTAATAGACATGGGTGCAGGTCTTGAAAGATGGAGTTGGTTTAGTCAGGGTAAACCAATGAGCTATGACACAGTCTTTCCGGAAGTATTGAAGTATTTGAAGAAATCCTCTGGTTTCAAGCAGGATAATGATTTTGCATTTAAGTTCGGTGGATATGCTGGAATGCTGGATATAGACGAGGTTGATGATATTAACTCTGTTTGGGGGGATATCGCAAAGGAATTTGGATTATCCATCCCTGAATTAAAGTCGAAGGTCTATGAGATGCGGGCATTATATGCTATCGCAGACCATACAAGAAGCCTTCTTGTATCCATCCACGATGGGGCTTTACCAAGCAATGTGGGTGGAGGATATAATCTCCGGACCCTTCTTAGAAGATGTTGGGCATTGATAGACGAGTTCAATATCCCTATTGAATTAGAAAAAGTCTTTGAACACCATATTAAAGAATTTGGCGGCTGGTATACTGAGTTGAAGGAAACAGGCAGCCTCTTCGACATCCTTGAAATGGAAAAGGTACGCTATAAGGATACACGTGAGAAGGGACAGCGAATAATCGAAAGACTTGTT
The DNA here is from genome assembly GCA_964423225.1 of uncultured archaeon. Lineage (GTDB taxonomy): Archaea > Altiarchaeota > Altiarchaeia > IMC4 > SCGC-AAA252-I15 > CAYREE01. Next base: position 1,075 of record CAYREE010000009.1, on the reverse strand, counting down.
GAATCAGGAGAGGATATAGACGCTAATAAGATGGTTGAATTATATGATAGTCATGGTATCACACCAGACATAGTATCAGATATCTCAAAGACAGAGATTCCAGATAATTTCTATGCACTAGTCGAGGAAAGACATCAGAAAAGTAGTGTCAAAGAGGAAGGTTCTAAGCTTCCGGAAACACAGGATATTCCAGATACCATTCCCTTATTTTATGAAAATACTGAAGAAATCAAGTTCAAGGCAAATGTGGTTGACATACTCGATGATTATATTGTCTTGGACAGGACGCATTTCTACCCTGAAGGCGGTGGACAAGAAGCAGACCATGGAATGATAGGAGGGGCCAGAGTATTCGACGTACAAAAAACAGGGAACATAGTAGTTCACAAGGGGGAGGATACATCAAAGATAAAGAAGGGAGACTCTGTGGACTGTATCGTAGATCTAGATCGTAGAACCCAGTTGATGCAACACCATACTGCAACACATATTGTGAATGCAGCTTCAGGGAAAGTGCTTGGACCACATATATGGCAGGCTGGTGCCCATAAAAGCGTTGAGCTTTCAAGACTTGATATAACGCATTATAAATCTGTTAATCAAAAACAGTTAAAGATGATCGAGAAGGAGGCGAACAAGATAGTTGATGCAGGCATAAAAATCGAACACCTTGTTTTAAAGAGAAATGATGCAGAAGAAAGATTCGGATTTAGATTATACCAGGGGGGTGCAGTGCCTGGAACAGAGCTTAGGGTAATAAACATCAAGGATGTTGATGCTGAAGCATGTGGTGGAACACATCTTTATAACACGAGTGATGTTGGCCAGATCAAGATGATTTCTGCCAAGAGGATACAGGATGGTGTCGTCAGACTAGAATTCAAGGCTGGAAAGGCAGGTATTGACCAAGCATCAGGTGAAGAAGGATTATTCAATGAGGTCATAGGCAAACTCTCCTTGATAGAGGTTACAGACACTGGTTTCTCACTTGAACAACTGAAGGAATCGGCTAAAATACTCAATGTACCATTAGAACAGCTTGCACAGACTATTGAAAGATTTGTTAATGAGAAAC
>CAYREE010000008.1:0-32608 GCA_964423225.1 uncultured archaeon | reverse complement strand
TGTTGTTGTTGTTGTTGTGGTTTTTTTGGTTGTTGTGTTTGTGGTTGTGGTTTTTGTGGTGGTTCTTGTGGTTGTTCTGGTGGTGTTTGTGGTTCTTCTGGTGGTTCGTCTGGTTCATCTGGTGGTGGTGTTGGTGTTTTTGGTTTGTCTGGTTTTCCATTCAGTACCTGGTTCTCTAGATTATCTACTGCATCAACCGCGTTTTCAACTTCTTCAGGCGTCAATTTTATCTGAACAGTTTTTTGAGCTTCTTCTGTCTTCTTTGTAGTCTTCATTGGTTTTGTGGTTTTTTCTTTTGGTGGTGTCTGTGGAGGCTCATCTCCACCACCATCATCTTCTTTTAAAAGAGTGGCTTCTATCTCTGCCTTCCTCTTTCTTAAAAGCACGATCTCCTCCCCGAGTAATCGTATAGTATCCCATTCTGCAGTATAAATCTCCTGGAAATCCTTCCTCATCTTCTCGTCTATCTTATCCAGGTTTATCCTACCTTCTTCCAGTTTGCTTTTGATCCTTGTTATCGTCTCTCGTGCTTCGACGAGTTTTTCATCATCTGATACATCTTCTCCAAAAAGGATATTCATCTCAATATTCTCATCCAAGGCCTTTTCTTTTTCTGCGATTTCTTTCTCTCGTTTGTCTAGTTCTTCTTCTTTTTCCTTGTATTTATTCTTATGAACAACTTCTTCTTTTTTCAGTCCTTCACGCTGTTTCTTTAGTAATTCCTCTAGTTTAGCCCTCTCGTTTCTCTCCCGGTTTAGATGGTCTTTTAGCATCCGGAGTTTTTCATCGTATTCTCCGGATGCATCTTCTTCAAGATGTGAGATCCGGTTTTCTAATTCGATGCGTTTCTGATGTTCATCCTGATATTCCGCGTCTTTTTCTGAGAGTTCTGTCTGTACGTTTTTATATTCTTCTTCTATTCTTACTCTTTGTTTATGTTCTTCAGCAAGCTCTTTTTTCTTTTCATCGAGGTCTTCCATACCCTTTGTCAGCATCTTTCGTATCTTCATCTTCTTCTTTGTTAGCTTGAATCTATCCAGTTTTTCTGTTATCTGTTTTGTCGGATATAATTTCGGGTTGGAAAGGCTGTCTGATTCGATGAATATTAGCTCCTTATTGGATAATTCGATTACCCAGCGGTCAATAATCTCTCGTTTTACTGAAAGCATTGCTGCGGCTTCATTGGATGATAATCCTTCGCCATGTAGGATTAGTCGTAGTAGTCCTTTAGGATTTTTGTTTCCACCACTGGTTTCCAAGAGTTTTCTTAACTCAATGATATTCTCCCTTCTCTTATTGGATCTCTTACTAACGTTCTGCCATTCTTTTCTATGGTCGGTATCTGAGTCCATGCTCTAGTTAAGAATTAGAAAGGGTTTATTTATCATACTTGCTTTTAATCGTCTTTCTGATATCTGCTGCTTTCTTATCTCCTATACCCTCGATCCTCTTTAATTCGGTTTCCTTGGCTTTAATTATGTTTTCAACCGATCCGAATTCACCAAGCAATCTGTCTGCGAGGACTGCTGAGACATTTGGCAGGGATTCGATGATATACCTCTGTTTTTCACCTAGTAATAATGGTTTCCTCTCGCCTCGTAGGGATACTTGTCGTTTTTCTTGTATCTGTTCTCTTTTTGCTATTGCATATAAGATTTCTGCTGTGTCGGCTTCATCTCTTGTTGGGATTATACTTGCTTCGAAGTCTACTGCTATTGATGCTAGCGCACCTCTTATTGCATTGGGGTGAATGTCTCGTTTAGAGTATATGTCTGAGTCTCCTTCGAGGATTAATATGGGTGCTATGAAATTCCGTCGCATCTCTGTCATCTGTTGCATTAGTCTTTTGTCGATAATAGAGCTGAGGAAATCATCTATCGTCTTTCTTTCAACACATACCCGGTCAGAAAGTAGATAATCACCAACTGGCAACTGTCTTATATCGATACTTGCTTTGTCCTTTAAAGCATCGATTATTGCATTGTTTCTCTCTCTAATATCCATGAATATCTTCACACCCTCTGTTTCATCGAAGGAATATTGTGTTATGCTTTGTTGTCCATAACTTGTAGGAGTTTCAGTTTCCTCAACATTTTTAGTCTCCTCTTTCACTTCTACATTGTCATATCCTGTTATATCCTGTTGTTTTGTAAGCCCTTGTCTTAATTCACGCACGATATTCCCCATCTTCCTCTCCTTATGGTAGGCGGCCCAGTAATATCCTTCATCTCTCGTGCCCTTTGCAATTAAGACATATACTATTCCTGCCGCGTTTCTTCCTGTCCTTCCACGTCGTTGGATGCTTCTGATCTCTGAGGGGACTGGCTCGTAGAATATAACTGCGTCGACTTTTGGTATGTCCAGTCCTTCTTCAGCTACTGATGTTGCTATCAATGCTGTATAGGCGCCTTCACGGAATTTTTCCAGGGTTTTTATCTGTTGTTTCTGGGTCATCCCTTTCTGGCTTCCTCGTGCGGCTTGTCCTATGAATTCATGTGCTAGGATGTCTGCCTGGTTTAGTCTTTCTATTATTGTGTCAACAGAGTCTCTGTATTGGGTGAATACGAGGACTTTTTCATCCTTATGCTTTGATATTATCTTGACTAGCTCCGAGATCTTTGGGTGTTCGATCCCGTCTTCTATCATTGTCTTTGTCATATCATAGGCTTTCATAATCCTATGGTCTTGGGATAATTTTTTTACTGCCCTGCTTTTTTGCTTGAATAAACGCTTAAAATATTCGTGTAATGCGTTTATTCCCTGTGTTTCTAGTAGCTCTAGGGCATGGTTGACTTTTATCGCTGATGCTACTATTGATGCGGGTTCATAGCTTGTGAGGCCTGATGTGATTTCTTTTCTTATCTCGTGTTGTATGCCAAGGAGGGTTCGTTTGTTGACTTTTTGTAGTTGTATGGACTCAAGGTATCCATGTTCCTTTAATTTCTTGAATTCTTCTTTTAGGACGTCTTCAATCGTCTTTTTTAGTCCGTTGAATTCTTCTGGTAATTCGACTTTCACCCATTTGATTTTTACATCTTGTATATAGGGTTTTACATCCTTGTCATTTTCTGTCTTGGCCTCGATATTCTTTATGAATAAATTGTTTTTTATTTCCCGTACTTTTTCTTTTTCACTGCTTGGTGATGCTGTGAGGCCTAGGATGAGGGGGTAGGTGCTTTCTTTCATATAGTCTTTTGCCATGTGTACGTAGCTGTAGTCTCCGACTGCTCGGTGTGCTTCGTCGAATATTATTAGGGAGATGTCTTCGAGTTTTTGTCCTCGTATCATGTCGTTGTGTATTGTCTGTGGTGTTGCGAATATTATCCTTGATTTTTCCCATAGGGTTTGGCGTTTTTCATGGTTTACTTGTCCGGTTAGGACGGTGGTTTCTTCGATATTGAGGATTTCTTTGAATGTTTTTTCGTGTTGGACTGCGAGTGGTTTTGTGGGTGCTAGGAAGAGGGCCTTGGATTTCGGGTATTTTTCTAGTCGGACTGCTGCTACCATGGCCGCGATTATTGTTTCTCCTAGTCCTGTTGGTAGTACTGCTAGCGTATTGTCTTCTACAGCCCGGGCTACAACGGTTTCTTGATATCTTCTAAGCTTTAGCTTATCCTTCTTTACTAGCGGATGGGATACGAACATTGGGATAGAATAATATGGGCTGATATAGATATATTAACTCATTTAGGTTATGGTGTTATCGGAGATGATTCTTGCTTATATCTTGTATATTTTTTTTTTAGTATTGGTTTTTCTATTGTCTTATCGTAAGGTCTTTGAAGTAGATGTCGGTTTTTTACAGAGGATATATGGCTTGTTAATAGTCTATATATCGTTGCCTACAATCCTTTTTTTCATAACATTACCGTATACCTATGTCATCCGACTTTTTTTCATGGTAATAACTTCCTATTGTTCATACCGTGTTTTCATTCAGAGAAAGAGTTTGTTCAATGATTCAGACGTCTATTCGATCAAAATACCTTATCTAATCCTTTTTCTAGGACTTTTTTTAATGACATTCCTCCCAGTGTTTCTAGGTTATACTTATCTGGGTGATTGGGATAAGCATCGGAGCATCATCTTATCATTATATTCTAATCCGATAAACCCAAACCTGGAGTATTTCGATATTCCTGGACTAACTGGAATAAGTGATGCGAGACTAGTCTACTATTATAGCATGCATATTCCCCCAGCCTTCCTATTATCCTGTTTTTCCAGGCTATTTGAAATCACAAATCTAGTGGATCTAGCATATCATGCTCAAGTATTCTTTGCAGTATGGTGTTTTATCGGGCTTGTATTAGTCATATTACTGCTGCCTGTCGGACTACAGAGAATATTTAAGGATTTTGCTAAAAACCGTATTTATGGTCTATTCTATCTTTTCTTACCTCTTTTCTTCGGACTGAACTATTTACGACAGTTGTATGATACTGGCTTGCTTGTCAATCCATTGGTTGAATGGCATGTGTTTTATTATGTATCCACCCACGCGTTCATACATTTCTGGCAATGGTCTCCAGCCCAGACAGTATCTCTGTTAACCGGCTTATTCTTCACATTGTTCTTTATTGGAAGTAATATCCGTCTACCACTCATCCTATCTTCCTTATTTGTCCTATCTTCCTCTGCATTGGTTTGGATAGCGTTTATCCCACTTGCAATATTCTTATATCTTTCTGATGGAAACCAGGATAAGTTTAGCAGGCTGTTTTCGCATCCGCATTGGATAGTCTTTCTGATACTAACAAGTCTTTTAATCGTGAATTTCTATGTATCGAAGGCCAAGCCAGAAGACCTACAATTTAATAGGAGCCTAGAAGAGCAAGGAGTGTTATTAAACCTCATTATACACCTATTCGTCGAGCTTTTCCCACTGCTTTTCTTTTTATTAGTGTTCCGTCTCGCAAGGGTTAAGATCCCCCAGGTATTGTATTTTTCACTTTTTTTCATTGTATTATTATTCTTTTTTGAGGTTGGAAGGAGCAATGATCTGGCTATGAAGGCTACTCTACCCTATTATTTCCTTTTTTTCTTTTTTACAAGTAAGATAATAGAAGAGAAGATTTATTCTAAATCACTGATTGTCAGATTATTGATACTTGTGTTTATCGTATTGTCTTTACCTGCCTTGCTAAATGATTTATGTTATTGGCGTTCTTTTTATGGGACTCACTGGATTATGCCTAATATGAAATTGATTATACAGTTTGCTGGCAGATATTTCATGGACTTCCTAGTCTAGTCGGCTATCTTATTTTCCTTCAAGTGTTCAACAATGTTTCTGATATCCTCTAACCCGTTCTTAGCCTCAATGGTCATGTATTTATCCTTTGATAAAAGTCTTTCTAACTGTCTCCATTCATTGAAATTCTGTTTTGTCAGTGGATAGTGCTGGTCTTCCCGTCCGTTATTTGACTGTAGGTGGATACAAGTGAGATTATATGGTAGTTCTAAGAAATCATTTATCACATAGTCATTCAGGTTCAAATGTCCTGTGTCCAGACATAATTCATATTCCCTTTTCATCTTGAATAGGTTGAAGTGGTCGGGTTTGTATCCTAGTTCATCCCAGCTTATTCCTGGCGGATAACCGTTTTCAAATACAAGGTTTAGACCATTGAACTCATATAGTTTGTCATAGAATTTTTTCGAGTTCCTTATCGCCTCGTCTTCCTGATATGATGGATAATGGCTGTCTGGGATATGATATGTCGAAAGATGCATTATAACCTTGTTGATCAAACCTTCTTTTACAATAATATTCTTTATCTCTTTAAGACATTCTATTATAGTGTCATGTGATTCTGGATTGGCTGGGGATAAGAGTTTTTCCCCATCTGGCATAGGATGGAATATGATGTTTGTGTCAAACTCTTCTCTAAGACTTATTATCTCATAAATGTTTTTTTCATCTAGGAAATAGTCGAATGGGACGTTCACTTGCATATAATCAACTCCCATCTCTGACCAGAATATAAAATCTTCTCTTAAACCTTTTTTTGCAAGGCCTCCTATCATTTGCTAGTAGCTTCCCAGATTCTTGAAGAAACTGGTCCTCTCCTCGATTTTTAATAGGAATATTTTCAAAGATTCCTTATCCATTCCATTGTTTTCAAAGTCTATGTAGAATAAGTATTCTCCAAGCTTTTTTCTTGATGGACGGCTTTCGATCTTTGTCATATTGATGTTGTTGTCTGCAAAAACCTTTACTATACTATATAGTGATCCTGGCTCATCAATTAGTGCGATTATAATGGAGGTCTTATCTCCCCATCCTTCATTATCTGTGATGCATATGAATCTTGTCTGACTATCATGATCCTGTATATTCTCGGCGAGGACTTCATATCCCTCTTCTAATGCAGTATTCTTGTTTCCTATCGCTGAAATATTTTTTCTCTCCTTAATCTCTTTTATTGCTTGGGCAGTGCTTGATGTTGCCTGGATCTTTGCTTTTGGCATTTTTTCCCTTATGTATCTCTTGCATTGTGCAAGTGCGTGTGGATGTGATCTGACTATCTCCACCTCATCTTGTTTAGAATCAGGATTTGCTATCAAGCACATGTTTATGTCTAAAGTAGTCTCTCCGCAAACCTTTACATCATATTCTAATAGACCTGCCATAGTCTTTCCAACGCTTCCTTCAAGCGAATTCTCGATTGCTACAACACCCTTACCCTTACCTGTCTTGACGTATTCAAATATGTCTTCAACATCATCTAGGTATTCAATTAAGGCGTCTGGCATCAGCTTTCTTGCAGCAACCTCTGTGAACGTGCCTTTAGGGCCTAAAACACCTATTTTCTCATTCATTCTTTCTGCAATACTCCATTATATCCTTGAATATCTTGTTTATGAAATCTTTTTGTAGGCTTGTCTTAGAACTTATTCGGTCTAGTATCTCCTCTTCTCTCTTAGGATCATAGATCTCTAGTCCTTGACTCCTCTTTATCTGCCCGATCTTTTTCGCAACTATTAGCCTCTCTTCGATAAGTTTTAGTATATCCTCGTCTATCTCGTCGATTTCCATCCTTAGTTCGTCTATCTCATCCATTGCCCCATGCCTCTACTATATCTATGTCAGATCCTCCGACCTTAGTCCTCCTTTGCCTAATCCTAACTGGTACGGGAAGGTTTATCGCGCTTCCCGACACTATTGCCTCTCCTCTGGCAAGGCTTGGCAGGTCTCTGACAATATCTTCTGTTACTGTTTCAACACTCTGCCTTATATATTCCTGGTCTGCTGGATTTACCATCTTCATGATGAACTGGGTGTTACATTGGCTTAAAACGTCAGCATCTAGTTTGTTGGGTCTTTGGCTTATTATGCATAATCCTACACCGAATTTCCTGCCTTCCCTGGCAATTTTTCTCATTATGCCTCTGGATGGAATGTAACTACCTTCTACGACTCTTGGCGCGAAATTATGGGCTTCTTCTATGACTATGAATGTTGGTGTCTTAAGCCCCTCTTCTTTCCTCATATATTTTTTACGAGCGTCAAATATGCTTCTTAGCATTGCGGCCACTACTATCTCGCTGACTTTTTCGTCTGCTTCTGAGAGGTTGAATATTGTCAGCTGGTTCTCCCTTACTACCTCCTCTAGTGGTGTGCCTTTTATACTGAATACTCCCATACGATCAAGCCGTCTGATACGTCTCATCAATGCACCGATTGTCGGCAGGGTTACTTTCTTGGTTATTGTTGTTATCTCTCTATTATTGAATATCGTGTCTTCTGGCATCTTCTCTTTTTTCGTATCATATATTATCGATAATACTTCGAGGATGGTGTTCAGATCGTATTTTGAGTAGAATTTATCTGCTAGGTTGAGTACTTCATCTAGTAGGTCTCTTTGTGTGTTGGTGAGGTCTGGCATTAGGTTGGCATAGTCTCCTGATGAGAGCGAGTCTACATTCACTCTTATCTTGTCTTTACCCTCCATCTCAAATATCCTCACATTAGCGTCTTTAAAATCCATTTCGAGAAATTCTCCATGCAGGTCGAATATTAGTATCGATCCTTTTTTTTCCATTAATTCCTCGATTATCACGCCAACAGTATAGCTTTTTCCCGCACCCGTCATAGCAAGTACTGTACAATGTCTAGACACCATCTCATTTATGTTTACAAATACTGGGACGGTCTCCCGGGTCGCCAGGCTTCCTATATGTGCGCTTTTAGACTTGTCTTGATGTAATATCCTCTTTAGAAGGGTATCTTCAGCCAATTCAACTACTGCACCTGGTTTTATACCGTGCCTTGGCATTTCAAGCCCGTCAGAACTCTCTGTACCCAATACTTTCACGATTGGTACTGGATATTCTCCCTCTTTCAGAATAATATCTGCAAGACGCAGGTCGCGTCCAAACTCGTCTGGAAGAAGCTCGTTTGAAGTCACAATGTCTTTTACTACTCCAAGTATTTCCTTTCCTGTTACTGCTTCGTTTACTGTTATAAATTCGTCTCTCTTAACCTTTTCTTCCTGTCCCTCCTTTATCACGAACCTGAAGCTTCTTAAGGTCGTTGAGCCTATTACTTGGCCGACACCCATAGTATTAACATTGGAAGTGCATTAATTAAACGAGGATGAGGGCCTTAGTTATCGGTAGATTTCAACCGTTTCATCTTGGACATCTTAGTCTGATTGAGTATGTGGCTTCAAAGGCAGAGTTTATGATCTTGGGTGTTGGAAGCTCTAATAATCCAGTATCTGTTGAGAATCCTTTTACATTTGATGAGCGGTCTGAGATGATTAATAATTCTCTTGATATTGGTGTGGGTTATGAGATTGTTGGCATACCTGATTTCAATGATAATAAACGGTGGATTTCTTGGATTAAGGATAATATTGTTTTTGATTCTTTTTTTGGGAATTCGGAGAATGAGGTGGGTATTTTTAAGGATGCTGGTATTATTGTTGTTGATGTCCCCTTCTTTGAGCGGGATCTGTATTCTGCGACTGAGGTCAGGGGGAGGATGGTTGATGGTGGTGGTTGGGAGGCTCTTTTGCCGCCTGGATCTGTTAAGGTTATCCGGGATGTTAATGGTATTGAACGAATTAAAAATTTAATGTGATTTTATCATGGGTGGGTTAGATTATCGGGGTATGTTTGTCCTTTTTGTTTATCTGTCATTGTCTCTTGTATTGTTGGTAAATCATGAGTCTTGGAGGGATGAGGCTCAGGCATGGCTTATTGTACGTGATATTGGATCACCAGTCTCCCTATTATGGTTTATGGGTTATGAGAGCACTCCAGGATTATGGCATCTTTTGATCTATCCGTTCGCTGTTTCTGGATTTCCTTTTTTCACTATTTCTGTCATACATTTTATCATTGCTTTCTCCTCTGTGTATATTTTTTATAGGTATTCACCTTTTTCATTTGTTGAGAAATCATTGTTTATCTTCGGATATTTCATGTTTTATGAGTATTCTATTATCGCTAGGAATTATGTTCTTACAGTGTTTTTTCTTTTTCTTATAGCATTTTTTTACCGTTGGAGGTTTGAAAAACCATTGTTTTACTCTTTTTTCATCTTTTTTCTTGCAAATACGAGTGTTCATGGCTTGATCATCTCAAGCGTATTTACCATATTATATCTTTTGGAAATCTTATTGGGTAGAGCGGATAATCCGGACTTGTTAGCTTCTGGCAGTTCTGTCTTTTTCATTGAATTTTTATCCCCTCGGGAGGCTAATTATTCTAGGAAGCATATTGCTGCATTACTAGTGATTTTTTTAGGATTGTCTATCTCTCTCATCCAGGTCATTCCACCAAATGATTTTTCTAATAGGAAGGCGGAATGGCATATTGACTACTCGTTTTTAAGGGTTTCAGACTCTGTTTCCAATGCAATAGTCAGTTCGTTTGTTCCCGTGCCTAATCCCAGGATTGAGTTTTGGAATACTTTGTATCTAAAAAAGTTTTTCAATAAGTATTATCTTCCTTATCCAGATCAACTTTGGGGTATTTTAGGATTGATATTGTTTTTAGCCTCGCTATTCTACTTCATTGATTCAGGCAAGCCATTCCTCCTTTATCTTTTTTCATGCGTCTTCCTCCTGCTCCTTTTCATACTTAAATATAGTTCTGGGATCAGGCATTATGGGATGTTTTATCTAATGTTTGTCACTACGTATTGGATTATCCGGGATTCTGAGAAGAAGAGTTTTAAGGTAAGTCGGATTGGTTTACAAAAAATTTTCCTTTCTAGAGAAGTTAAGAAGTCAATTTTTATTGTTATCCTATTATTCCATATCCTGGCATCATGTATTGCATTCTATTATGATTATTTCTATGACTTTTCTTCTGCCAAGAGAGTGGCTTCATTCCTTGTTGACAATGGGCTGGTTGGAAAGAATGTTTTTATCGGTACTTATCTTTCACCTTCTGCATCAGCGATATTGCCTTATCTTGAAGGGCATAGGAATACTTTTTATTATCTTGAATACAGGGATGATCGAAGCTATATGACGTGGAACCATGAATATGAGTTGAATGAAGGATTATCAAATAAGGAGTTTATGCACAGGGTTGAAAAAGCAGTTTCTGGAAAAGATTATGAGCATGTTTTACTCATCCTTAATGGCAATATTGTTCCTGTGGATAAGGATTTCTTCCTCAAGTATCGGCTTCTTAGAAAATTCGAGGGTTCAGTGCTTGTAGACGAGTCTTTCTATGTTTATGAATTATATAAATCCTAGTGCGGAATCGATTTCTCCAAGCTCTATACCAGAGGTTCTGTTGCCAGTTATATATCCGTTGGAATTGGCTATAAGACCGGATTTTACGAATGGGATGCCGAAGTTAACTGTTCCAACATCGCCTGGTACCTTGAATATCCTCTCAAGCTCTTTTAATCTGTCGGAAGCGTCGGGTGTAGCGTAAAAACCCTTGTTTGTAGGCATTATACAGGCACCAACTTCTTCATGACCTCCCAGGCTCATGGATATTGTTTCTACTTGTAGAACGTCCTCTAAAGTCTTGTAGTCTAATAGCTTTGGGCTTAATATGCATGCATTATCATTTGCTGCAATAAGGTTTCCTAATGCTGTATGCCTGTCATTTATCTTCTCGGCTTCAACGCCTAATGGTTCGAGGAATTTCTTTATCTTTTCCAGCTCGTCGTCTTCGATAAAATATGGTAGAAGCAGGCCCTTGCTATTTCCTGTGCAAAACATTCCGACAAGATTTGTGGAGTATATTCGTGTCCTAAGTATGTCGGTCTTTAAAATATCTGTTTTTGGAAAATCATTTGACAGGATGCAATATTTTTCTGTTGCAAGTCCTAGTAGACCTATGAAGTCTTCTCCATGATGGGTTATCTGTTGGTAGTGCATGTCTTATTTTCCTGTCGTTGTTACTATCACGCCTTCCTCGCTTTTCACGACCTTAATCTTTACGCTTCTTGGCGGTTTTTTGGCTCCTTTAGCCCATAATAGATGGTTTAGATCTTCTTCGATGGTGTATTCTTCAAGTCCTAGTTTTTCTGTCAGGAACTTCTTTAGGATCTTTACCGCATTTCTCACCCTATCTCCTCTTGCACCCTTAGATGATTTTCCAAGGGGTATGGTATATACTTTTTCTTCGGGTGGTTTTTCCTTTTTCTTGGATTTTTTCTTCGTCGGTTTTTTTTCAGTTTTTGTTTCTTCTGCCATTTTTATCTTATGTAACTTTGAATATCTGTTGTTGATTCCTTCCCTATCTGTACTTGTGGTATTGGAAGTGGTGTTGGAAGCTTGACATCTCTTGCGAGGATGCTTGCCTCTAGAACACAGTTTGTTAATATGGTATTATGGACTTTTTCTGCAATATCTTTTGGAAGATTCTTTTTTCCGGATGTCTTCCATTCTTCAAGGGCTCCAGAGATCGTTTTTTTATTCTCATTCAGTTTTAAATCTCCTTCGATCCTTATGACTCCAATATTTGGTTCGTAGTTGCTTGAGAATACGAAGCTTATATTTAGCACATCTCCCTCAGCAGTCACGTGAGTGAGTGTGCTGTTGTTGTTTATGGTTGCTGGCTCGCTCTTATCTCCGAAGCGTCTTACCTCAATACTCTTATAATCTACTCTTGATTCCATTATCTGTCTCTTTTATTTGGTATTTTAGAGTGAAAGATACATATATCCTTCTACATATATATACTATTTTTTAAGTGGTTATGGTGGTCTTGGTTGTTGCATCCGGGGTTTTTGAATTCATTCATCCAGGGCATATCCTGTATCTTAGGGAGTCAAGAAAGCTGGGTGACAAGCTCGTTGTTATCGTTGCCCGTGATCGGATTGTTAAGAATGTTAAGGGAGAGGTTACTGTACCTGAGCATCAGAGGCTTGAAGTCGTAAAATCTTTAAAACCTGTTGATGATGCGATATTAGGGGATGAGGATGATAATTCAATACCTATACGAAAATTGAATCCTGATATTATTGCTGTCGGTCCTGATCAATACAAGGATCTTTCTGTTATCGAGGATATCTTGGCGAGAGCGGGTGTTGAAGCTGATATTGTTCGGATTGTCGACCATTGGAAGGATGGTTTGTATAGTAGTGGTCAGATAAAGAGTATATATTCTAATAAAAACTAGATATTTGATATGGATGTTCAAAGCATTATGACTACTAATGTCATTACTATCGGTGAGAAGGAGCTTGTCTATGACGCTTCTATCAAGATGATGAAGAATGATATTGGATGTCTTGTAGTGGTTCGTGATGAAAAGCCGGTCGGTGTTGTGACTGAGACCGATATCATCGAGAGGGTTATTGTTGAGCGTAAGGATGCTTCTGGGTGTGAGGTTAGGGATATTATGACTACGCCTCCAGTGTCTATTCAGTCATTGGCGTCGGTTAAAGAAGCTGTTGATGTCATGAATGATAAGGGTGTGAAGAGGCTTGTTGTCGTGGCTGAGAATACGGGGACTCTTGCAGGCATAATCACGTCTAAAGACCTTGTTTTGGCTGAGGGTAAGATGATAGGTGTCTTGCAGAATTATGTCAAATATTTGAAGGATACGTGTAATATTGATGAGGGTAAAAAAACTAAAAAATCTAAGTGATAAGGATATCCTCGTATTTAGTTAATGATGGCAAGACTCTTTGATGACAGATACAATTATCTTTTATTTGTCTTATTCTCTGTCTTATCACTTTTTCTTATTGTTATTCATGAGCCTTGGAGGGATGAGGCTCAGGCATGGCTTATTGTACGGGATAATGATATTTCCTCGATTTTTCTATCGATGGGCTATGAGAACACCCCGTTTTTATGGCATATATTGCTTTTTCCTTTTGTTAGTCTTGGATTACCCTACATCTTCATGCATTTATTGAATTTTTTCATTATGCTTGTTGCAGTCCTCGTGTTTTTGAAATATTCGCCTTTTTCTAGGGTTCAGAAAACTTTGTTCATCCTTGGATATTATATGCTTTATGAATACAGTGTTATCGCTCGTAATTATGGTCTTACAGTACTGTTCTTGTTTTTAGCTGCATTGTTTTACGAGAAGAGGTTTACAAAGCCTTTTAGATATTTGATAGTCCTTGTTTTCCTTGCTAATTCGAATGTTCCCTCTCTTATCATCTCTTTCATTCTAGTTGTATGCTTCTTACTCGAGGGTTTGAGGTTTGAGAAGAATTTATCAAAGTCATTTGCCATCCCACTTATTTTGACTGTTCTTGGAGTTGTTTTTTCGATTGTCCAGATTCTTCCACGAGAAGACTCTGTTAACGGATTATATGGTTTAAACACACGGGTTTCCATTGGTATTTTTCCAAAATTGTTTGCCATCTATAATGGCGCTTTTTTTCCGATCCCGTTTTTCCAGCCTAATTTCTGGAATACTTATCTGGTTTTCCATCCATCTGTCATCTTTATCCTAGGGGCGTCAGGGGCATTATTGTTTCTTTTCTCCTTCTCTTTTTTTCTGGATAAAAAATTTCCATTATTAATCTATCTTTCATCCAGTATTGGATTATCTATTGTTTATACAATAGCTTTGTCATCTCTTGGAAAGGCAAGGTTTCATGGACTTCTTTTCATAGTATTCATCTTCTGTTTATGGATCAGCAAATACTATAGGCCGGAGAAATCTAATTTTCATGGTGTGGTTGATGTATTGTCTGTGGAAGGATTTCAATGTGTTTTGTTATTCATCATCCTCGCATCCCATGTTTTTGCCGTTATTCCTGCCGTATATTATGAGTATTATCATGATTTTTCAGCAGGATATGACACTGCCAATTTTCTGGCGAGGAATAATCTTGTAGGAGAAAATGTTTTAATAGCTGCTTATCCCGCTTATATGGGCGTGTCAATTCTGCCTTATTTGCCTGAAAGTAATCCAAGCCTTTTTTTCCCGGAGATAGGAGTCTTTAGAAGCTATAATATCTGGGATATTGGATACATGAACTCTAATATCACGTCGATTAACCAGGTTTTAGATAGTATTGATGGCCAGTTGTCTAAAGGTGGTTTTAACGAGGTTGTTTTAATCCTTGTATTACCTCCAGAATCCAGTAAAACAGTTTTTTATGACAGATATGAGCAGATAGCCGTCTATAATGATACGATAACCCGGTGTGAGTCTTATTATATTTATCGGATGAAATCCTCTTAATGAATCCAATGGATGAAATGATGATGGGTAAATACGCTAAAGTTGTTAAGAGTAAGGCCGAGGATTTTCGAAATAAGCTTTTATCTCTTAATGTCTGGGATGATTCTCGGAAGGTTGTTAGAGAGGATGATTTTGTATTCTTTCCTGTCATTGAAGGTGCTGATCTATCTGGTTTAGAGATTGTAGTCCGTGAGGGTCCTTTGGCTAAGAGGAAGAATGCATCGTTAAAAGAAGCGTTGTCTGATAAACTTTCAGTTGAAAAGCTTGTACTTGTTCCAACATCATTTGATATCATAGGTGATATTGCCATCCTTGAATTGGATGAATTGTTGTTGGATGATAAGCAATTGATTGGTGATGTTTTACTCGACACATTCAAGAATATACGTGTTGTCTTATTGAAGGCTGGTAAAGTCGACACTGAGTATAGGGTGCCTGAATTAAAGGTTATTGCTGGCGAGGGACGGACTGAGACAGTGCATAAGGAGCATGGGTTAAGGTATAAGCTTGATGTTGCGAAAGCATATTTTAGTCCTCGTTTGTCCAGGGAACGGATGAGGGTTGTAGAGCAGATTGGAAAAGATGAGAGAGTGCTAGTCATGTTCGCGGGAGTTGGCCCATATGCGATATTAGCTCAGAAATTATCTGGTGCGAGTGTTGTTGCTGTTGAATTGAATGCTATTGGTTGCGAGTATATGCGCAAGAACGTGTTGTTAAATCATGTTGACGTCGATATATCCTGTGGTGATGTCCGGGATATTGTCCCTGATCAGGGTTTGTTTGACCGGATCATTATGCCTTTGCCTAAGGATTCAGCGGATTATCTTGATATTACCATTCCTGCATTGAAGAAGGATGGTATAATCCATTTCTATGTGTTTGCATCTAGTCCATTAGATGCTTCTGGCAATGCGGTGGAATCGGCTGGTTCATTAGGGCATGTCATCGAGATTCTTGATACTGTTGAATGCGGTTCTTATTCTCCTTGTCTTTCACGTTATTGTGTGGACTTCAAGGTACAGCATTCTTTTTAACCTTTTTATCGTAAGATTTATCATGTCCCCCGCCAAGAGACAACAGGAGTTCATCCGTAGGGATGGTAAGGTTTTCGATGCTAGAACTCGTCAGGGCTATCTTTTTCCACCGCTCATCGAGGATGGGAATGAGGAGAAAGTCAGGCAGCGGTTGCTTGATGATCTTGGACTGCCTAAGTCTCAAGAGATTATCTCTTATGTGGAACGTCAGGCTAAACTTGATATGGGTGGGACGATGTGCGATATTCTTGGCGATATGATCAAGGATCCAAGACCTGAAGCCGGGACGGCTCATTCACCGCTTCATCCTGGTAATTATGCTCGTTTTCATACAAAGGCTGCGTTAAAGGCTATGGGGGGTTGGATGGCGGCTAGGGAAGGTGTCAGGGAGAGTGCTGATAGCCTTTATGAGCGTCTTGAACTTGGGATTCATCATTGGATGGCCCAGATTGACAAGGCTGTGAACATGCTTATCGAGGATCCATCTAATGTTAGGAATCTTGATTTTCGGAGGGATCACAGGGGTAAGGAGGATGAAGCAACAAGGATGATGTTCAGAGAAGCCCTTCATGTGCGTGGTATTGGCCATCCAAAGCCAGAGGATCATGGATTGCATAAGGCGTTGAACAAGCTTCCGTTTCCAAAACTTGAGCCTGATGATGTTAGTAAGATAAATAGGATAATCGCTGATTTTAAATGATCCTAGACTATGCTTCCTCGTAAGTCATAATGTGTCACTTCATCTATCTTGACTTCTACTTCCTCGCCTAAACTTCCACTACTCAATACTATGGGTCTATACCAGTCGTTTCTAGCCGTATATGTCCTGTCCTCGTTTTGTTTTGATATAATGCATTTTCCTTTCCATCCAATCCACTTATTGTTTTGTTCTAATCCTACTTTCTTGAATACTTTGTTCATTATCCTTGATCTTTTCTTGGTCTCAGAGCCAGGCAGTTGTTTCAATTGGCTGGCAGGTGTTCCTGGCCGAGGCCAGTATCTGGATATGTTCAATACATCGGGTTTTGTTATTTCTATAAGCTTTACAGTTTCTTCGAATTCTTCTTTTGTCTCTGTTGGGTATCCTGTGATAACATCGGTTGATATCGTAGTATCATGTTCTTTCCTCATTCTTTCCACAATCCGAGTGTAGTCCTTGACTGTATAATCTCTCCCCATGTCTTTCAGTATCTTATCGCTTCCTGATTGTACTGGGATGTGCGCGAACTTGTAGACTTTTTCATTTGAATAGGCTTCGACAAGTTCATCAAGCATTCTCATGACGTGGTTTGGATTCATCATTCCAACACGGATCCTATATTCTCCATTGATCTGGCAGATCTCATCTATTATTTCAGGGAGGCTCGAACCAATGTCTTTTCCATATGCTCCTGTGTCTTGGGCGGTGATCCAGAGCTCCTTTGCTCCATTATCAACAAATCCTTTTGCCTTATCAACTATCTGTCTGGTCTTATAAGATTTTAATCCTCCTCTAGCATTTTTTGTATTGCAGTAATTACAGGAGCCTAGACAACCCTCGCATAGGGGTATGATTCCTACAACAGGATTTGATTCTATCTGTGGCAGATTTATCTTGCCTTTAGTATCTTTTATGTTCACGTATCTCTCACCGACTGCAGCCATGCTTACTGCATCTGTGATAGCCTCGCTGTTCACACCTATAAATGAAAAACCTGGGAATTCATCTGTGATGCTGGGCCTTGCTGCGGGTAGGCATCCGGCGACTACGACTCTGGCTCCTTCAACTTCTAATTTCCGCAGCCTTTTCAGTATCTTGTTTTCTGTCGGCGATTTCACTGTACATGTGTTAACCACGATTACTCCTGTGTCTTCTAGTCCCTGTTCTTTCAGTATTCCGTGTATTGTCTCGCTGTCTGCCTGGTTCATTGCGCAGCCGTAGGTCAATATTTTGTCTTTCACAGAATATAGACTTGTTAGAATATGTTAATAAGACACGCCTTTTAGGTTTACGGTCCTTCCCATCTTCCTGCTTCTTATCTTTGAGCTTGATCTGGGCTTTTTAGCGGCTTTTTTTCTTTTCTGGGATTTGCTCATGGTATCCCAGTCTTTGGGACGGACTCGGTCTGTCTTCTTTTTGCCTCCAGTGTGTTCGTGTATCCTGAATGAGACGCCTAGTGGGTCGACGTAGAGGTTGTATGAGCAATCGTCTTTCATTATTTTTTGTAGGTGTTTCAATATCTGTTCTGGTTTTTGGTTTGAGAATCTTTTGGCAGGCATTCTAATCCAGGGTTCCAGCCCACTCAATAACTTTTTCCTTGTATGTTTCTTTCATATCAGTTTTCAGTACTGTTAGCTCGCTGATAATGTTAGAGTCATCGAGCATCTCCTTTATTGATTTTATGCCTTTCCCATTATTTCCATCAGCAGTGCAGAATAAAGCGATTTTTTTATCAGATAAGTTATTATCGGATATGTATGTCCTTATTGCTGGGCTCATGTTCCCGGCCCATATCGGCGTACCGATTATGAGTAGGTCATACTCTCCTGGATTTTTCTTTAGGGGTTTAAGCCGTGTTTTTCTCTTCATAAACGCGTCTCTCCCACTTTTCAACCAGCCTATCAAACCCAACCGGTTTGTATACTCGCTAAGCTCTTCTATATCTGTTCTGAGGGTAGTCACGATCTCCTGGGCTACAAGTCGTGTATTTCCGGTTCTTGAATAGTATATTACAAGGGTCTTCATCTTTTTATCCCCGTATCTCTTTCATATGGTCTATTCTCTTTAGGACTAGTGGTCGTGTCCCGATGTCTTTGCGGTGGAATAATTCTCCTTGAATATGTTCTAGGCAGCCTTGCGCGACTTGCTCTGCTTCAGTGATTGTTGAAGCAGTCCCTACTACTGCTACTGCCCTTGATTTTGAAGTGTAGATTTTACCCTCTTCTTCACGTACTGATGCATAATATATCGTCCCGCCTAGTTCTTGTATCGGCTCTTGGTTGACTGTTACTTCAACATTGTTTTTAGGTTTTTCAGGATATCCTTCAGGCACCATGTATTTGCAGACTGTTGCTTTTTCCTCAAATACAATATTGTTTTTCAGCATTTCGCCAGTGATACGTTCACATATCTCCTGGAAATCTGATTCAAGGATGGTTAATATGTTCATTGCCTCTGGGTCTCCGAGGCGGGCGTTATACTCGATAACCTTTAATCCATCTTTTGTAGCCATGAATTGTCCATATAGGAATCCCCGGTATTTTTCACCAGTCTCTTTATAGATGGCTTTCACAGTATCCTTCATTATCTCGATCCCCTGGTCGTAGTCGTCTTGGGATAAAAATGGGAGGATATTACCACAATCGCTATATGAGCCCATGCCTCCTGTATTTGGACCTACGTCGCCTTCATATGCTCGTTTATGATCTTGTACCATTGGGGTTCCGATAACATTCCTACCATCTACGAATCCCTGGAGGGTGAATTCTTCTCCAATGAGTCTTTCTTCGAGTATTACTTTGGGAATCTGTCCCATCTTGGTATCGAGTATTTCTTTCACGTATTTCTTCGCTCCTCCTAGATCGAAGTGCTCTCCCATAATCTTTACGCCTTTTCCACCAGTCAATCCTGCAGGCTTGATAGCCAAGTCTTTTCCATAGTCCTTCATGAATCCTACTGCTTCTTTATAGTCTTCAAATATTCCGAATATTGGTGTGCCTTTTATCTTGTGTTTGTCCATTAGGCTTCTTGCAAAGCTTTTATCTGTCTCTATCTGTGATGGTTTTTGTCTTGGTCCTACGCAGAGTATCTCTTCTTCCTCTAATGCATCTACGACTCCCGCTGCAAGTGGTGCTTCTGGTCCGACTACTGCGAGCTCGATCCCTTTTTCCAGCGAGTATTTCAGGACCTGTGATGGACTTTTCGGGTCTCCGAGACCGTATTCCTTTGTCAGTTTTATGAGTCCAGGATTAGCAGCGCTCATGAATGCATATAATTCTGGTTCACATGGGCTTCTTTTCAATGCAGAACAAATAGCGTGTTCTCTAGCTCCGTTACCAACCACCAAGACTTTCATGTCAAGTTAATGAAGATAAAAAAATATAAATAGGATGGCTTGTTATCCGAAGAGCCATCCATAGAGGGTTGATAGTATACCACCACCCTCTGTATTTGGGATTGCGATAGCATTCCCTGTGAATTTTGGCGTCTGTTTTATTGTTGTCGGTGGTTTTAATGTTGATGGGACGGTTTTTATCGTCGTCGTAGTCTTCTTATCATTGCCTCTTTTTCCTAGGAAGTGCTTTAATGTAGTCGTGGTTATTGTAGTGGTTGTCGTTGTTGATGTTGTTGTTGTGGTTGTTGTACTGGTTGTCGTAGTAGTTGAGGCTTCTACCTCTAAGTCTGCGTATTTATGATGGTATTTTGTGGCTGTAATCCTCATACCATATTTTCCTTCTTCAGGTAGTTTCACATCTGCTATCCCTTCTTTGTCTGTTTTTACTCTGAGGAAACTTCCTGTGAATCCTGCCGCGCCCTTGAAGAATTCCAGTATCGCGTTCTTTAATGGTTTTCCAGTGCGGTTGTCTGTGACACTGATCTTTACCTTCTTTCCTTCTATTGCTGGTCCAAGTGCTGCATATCCTATCAGGTTTGGGATTATTGTTTTTCCTTTTCCTATTTGCGGACATATGTCGTCGAATGATGGGGTTACGCTTGGCGTCTCGCCCCAGCCACCCCACTTGAATCCTAGTACATCTCCATCGTCGATATCCTTATCTGCGATCCCTACTGATGCAGTCCTCCAATTACCATTGTATGTGAGGAAGTTCCAGAATGTCCATCCTCCACAGAAACAATCATCAACAGGGCATCCTTGACCATTTACATTGCAGACTCCCCAACCCCATCCGAAGTCTTGGATTCCGAAGGATCCGTCATCTTGGATCGCATCAAGTGCTGTTCCACCCTCTGGGAACTCGTTGCAGGTCGTGTCTGTGTTACCTTGTCCGTCATCGATAACGATGGCCACTCTTGCCGCATTTACTGGCGTAAAGATTATTGAAAGTGCGATAAATCCTATTATTAAGTGTCTAATACTCATTTTTTCACCTCAAACCAACAGTGTTGGATAAATTATCCAAGCTTTTATTTTTAGAACACTATCATTTATAAATCAATATGGTCAACACGCACTCTTGGATGGTCTGGTTGGTACTGGCATTCACATATAGCATGCTAACATATAATCCGGTTTATCTATCCTTTGTTTTAATCGTGCTTTCACTCATATGCATAAGATTGGGTAAACCACTTAAAACATATGTCAAACTTGGATTGTTTATCTCGATTATCCCCTTGTTTGTGAATCTTTTCCTAGTTCATTCTGGGAAGACTGTTTTATTCACTATACCTCGATACTTGCCTATCTTGGATTATATGGTTCCCACATTATTTCTTGGTGGTAATATAACCTTGGAGTCTGTTGGTATTGGTTTGATAATGGCTTTGCTTTTGGTTGATATGATCATGGCTTTTCAATTGTTTAATTCCCATGTTTCTGCAGATTCATTGATATCTGTTATGCCAAAATCTTTCACTAGCATCTCGATGACTGGTCTTATTGCACTACGGTTCGTTCCCGTTGTTTTACAGGATTTTAATTCTATTAAAGAGGCTCAGTTGTCAAGGGGTTTTAAATTCAATACTGGTTCGCATATCAAACGCATCAAGAATAATCTTGGATTGATTTTACCGACTCTTGTAACTTCTTTAGAGCGTGGTTTTAATATCTCGGAATCCATGGCTAGCAGGGGATATACTGGTAATAGGACCAGATTCAATAGTATCACATGGAATAGAATAGACATCCTTATCTTCACATCATGTCTTATCGGATTATTGATCTCATTTTATCTGAGTTTTAATGATAGTCTATCTTACTGGCCATATGATTCCATTTCCTTGCCTGAATTATCTTATCTGGCATTTGTGCCCCCATTGATCTTACTATTACCGTTAATGAAAAATGAAGAACATGATTGAATTAAGTGGTGTGTCGTTTGCATATCCTGGGATGAGCGAGGATGTATTCAAAGATTACAGTCTAAAAATCTCTCAGGGAGAGTTCGTGCTTATCACAGGACCGTCTGGATGTGGTAAGTCGACATTGCTTAAGATGTTCAATGGTTTGGTCCCGAAATATTCTGGTGGACGTTTTTCAGGAAAGATCTTTGTGAATGGTGTTGATGTGAGGAAATCCAGTATATCTGAGCTTTCGGATCATGTTGGTATGGTCTTCCAGGATCCTGAGAACCAGATTATCATGGAGAAGGTTGTGAATGAGATTGCGTTTGGATTGGAGAATAAAAATGTTTCACAATCGGATATGCAGGATATTGTCGGTTTAACAGCAGAGAAATTAGGGATATCACATCTTCTTGACAGGAAGACTGATGAGCTTTCAGGAGGTGAGAAGCAGAAGGTTGTATTGGCTTCGATAATAGCTTTAAAACCGAGGATACTGGTCCTTGACGAGCCAACATCTCAGATAGATCCTGTCGCAAGGAGACAGCTTCTTGAAGCTATTGTCAGATTGAATAAGGATGATGGGATGACGATAGTATTGGTTGAGCATAATACTTCCGATATCATCAATCATGTGGATCGGACTATCAAGCTTGGATCGTTGAAAGAGTCAGGGATTGGTCGTGTTTCAAGGAAGAAAAATAAGAAGAAGGATAATATATGCATTAATGTTTCTGGTTTGTCCAAGAGTTATGGGAATCGTATCGCGCTAAATGACATCAATCTAAAAATATTTAAGGGTGAATTCGTTTCAATTATCGGATCAAATGGTAGCGGCAAGACAACTCTTATAAAGCATTTTAACGGATTATTGCGTCCAGGTGATGGTTCTGTAACAGTTAATGGTCTTGACACTTCTAAGGCTTCGCTTGAGGAGCTTGCATGCACGATCGGATATCTTACCCAGAATCCTAGCGACTCATTCTTTAATGATACGGTCTTTGAAGAGATCTTGACAACATTGAAAAACTATAAGATACATAGGGATCCATATGATATTCTCAAGTCATTTGGTCTGGAAGGTCTTTGTGACCAGTATCCCAGGGATCTTAGCGTTGGTCAGAGGCAGAGACTTGCTCTTGCTTCTGTCACATCATATGATCCTGATATACTGGTTCTTGACGAGCCGACCCGGGGGATAGACATTGTCAACAGGGATCGTTTGATAAGATTGTTTGAACGGTTGAACCAGGAGGGTAAGACTATAATCCTAGTTACCCAGGATGAGTCCTTGGCAAAAATTGCTGACAGAACTATAGTGTTGGATGATGGGAGGTTGCTTGATGAATAAGACGACTATCTATAAGATTATCCTATTTTTCACATTATTGTTCTCGATTGTCCTTATGGCAGGTCCGTTTGGAGTTAGGGTTAACTGGCCGTTGTATATTGTCTCCTCGACCATCATTGTAATACTTTTACTTTATCTTGAGTTTGAGGAACAGGGTTATGATGCGAGGATGATAAGCCTTCTTGCAGTCATGTCTTCTGTAACCGTTGTTTCAAGGCAGATTATTCACGGCGTGGAATTTAGCCCTGTATTCTTCCTTGCCATCGTGATTGGATACAGGTTTGGTTTCATCCCTGGTTTTGCAGTGGGGTCGATGGTGATGTTGTTATCTAATTTCTTTCTGGGGCATGGTCCTTGGACACCGTTTCAAATGATTGGGCTTGGATTATGCGGTGGACTTGCAGGTCTACTACCCTCCAGCGTCTCTGGGCGGATCCGTCTAGGAATGCTCATCATCTATTCTGTAATAACCGCATTTTTATATGGCTTATTGCTTGACTTGTTCTCATGGCTTATTTTCATACCAACACATACCTTAGAATCTTATCTTGCAATGGCTTTTGCAGGCCTGCTTGCAAATACATCGAGGGCTATTGGAAATATTTTGTTCATGTTGGTTTTTGCTGATCCTGTATTAAAGGTTATGGATAGGTTTAAACGCAGGTTTGTCGTGACCTATACTGATATACCAGAAAAGTAATAATTTTACGATGGATTTTAATGCGCAAGAACATCTAGACCTTTCTCTAAGGCTTACTGATCTGATAAGAAAGACTATTAAGCCTCTTGTTGGTGTATATGAGGATATTGACCATCCTATAGGCAAAACAGGTGATATGACGTTTGAGGTTGACATGCCTATAGAAAATGCGGTCCAGGACTTCTTTGAAGAATCAGGTATTAGTGCCAAGGTGATTACTGAGGACCGGGGTGAAATAATATTTGGGGATGATCCTGAAGCTATTTATCTGATCGATCCCTTGGATGGTTCGAGGAATGCAAGGCGTGGACTACCGATTTATGCAACATCTATTGCTGTTTATCCGCCTGAAGCTGATTATCTGGATGAAGCCCAGGTTGGAGTAGTATCTCGTCTTGACGTTAATGATGATTATACTGTGATAAGTGGGCTTGGGGCATTGCTTAATGGAAAGAAGATCACTTCATCAAGTAAAACAGATTTTACCAACTCGATCGCGTGTGTGGGAACCCATTTTGCAAAGGCATATAAAGTACATGCAGATATTGTAGAAAGATTATCTGGTATCGTGGATTCTGAAATCAATGATATTAACATCAAATATTATGGATCTACTTCGATTGAACTTGCCTTGCTTGCAGCAGGAAATATCGACTTGATCATTGATTTTAGGGCAGGTTTTGGCCTTACCGCAACCCCTAAGACTTATGATATTGCGGCTGGGCTTCTGCTTTGCAGAGAGGCTGGTGCGCAAGTAATGTCTGGAGGTAATGTGTTGCCTGATAGATTACCTATTGATCCTAATGTGCGTGTGCAATTGTTTGGTGCTTGTAACAAGGAATTATTAAACAAGGCTTCAAAGTATCTATTCTAATGATCACTAGGATCATCTTGAGGACGATTAAGGCTGAGCTTAAGAGGGATAATCATCCTGATAAGAAAGATGTCAGGTTCGCCGTTGTTTTTACAATATTATCTCTTCTGACTTTTGGTGTTGTGGATAGTATTTCCTTTCTGATAGTGGGTTTTGCTATTAGTCTTTTCATAGTTTTTTATATTAGGCGTTTGTTCAGGGGATTCGTAAAACTCTATAAGATGAAGAAGAAGTCTGATAAGATGATGAAGACGATGAAAGAACCGAAAGAAGAGAAGGTTGATAAGGCTATTAAGGATCTATAATGCTTTTTTATTAAGATTTAAACCGTCAATGATAAAATCTATTTATTATGAGTTCACGCAAGTCGAATGTTGAGAGGAAGACTAAGGAGACTGAGATATCATTAGACTTGAATCTAGATGGTAAAGGCAAGTCAAGTATCGATATTCAACTACAATTCCTATCTCATATGATCGAGAACTTCTCCAAACACAGCGGATTTGACATAGACATCACTGCGAAAGGCGATGTTTTAGTAGACGACCACCATCTCGTCGAGGATGTTGGGATCTGTCTTGGCGAAGCATTCCAGAAAGCATTGGGCGACAAGAAGGGAGTAGCCCGGATGGCCCACTCGATAGTACCAATGGATGATGCTCGCTCAGAAGTAAGCATCGACTTATCAGGCAGGCCGTATGCAGTCATAGAACTACCGTTCAACGAGTTTGCTGAGCGTAAGGTAGGTGATGTGAGCAAGGAGAATATCGAACACTTCCTAGAATCATTCGCATTAAACGGAAAATTCAATCTGAATGTGAAGGCCGAGGGCAAGAACGACCACCACAAAGTAGAGGCTACATTCAAGGCATTGGCAAAAGCGTTGAAAGAGGCCACAAGGATTGTGGGAGATGATGTGCCTAGTACTAAGGGTTCAATCTAGCAGTTTCTTTGTGCTCTTCTTTTTTCTTGTAGGAAGACGTTTATAAAGTTTGGGTTGGGTAGGAATGGTCTTGGATTTGTATCGGGGTGTAGTTCAAGTATCTCTAATTCGGGTTTTCGTGGGTTCATGATGTCTGGATGTTCTGTACGAAGCTGGTCTAATCCCTTGCTCCAGTCCATTAAAAATTTAGTTTCTCCCGCCGCCATGCATTTATCACTCATGCCCTTTGGGAAGGGCATCATTCCACCTGCCAATGGGACAAAGTTAAAATCCGAGAATCTACCCACCTTCCTCTGGTTCCACCATTCAGTTATCCTCTTTAATCCAGCCTGTTCATAGTCTATTGCAGTGTTTAGAAGGGAGCATGCTCTTTCCCGAGTCTCAGCATCAGGAAGTTCTTTTATCTCTCTGATCGTCATATCATAGTTTGGTAAGGCGCTAAGTTCGAAGAATATTATTCTGTCACGTTCTGTATCATAGCCGAAGTTCACTCCAGAATGTGATATTCCAAAACCATTTTTATTCATTCTATGAAGGGCTTTTTCCATCGGCTCTTCATACTTGTCACGCATGTATCTTTCATATATATCCAACTCCCTGGTTGATCGGCCTTCTAAAATCCTTATCATATCATCTAGATCAGTCCTTGAATTTCCTTGTACTTGACGCATAAATTCGAATCTCGCTTCTTGATAACCTTCGACCTTCCCATAACACTGGATTAATCTAGCAGCGTCTTCTTCAGGGACCTTGATATGTTCCAGGAATAATCTATGGGCACCTGAATACGTGCTCTGACTATCATAGACTAATGGATCATAATACTCTAGGGCCGGGGGTATGACTCCTTTTAATAAGACCATGTCGTCTGTCATAATGTTTGCGAGCCTATGCAAGGCTGCAAGACGTAAGGATCCTTCAGGTACGACGAAGCCGAATAGCTCGCTGGGCTCTCGTACAACAGCATTCTCCCTCTCCCCCCTATAGTTTGTAGCCTTATAATATATTGGACGATAATTCGTATGGAACTGTTTTATAACCCGGGCTGGGACTTCTTGTTCTGCATCTGAGAATTTGAAGTCGAATGGCCATACCCTTGAATCCAGGGCGATATCATCATTTGCCACGAGTATATGGCCTTCCTCGCCTGCTAATGGTCTTTGAAATCCAACAGGGAGTGCTGTTAGGTCTCTGATGGTCTCTGGTATGGGAATCGCCATATTAGAAATGGGAAGCATAAGATAATTAATCTATCAGGGATTGAATCTGTCGTAATCATGATATGATCTGATACCTAGATCCCATGCGTCTCGTCCTTCACCATATTCTCCTGATTCTATACTGTCAGCGAGGTATTTTTCATACTCTGCTCCAACATTTCTGATCGCATCTATTCCCCTTGATGCTTTGGGTTCACTGCTTCGCGTGCCGATCAAAAGATTTGGATTGGCTTCATACCATTCTCCTTCATGGTAGAATTGGGTCATCGAATGATCGTTTAGCCTTGTGAATTTGGCGGGTATCCCATGGGCTCTTAGTGTTGCACATAATACAAGAGAATAATCGACGCAGCCTTGTACAGGGCCTTCTATCTCGTTTGCAAGGGGTCTTGAGATAACTATCTGCCTTGACTGGATTATCTGGCTTGCAGTCCTTTTGGAATAATGGTCATACATGTCGTCCATTGAATATGGTACTCTCTGGTATTTCACCAGCTCATCCATTATATCGCCTGCAAGATCTAATCCCGTGGACGTGAACTTGGCTGCAAAGGTTTTTACGTGTTCGTCTAACTGTGTTTGTTCTCCAGCCCTAAGGTGTGGTCTTACGTCGGCTGGTAGGTCGGTTCGTTTTTTCCAGCTGACCTGCATCAGTCCTAGTGGTTGACCCTGTCCCTCTGGTTGAACGATTTGCATAGGAAATAGATTGGGAAGGAATCTTATATCAATTGAAGTTATACTATTCGGTTTTTCGAAGTTGGGTGATTGTGGCAAGACTTCTTTCTAGTATCCTTCTTATTCTAGCGTCTTCCTCACCCTTTTTCATATGGGCTGTTATCACGGTTTCAAGCCGGTCAGCATGATATTTCATCTCAGGCGTACATGATAGTTTTTCTAGTGATTGAGCTACCGCTCTTCTTATTACAGGTCTTTCATCATCTAATTTTCTCCCTAGTGGCTCGATTACTCTCATATCTGGGATATTGCCCAATGCATTGACTGTTGCTTCTACAACGTCAGTTGCTGGATCCTGTATTGCAATACATGCAAGCATTGGTATTGCAGTCTTGGATCTAAGCAGACCGAGTGTCGCAACAACATTCTCGTGTGTCTCATCGCCTACCTTGTTTAATCCGGCTAGTAGCATTTTGACAGGGTCATTTCTTTCTGGCATGCCGATCTGGGTTAGTAGTTCATAATGTTCTCTCACTCTCCTTGATGCATTTACTCGTGTACGCTTCCAAAAACCGTTCAGATCTGTTAGAGCTCTAGTAAGACCAGTTTCCCTCATCATTGGTCTTGGGTAATCTGGATATTCTCCTGATGCCCTTAATCCAAGGCTTCTTTCAACAACTCCCTCCAGCCTATCCAATGTACTCGTGTCCAGTCCGCTTAACTCTTGATGGTAGGCTCTAAGGATATTCTCCGGTGGATTTCTCATCCTCTGCAAATGTTTATGAAAATCTATTGCCGTTGCCTGGTCAAACAATGCGATTCTATGCGTTATCTTACCCCATGTATCAAATTCCAAAGCCCCTCTCATAATCTCAAGGCATTTCTTTCCTTGTCGACTTGGGATGCCCGTATAATGCATGTAGAATGAGTCAGGATGAAGATACTCCTCCAACTTTGATAGTGTAGTCCTTTGCTTATAATTCGGGCTAGTATCAATATCATCCACTTCAGGAGTACCATATACGAGAGGTCTTAGACGATATGTGTATCGGTGTCCATCAGCTCTTTCCTCCATAAGAAGGCCTATGGGTGGTATGACTACCGGCCTGGTTCCAGTAAATATTTCCCCATTGGAGTATTCCATGGGTCTTTCAAGCTGGTCTGCCGAGATAACACCTCTATCTAAACCCTTCTTGTCTATTGCCCGAACATTCGTTA
Source organism: uncultured archaeon (assembly GCA_964423225.1). Classification (GTDB taxonomy): domain Archaea; phylum Altiarchaeota; class Altiarchaeia; order IMC4; family SCGC-AAA252-I15; genus CAYREE01. Next base: position 3,955 of record CAYREE010000008.1, on the reverse strand, counting down.
ATTCAACTGGTTCGTCTGGACTAACATACCTATATAGTCTGAATCTTCTTCCCTCGGCTTGTGGCATAAGAAAATACTAGGATAAATAGGATTAATAGCGGTATTATTCACGGGGAACTGTCTGATAGACTCCTTCTTTCACGCCCCATTATAGCCAGTCTTATTTTTTTTATCGTATCTTTTTGGACGACTGTGAGATCTGCCCTTCGTCTATTTTCGTCTATAAAGGGATCGCCTGTCGCAGGCTCTATTGGCCTGCCGTTCGTCTCGAAATCAGTCAATATTTTGTCGAATGCACGTATCTCATCTTGTGTGAGATATTTGCGAGCCCCGGTCAGGTGGGATACTATAAGGTCAGATCTGACCTCTCCCTTGATTGGTGCGAGATCCAGTGAATTATAAATATCTGAGGATCTTGCATGCGCTAAAGAGTTGAATCCAGCCCCATAATCTTCTTTTATAGATTCAAGAAGTGTTTCAACCTGTGGGTTAGATATAGCCTGACTGGCTTCAATGTCATCCAATCCTTCGTCACCAACCCATTTCTTCGTCCCCATCCGGGTGACATTCTTTCCGACTGCCAGTACGTCTCCACGTTCTATCCTCGTGAAGAATCCATGGCCTTTCCTGAGGATGATTGTGCCTTCGCTAGTATTTGATGTTGGTAGTGTGTCTGATCCCCCAATATTCACCATTCGTTTATCATCAAGGGTGAAATGTCTTAGTTCCGGCAGATCAACTCCTTTTGGCGTATAGACTCTTCCAACATCATCAAGGTCGGTGTATGATAACTCCATTGGTCGCATGCTCATGAAAGAATCAGTCTTCATATCCACGATATAATATCTCGGCTTTTGTTCAACCTCTTTCCCGGCTATACTGACCATTGTAATTAAAACAAGGGATATCCTTGAATATATACATTCCATACAGCTTTTTATTCCTGGATTTATATTATTTTCTTATGTCCTACATCGATAAAGAGTATCAACCCGGATCCAATGATCTGACGACATTATTTTATATAGAACCGTCTGATGGAATCACTTTCGAGAAAGCATGCGAGCATATCGCTGGAGAATCAAGCATAGGCACGTGGACTGATGTTTCAACAATGAAAAGCGAGATAAGGGACAGTCTACAACCACACGTCTATAGTATTGATGAAGAGAATGGATTGGCAAAGATTGCATATCCACTCGAATTGTTCGAGCCGTCTAACATTCCACAAGTCATGAGTAGTATTGCTGGAAACATTTATGGTATGAAGGCTTTGGAGAATCTACGTCTAATAGATTTTGGAATACCTAAAGCGATGGTAAAAGAATTTAAGGGACCTCATTATGGTATCCAGGGTGTTAGGGACGTGCTTGAAGTAAATGAACGCCCTCTTGTGGGAACGATTGTCAAACCGAAGGTAGGTTTGAATTCGCAGGAGCATGCGGATGTCGCTTATGAGAGCTGGGTTGGAGGATGTGATGTAGTTAAAGACGATGAGAATCTAACAGACCAGCCATTCAACAGGTTTGAAGACAGGGTTGTCAAAACCTTAGAGGCTCGTGATAAAGCATATTCTGAGACGGGTGAGCAGAAAGTCTATATGGCAAACATTACTTCTGAGACGAATGAGATGATACGTCGAATGGAGTTCATCAAGGACCATGGTGGCAGATACGCGATGATAGATGTGATTACACTCGGCTTTAGCGCAGTCCAGACTGTCAGAGACCATGGTATAGGCCTGGTAATACATGCTCACCGGGCGATGCATGGCGCACTGACACGGAATAAGAAGCATGGTATCACGATGCTTGCTCTTGCAAAGATATACCGGCTTATCGGTGTGGACCAATTGCATATCGGGACGGCTGTTGGCAAGATGGAGGGTCCAAGGAAGGAAGTTATGACTATCCGAGATTCTATTGTACAAGATACTATCCATGAAGTCGATGGAGTATTACCCCAGGAATGGTATGGTTTAAAACCAGTCTTCCCGGTTTCAAGCGGGGGAATGTATGCAGGTATTATACCCCCCCTAATGGAATTCATGGGTAAAGACGTGATCATACAGGCAGGTGGAGGAGTCCACGGCCATCCGGACGGGACGATCGCGGGCGCCAAGAGTATAAGACAGGCAGTTGAAGCAGTACTTGCAGGCACAACCCTTGAGGAATACGCCAAAGACCATGATGAACTCGCCAAGGCCTTGGAGAAATTCGGTAAGTAGTTGAATATGCCAGTTGAAGTAACGGGAAATGGAGGAATCCTTCCAGGTCCAAAACATGCAGACTCAACAAGACCGCCTGTCGAGGCACGGAAGTTAAAGCATGTTTTTCTCGGACTACCTCCTGATTCATGGATGAATAAAAAGCCAACTGCAATAGCATATAAAGATGAACTAATATTTGCTTGTGGAGATGGTGGTCATAATGATAGTTCTCAAATGATTGCCGTGCATCTTGTAGATGCTAAAGATTGTAATCCAAATGATTCTACTTATGGTTTTTTTTCCATCAACACTCATGCAACAAGAATCAATATCGGGATGAAAGGCCCTCATAATGCTGCGGTTATTGAGAGGAAAGAATCAGGTAATGCTCATGAAGTGGTTGCCGATGCATTGGTTGAGCTTGGTGTTGTAGAAAAAAAGAACATCCGATTCAGCAATAGTATGGATGATTTTGGGCCACAATAATGCTTTTTATCCTTATCCCCCCCATTTTTTTAATAATATGACTCAGGTTGTCACCCTACAGTTTCCAGAAGGAGATTTGCCTGCTCCAAGACCCTCATCTATGAAGGCTTTGAAGTATCATTATCTTGGAGTTCCTCCAAAGGAATGGAAGGTTGATGATAAGCCGATAGCATTCGTGATTGACGGCGAACCATATTTCGGCAATACTGGGCAGGGAACACATAGTTTCAATGCCGGCGACTTATGGAACGACCTATTTGATAATAGACAACTTCCAAACGATGGTACATACGAATGGAATACTTATGTTAAGGATGGTAACCGGATGAATATCGTGCAAAGAGGACCGCATAAACATATAGTTATTGAACAGAATGAGGATGGGAGAAATACACACGAGATAGTAAGACAATCGTTGATCGAGATTGGAGCGGCGAAGCCAGATCAAATATCATTCGCACCCTCCACTAGTTTTGGAGAGCTGCTCAGATAATCAACTTCGTTCCCTAGATTTTAACCTATACCCTCCTAAGGATTATCCATATGTCCCAAGAAGCCCTGATTGACGGATTAGAACGTGAATTCCCACATCTACCACCTAAGACCTTGGAGGGGGGTGTTAGACAGAAGTTAAGTCAAAGGCCTAGCGAGGACATTCCAAAAGTAGGTGCGATAGTAGCTGAAGTCGTTGGTCTTCTACCTTTTCGTGTTAATAGGAACCAGGCTAATCTCATTGTTGATCGGGCTGCTGATGTCATTGAGCATGGTGAAACCGGTATTCTCGTATCAAAGGAAGGTGGTTTAACAGATATACTCTCACCTGCAACGCTTCCTGGATTAAACACATTTGACAAGATACCCGCTGGCGCGTCGCTTTATGATCTTGGTGTTGGCGAAAAGATGCCTGGTGGACGAGAAGAGTATGGTGTATGGCTACCCTCTATTGGACGAGAATACACTTCTACCCGGGCAGCCATCCTCGCAGTATTGCGTGGAGTCTTAACATACCGGGGAACAAATCTACAACTTTACACAGACTGTAATGATCCAACTGTTGTTGAAGGTTATAAGAAGGCGATGGCAGGCTACCTTGAAAAGGGTGATAACCTACTCCTGAATATTCCTGGCTTACCCGTAAGTCAGGATTCCATAAAAAAAGTGTTAAGTTCCTGTGACAAATGGACTGATTTCAGGGAAAATCCATTGCTTCATGGCGGGAACACATTAGTCGAATCAAAGGCTCATAATGATGTGTTGATA
>CAYREE010000007.1:18545-34162 GCA_964423225.1 uncultured archaeon | reverse complement strand
AGCATTAGGTGCAAAAATTGAATTAGGCATGGAAAAAATCGAAAAAAGCATAGAGGATATCGGCATAGGATTCATGTTTGCACCATTACACCACCCAGCTATGAAACATGTGATGCCAGCAAGAAAACAGATAGGAATCAGGACAGTATTCAATATACTAGGCCCATTAACCAATCCTGCAAATGCTAAGGCACAGCTTATGGGAGTCTTCGACTTCAAACTTACTGACAGGATAGCGGAAGTATTTAAGATCCTTGGATCAGAACAAGCATTAGTAGTCCACGGTGATCCGGGATTAGATGAGATAAGCACGATAGGAGCAACTAGGATTACCGAGCTAAACGAGGGAGTTATAAAAAGTTATAGGATCAGCCCTGAAGAATTAGGATTGAAAAAAGCAAAGTTAGAAGACATCCATGGGGGAACACCAGAGGAGAATGCAGGAATTGCTCGAAATATATTATCTGGTAAAGACACGGGTCCAAGAAAGGATATTGTTATGCTTAATGCTGCGGGCGGAATCCTCGTTGGCGGAAAAGCCGAAGATCTAAAAGAAGGACTTGATATTGCCCGTGATAGCATAGAGTCAGGCAAGGCAAATGAAAAGCTTGTAGAATTCATAGAGTATACGAATAGATGATGGATTTCCTCGATAAGATAAAGATGGGTAAGAAAAAGGCTAGGAAGAAGCGTAGTCTAATAGAGAGTATTAAGTCTGCGAAGGGTCTAGCATTAATATCTGAGATAAAGAAGAAAAGCCCAAGTCAAGGACTGCTTAGATCACTTGATCCGGTTACAGCCGCGCGAGAGATGGAGGAGGCAGGCGCCAATGCAATATCAGTCTTGACTGATGAAAAATATTTTGGCGGAAGCCTAGAGGATTTAAGATCGGTGAGTCAGACCGTAAAAATCCCAGTTTTAAGAAAGGACTTCATAACAGACAAACACCAGTTATATGAGACAGTAACCTACGGGGCTGACGCAGTATTATTGATCGTCGGATTGCTTGAGGAGAACACAAAGGATTTTGTGGATGAAGCACATAGGATAGGACTCGAATGCCTCGTTGAGATCCATGATATCAAAGAACTTGACAATGCAATAGACTCTGGTGCAAAGCTTATCGGAATCAACAACAGGGATCTAGTATCATTAAAAATCGACTTGAAGACATTTGAATATATCTCGCCATTGATACCCAATGATAGGATAAAGGTGGCTGAAAGTGGGATACATAATGGTGAAGATGCTTTTAGGATGGCTGAAGCGGGTGCAAGCGCGATCCTTGTCGGCACATCAATAATGAAAACACCAGACTTATCAGAGAAGATAAGGGAGCTTAAAGATGTTGGTTAAAGTCTGCGGGATCGCGAATACAGATGATGCGTTGATGGTCTTGGATGCTGGGGCAGACGCATTAGGAGTGATAATTGATGTTCCAGTAGAAACCCCAAGAAAGATAACAGTCGAGAAAGCATTGGAGATCAAAGAAGCAGTCAAAGATCGCTCACATACCTTTATCACAGTATTAATGCCAGACAAAATCGATGATGTGGTTAACATCGTTGATGAAATAGAGCCCAATGGCATACAATTACATGGTGATGAGACTCCCGAGTTCATAAAAGAATTAAAAGAATCCATTAATGCATATATCATCAAGGCAATTCATATCCAGGAAAAACCAGACATGGAATATATAAGATCAATCACAGAACATGCAGATATGATATTAACCGACACAAAGATCGGCGAACAAGTCGGTGGAACAGGAAAAATACATGACTGGGATATCGATTTAAAGATAGAAGAGGAGATAGACAAGCCACTAATACTTTCAGGCGGACTAAACCCAGATAATGTCGGAGACGCAATAGATAAGGTAAATCCTTACGCAGTAGATGTCTCAAGCGGGGTAGAATCATCCCCAGGAATAAAAGACCCTAAAAAAGTTAAAAAACTCATAAGGAATGTCGATGAAAAAAGACAAAAGTAAATTCGGGAAATACGGTGGACAATACGCTCCAGAAATACTGATGCCAGCACTTACCGAGCTTGAAGAAGAGTTCGAAAAGGCAAGTAATGACGAGACATTCCAGAAAGAACTAGAATATTACCTCAAAGAATTCGGGGGCAGGCCAACAACACTATACCATGTTAAAAACATTTCTGAAGAACTAGGATTCAAACTATATTTGAAGAGAGAGGATCTTGTCCATGGTGGTGCCCACAAACTCAACAATACTCTAGGACAAGTACTATTGGCCAAGAAGATGGGTAAAAAACGGATAATCGCAGAGACTGGGGCAGGCCAGCACGGTGTTGCAACCGCGATCGCGGCTGCATGCCTTGGGCTTTCATGTGAAGTATATATGGGCAAGGAAGATACTGAAAGACAACGGTTGAATGTGTTTCGAATGGAGCTTATGGACGCCCGTGTAATCGAGGTTTTATCAGGATCACAGACGTTAAAAGATGCTATTAACGAGGCTATGAGGGATTGGTTGGCGAATGTAGAGGATACATTCTACTGTATAGGCTCGGTAGTCGGACCACACCCATATCCGATGATAGTGAGGGAATTTCAGAGAATCATTGGCCAAGAGATAAAGGAACAGATATTAGAGAAAGAAGGTAGGCTTCCTGACGCTGTTATCGCCTGTGTTGGTGGTGGTTCCAATGCCATGGGAGCATTCGCAGACTTTATCGACACCGAGGTAAAACTGATTGGAGTAGAGGCTGCTGGGAAAGGTATAGACACGAAAGAGCATGGTGCAACATTATCCAAAGGAACTGATGGTGTACTACATGGTATGTGCAGCAAACTATTACAAGACAAATACGGTCAAGTACAGATATCCCACAGCATTTCAGCAGGCTTAGACTATCCCTCAGTTGGACCGCAATTATCCGACCTCAAGGAATCTGGTAGAGTAGAGGTTTCATCGGCAACAGATGATGAGACAATGGATGCTGTAAAGAGATTATGTGAGAAAGAAGGTATATTACCAGCATTAGAATCTGCGCATGCATTAGCCTATGTAATAAAAAATAAAGATCGGTTCAAGAAAGACGATATTGTAGTAGTCAACCTGTCAGGCCGAGGAGATAAGGATGTTCACACTATCGCAGAATATTTCGGGGTAAAACTATGATACTAGCAGATAAGTTTTCAGAACTCGAAAAGAAAGGGGAGAAAGCATTGATAGGATTTGTCGTTGCCGGCGACCCTGATTTTGAAAAGTCATATAGGATCGCATCTGAAGTAATAGAGTCTGGCGCAGATATTCTCGAGATCGGGCTTCCATTCTCAGATCCTATCGCAGATGGACCCACCATCCAGGCTGCTGGAACAAGGGCGCTTAACTCTGGCATGAATACTGACAAATACTTTGAACTCACAGGTAAACTCTGCGAGAAATATGATGTGCCCCTCGTCTGTCTGACATATTACAATCTAGTCCTACAATATGGATTAGACAAGTTCGCGAAAAAATGTTGTGAGACAGGTGTTACAGGAATTATTATCCCTGACCTGCCTGTTGAAGAGGCAGGAGAACTCCTTGCTTCCTGCAGGGCAAATAACGTAGATTTTATTTTCCTTGTTGCTGAGACTACGACTGAAAAAAGACTAGACCTGATTTTAAAAGAGGCGAGTGGCTTCGTGTATATAGTCGCATTGTTAGGGACAACCGGGGCCAGATCCGAGATATCAGAGAAGTTAAAGCCCTTGGTCAAACGAGTTAGGAAGATGACTCAGTTACCCCTGGCTGTCGGATTTGGAGTATCCAAACCAGATCATATAAAAGAGATAATAGGTTATGGAGCTGACGCAGTGATTGTTGGAAGTGCAATAGTCAAGAGTGTCGAGAATGATGCTATTGGACAGACCAAAGAATATGTGAGATCATTGAAAGTAAAAACATTAAAATAAAAAGAATAATTTGTAAAATATAAAATTATTATATTTTACAAGTTTTATTGTCCTTCTTGTGGGGGCTGGTCCGCTGGCGGCTGCTCCTGTGCTGGTTCCTGTACAGGTGGTGCTGGCGGTGCTTCTGCTGGAGGCTGATCCGGCTCGCTTTTAGCGCCCCAAGCAGGCATAGTATCCATGATCTCATCAACAATCACAGACGCTTCTTCTTGAGACTCGACTTTCTCCCCGAACTGTTCTTCTCCATCAGGACTCATTAAAAACTGTATCATACCTGACCTCACTTCCTCCCGGCTCTTTAATGTTCCGGCCTCGTCACAGCAGTGAATACAGTATTTGTTATCGGTTTTCCCTCCCCCGAAATCAGAGGGATCGTCCATTGGCATACCACAACTTTCACAAATCATCATAACACCTCTAAGGGTAATTGGAATATATTGTAAACCTGGATTAAAAAAACAGTGAACAAGGTTTTATGCCTGTCAAGCCTAGATAATATAACTTAAAATGACAGTGTTAAGGAGGGTTGAATTCAGGGGTTTGACACCAGACATTGCTGAAGTCATACCTCCAAAAGTGTTTGGAGACCAAGATTTCTCACAATTCAACACTGATCTAAACAGGCTCAGAAGGGCTGAAGACGATCCCGAAGAGGTTAGATACAATAGTATGTCTATTGGAGACAATCAATATGAATCCAATATGAAGTATTCATACGACTATGGTAATGGAATCACAATGGTAGCCATAGACAATTCTAGACTGGATACTCCTGCAAGACAGAGACTCGCAGAGACTCCGCAAGTCCATAACCTAGATAATGACGCAGGATTTATATGGTTTAGGAATATCTATGGAGATCCAATATGCCCAACTAGAGACATGATCGACTTGTCTACTAAAGCAGTCCGGGAAACCCATGATTGTGTTGTTAGAGGCTATAGTGGAGGAGAAGATCTGGATATGGGAGTCCCACATTGGCGCGAAAAATTAAAGTTTTTAGATAATATGACCGGGAAACTAGGTCAGATTGACACTGATGCAATAGATGACAGAGGAAAAAGCACCTTAGAACTTAAGGAAAAACGATTTAGATGGTCACAGTCAGGAAGTTTAAGAACAGACGTATATGCAGTGGAGGTGACTCTTGATCCACGAGGTAGAGCTAACTTCATGACCCAACGGGGAGCCAAATGGTATAGGGCGAATACCGGGGAAAGGGAGATGATAACGAGAGAGATACATCAACAAGTTGCTCAAATAGTAGGTGAATCAGATGAGAAGACCATGCTGGAAACAATGCTTACTGCCGCAAAAAAAAGAAATGATGACGAGAGGAAGAAGACGATTCCAACAGTCGACTTGACAACAGAATCATTCTATTTCACACGCCCTGGAACTGAGACAATCATGGGCGTATCAAAGGATGATGGTCAATATGCAAGGTTCTTCGTCCATGAAAAAGGAGGCCGATGGGATTCTGAATATATCGGGGCACAATGGAGGGATCCCACAATAGAAGAAACAAGGGTAATATTCGACACTATGATAGATCTCGCAAGGAAGAATAAGGATGATCATGCCCCGGAAACAGGCCTGTATTGCCGGGTTGTCAACCATGCATTTAAAACAATTGGAAATGAACGGCTCTCACATATATACAGGGGTGATGGAGAAATACTTGGAGAACATCTGTCAACCGTAATGGCACCCGCAGATGCAAACCAATGGATCAAAGATATGTCTGCTAAACAGCATGAAAGGATAGGGATTTCACGTATAACCCCCAATAACGATAAGTAACCCAACCAATAGACAGCCTTTTAACTGATTGTTCAAATAGTTGAATCCTCAAACAACAGTTGATGATAAGGGGGGTATTAGTGCATGACAGCAACTGAATCAGAAGACGGGGGAGTAGACCAACAGGGATTCTTCATTACAGAAGATGAGATAATAACTTTTCTAACCACTGAACTAGTCTATGATCCAGTGTTAAACTCCCTTCTAAAGGATAATCCAGCCAATGGGATGATTAGGATAGAAAAGACTGATAATGAACAGGAATGGTGTGAGATAAGGATAAAAGCACATATCAATGAACCAATCAATGAGGTCTCTATCATACTTCCGAAATCAGAGGAGAAAAAGGTGGCTGATGAATTTGATGGTATTGAAGGAGTATCATATGAGAATATCATCCAAAAAAGCGCGAATATGCTTGCATCCTTCGGATTCACCCGACCCATATTAGAGTCTGTCATACATGACAGGAAACGACAGATGATATCAGCGAAAATGGGTCCAAGATACCAAAAGCTTGTCTCAAAATATAATCCTGAAAACATGTTCCTGATTAGATTCCGGGATGTGGCAAGATATTTAGTCCTACTAGCAAAAGATAGGAACCTATACGACTTATTGAATGACAAATACTTGAATCATCCAGTGATAAACGAGAATGCAGGCAATTGGCCAATCTTGTATGTAAGCCTAGAGAATCCGGCACGAGATACTAATTATCGAATTTGTGTGAAGCCGCTTGATGGAGAAGATCCTATAGAAGGAAAACTACTTGACATCCAATTCATCAAGGGTGATGGAGAGAATATAAGGCTATCAGAACTCATGGAGAAGACAAATACAGGGATCTCTGAGATAAAGTCTGCTATTGATTCTGCCTGGGATTGGAAGTGGAGTGAATACACGAGGATATTCTCAGAAAAGTTCCCAGAAATAGAAAAGATAAAAAAATAGTCTTGAATTGGATTATCTAAGTTTTAAACTCCTTGAATCAAATATTTGATTCGAACAAAAATATTCATAATAAAAAAAAAAATATGGGTGGTGTATGATTATGACAGACACTAAGATACTTCTAGACGAAAACGAGATACCTAAAAAATGGTATAACATCAATGCAGATCTTCCAAGACCGCTTGACCCGCCACTGCATCCTGCCACACTCGAGCCCATCGGGCCAGAGGACCTAGCACCATTATTTCCAATGGAACTAATAAAGCAGGAGATGAGTGCAGAACCATTTATTGACATACCCGACGAAGTCAGGGAAGTCTATAGGATATGGAGACCGAGTCCGCTTTATCGAGCAGTTAGACTTGAGAAGAAATTGAAGACTCCCGCAAGGATATACTATAAATGGGAGGGTGTCTCCCCACCGGGAAGCCATAAGCCCAATACAGCAGTAGCCCAAGCGTACTACAATATGAAAGAGGGTATTGAACGGCTTGCAACAGAGACAGGTGCAGGACAATGGGGTTCCAGCCTAGCTTACGCATCAAAGATCTTCGATCTGGAATGCATGGTCTATATGGTGAAATGCAGTTATGAGCAAAAGCCTTATAGGAGGATACTCATGGAAACCTGGGGCGCCAAGGTAGAGCCAAGTCCAAGCGACCTGACAAACGCTGGAAGGGGAATACTTGAAAAGGATCCGAAGTGTCCTGGAAGCCTGGGTATAGCGATAAGCGAGGCAGTCGAAGACGCGGCAACCCATGACAACACACACTACAGTCTGGGAAGCGTACTAAACCATGTATGCACACATCAATCCATTATCGGATTAGAAACACAGGAACAGTTGAAGAAAGCAGGCGAAGATAAGGCAAACATAGTGATAGGATGCTGCGGTGGAGGAAGCAACTTTTCAGGCATGGCATTCCCATTCGTACGCGACAAGATAAAAGGCGACAATGAAGACGTGGAAATCATCGCTGCAGAACCAACAGCCTGCCCAACTCTAACAAAGGGAAGATACGCATACGACTACGGCGACACTGCTAAAATGGCACCCGCAGTTAAAATGTATACATTAGGCCACGATTTCATACCAGAACCAATCCATGCTGGAGGACTAAGATACCATGGAGATGCACCACAACTAAGCCTGTTAGTAGAAGAGAAACTAATCAAAGCAAAAGCATTCTATCAGAACGAAGTCTTTGACGCAGCCAAACTATTTGCAGAAACAGAAGGATTCATCGTAGCCCCAGAAGCAGCACACGCTGTAAAAGCAGCTATCAAAGCCGCAGAAGACTGCAAGAAATACGGAGAAGAAAAAATCATAGTCTTCAACAACAGCGGCCACGGCCACTTCGACCTCAGCTCCTACGACGCATACCTGCAAGGCAACCTAATAGACTATGAATACCCAGAAAAACTCATAAAACAAAGCCTTGAAAACCTGCCGAAAGTAGGATAAAAAAAGGGATAAGATAAATCCCTTTATTTCTTTATTTTCTCTTTTATGCTACTATATCTTCCTCGCAAGAAGGAACTCCTATATCGACCGAACAAACTTCAGTTTCAATACATGGTTGACAACCAGCAAAACCACAATAACAGGAATCAGTTCTTCCAGGACAATCATCCACACATGAATCATAAATATTATCACAATGCATACAGTCAAAACATATACTATAACAGACACCATCTGGATTATCCGGTGTGACAAGGCATTGCTTACAATATTCACCATATTGTGGAGTGCATTTATCCACGCATACCCCAGCAATCATTGTCTTTGGATCTATGACGCCTAGATCGCATTTCTGACAGCTCCTACATCCGGCAACACATCCTCCCGCCCAAGTCTCATCAAGCTCGCAACGGCCACAATTATCAGAGTCTACCCTACAGTTTTCAAGATCGCTACAGTATCCTCCAATGCATTTTTTACAGTTTGCCCCACCATTTCCACCACAATATTCACCTTCAGAAGCAGCCTTACATAAACCGCTCTGACAAGTTTGGCAGCGATTAATATCTGAATGGCAGAACACACCATCCATACCATCAGTCATGCAATTTCCCTCGATACAGGAAGCACAAATGCTATCATCACTAGCACAACTAGCACTGTTATGATAATCGCAGGAATCCTCTGAATTACATGATGCGCATTGCGGATGACCGTCATTCGAGCAGTCACCGCCCTCACCCAATGAAATACAATTACCATTAGCATCACAGGTCGCACAGACACTCCCATCAGATGCGCATGAATCACCCTCAATGTATTGGTCATCACAATATCCGTCCTGGCAGGTCATACAGGATCCGACACCGCATTGCGTCCCGTCTGGTGCAGAACCTGTACAAGATCCTCCAACACATATCTTACAGTTGGGAAGATCACAGATCAGCATATCATAGTCATCGACTGGATCGTCACACATACCATCCCAGCCACAGACCAGGCAGTTTTCAGCATCACATACTGTCCCCTGCATATCTAAAAGACAATTCCCCTGTCCAAGGCATTCTCCGCACTCAAGATCATCCACGAAATCCGGGCCTTTCTTACAGTAAGAACCAGCAGCCACAAAATCTTGGCATTCCCCATCATAACAGGTCTTACATCCCCTATCACCACAATAAGAACCATCAGTCCCTTTGACGCAAACCTGGTTCTCATCACAGACAGAGCAATAAGAGCCGTCCAGCGCACATGATTGTCCCTCATCCTCAGGACCGCATAATGTAGATGAGCTTGAAGACGATGAAGTAGATGTGCTTGAAGACGACGAAGAAGATGAGCTTGAAGACGATGAAGAAGAGGAACTAGACCCAAGAGAAGTGTCCGTGGTAGTAGTAGTAGTTGAAACAGAAGTATCAGAAGTATCAGAAGTATCAGTAGCCGTCGTAGTAGTTGAAACAGAAGTGCCAGAGGTATCAGTAGACGAAGTGACAGTAGAACTAGAGATAGGCGTATCAGGTACTGGATTCTCATAGGAATTAAATGCATCAGTCATACTCATATCCTCAGGTAGAGAAGAGGAACCAATATCTGCGAACTTGCCCCTCGGTCCATTCGAAGATGTCGCACTATGATAAAGAAGTCCAACAGTGAAAAAACTCATCAACAAGAGATAAGTAGTTAAAGAAATCTCAAACGGCTTCTCCCGTTTCTTCGTGGAACCTGGTTTCGAATCCATATCAAGTATTAATTATCATACATTTCAGATAAAAAAATAGGTGATATTGTTTTAAGCGATAATAGAGAATAAGTTACGCCTATGATTCCGATAAAAGATCTTAAAAAAAGGGTTGTGAAAGTACAACATGAGTTGAGACAAAAAAAGATTAAAATATTATTTCTCGCAAAGGAAGAAGACATCCTATATTTGAGTGGGGCAAGGACCGGGAGGATAATGATAACCCCTGAAGAATCGGTTATATGGGTTAAAGAACCATACAACAAACTTTATTCAAGATTATATGAGGATAAGAAATACCCTTTGGAAGTAAGAGAATACAAGAAAGATTCAATAAAAAACTATCTATATGGGAAAAAACTACGCAAGATCACTGTAGATAGTATTAGCCTTGATTATGCCCAATACATCAAAAAGACGCTGAATAAAAAAATAGTTTACAATGATGTAATGCAGGAAGTAAGATCAATAAAAAGCAAATACGAGATCGAACAGATAATAAAATCGTGTAAAATAGCTAAAAAAGGCATGAAGAAGGCTGAAGAATGCGTTTATGAAGGGATGCGTGAACTCGAAGCTGTAGGCGAGATAGAATCTGTTTTAAGGAAGCGTGGATCAATGAAACCGCCTTTTGGTGGAGGAATGCTATTATCATCTGGAAAAACCAGTGCAGACATCCATGCCAAGGCTAGCATGAAAAAGATTGGTAGGGGACTAGTAGTTGTCGATCTTGGAGCAGTATATGAAAATTATTATTCAGACATGACCCGGACTTTCGCAGTCAATCCGACAAGACAGGAAAAAGAAGCTCTCGGATTCATAAAACAAGTTGAATTAGAGACTATAGACGAGATTAAAAAAGGGATGACGTGTGGACAAGTATACAATATAATCAAAGAAAAATTTTCGAAAAAGGATTATAAACAATACCATCTGCCAGGACATGGAGTAGGATTAGAAATCCATGAAAAACCAAGTCTTACACCCAATAGCAGATACAAGATCCAGAATAACATGGTATTCACGATTGAACCCGGAATATACTTGCCAGAAAAATTTGGTGTGAGATTCGAAGATACAATATTAATGGATAAAAATACAAGAAATCTGACAAAATAGACTGGCAAGCTTAAGAACTATTCTTTTCCCGCATATCTAAAAGATATTTCAATGTTATCCGCATCGCATAAGGGGTTACATCAGGTAGATTACCTTCAATCTCAGACCTTCCTTGACTCATATCCTTCCTAACATTATCGCAGATACCCTTTTTTTCCTGGATAGATAACGAATTCCAGACTTCATTGATTAATAATACCTCATCTTTACCAGGCAAACCAGTAGAAGTGAAGGACATTGAATCAAGCCTGGCTGAAAACTTGTCGATCAATTCAAGAGTCCTACTAGAAACATTAGTATCCATCCTAGAGAACACCCCCAACAATAGACAAAGCTTTTTCCGAAGAGTATCTAGAATTATCACGATCCATCATCAATCCACACCTGGAAATAACATCTTTTAAACCAATGGATTCAGATGCATTCCTAGACTTTGAAAACACGCCATTCGATTGCTTTAAAGTCTCCATATGTTATAATACGCTGAATCTATACATAAATAAAGTGGCTAAACGACGAGACAAGAAAAAAGAGGTAAGAATCGTTAAAGAACGCGTAAAAATACTATTTCAACAGGCAGAGATCCAAGCGGCTGAAAATAAGCAGGATAAAGCAGATGAACATATACAGAGCGCTTTCAGACTATCAAAACGATATAACCTACCATTCACACAGGATGAAAAAAAGAGGATATGCAAACACTGCAAGGCGTATTTAACCTCAAAAAACTCTGCAAGAAGGCTCAATTCAATGCATAAACGAATCGAGATAACCTGTAATAAATGCAAGAAAAAAACATTCATCCCATATGGTGGAAAAACAGATAAAAAAATAAAATAACTCATCTAGTCTAATAAGGCTATTCTAACAAGACGAATCGCATCTATCAAAGCAGGAATAAAACTGAATTTACTACTTCCCTTATCCCTTTTTTTATAATGCATTGGAACCTCACACACCCTACCTCCCGACTGGACAATGCGAAATAAAAGCTCGACCTGTATGGCAAAATATCGGGTAGTATGATCCTTTGAAACAACTTTACGTAAAGACTCGCCGTTATAAGCCCTAAAACCACTAGAAGTGTCTTTAATTGGGAGACGAAATAAAAGTCGCGAGAAACTATTGGCAATCCCAGACATCAAAAATCGATTCTCCTGTAAATCCACATGTGATTCCTCATTAAACCTGGATGCAATAACAACATCAAAACCACTTTCCACCATATTAACCATGTTAGATACCTCATCTGGCTCGTGATTTTCAGCATCCATTGTCACGATAACAGATCCCTTCGAAGAACGAATACCCTCCACCAAAGCATTTGCAAACCCATTCTTGCTTTGAAGGGAGAAAACCAGTGACGAATATCTAGAGCTTAAATCACGGACAATATCCACTGTCCCATCAGTACTTCCCCCATCAACAAGAATGACCTGGATGTCAAGATCAGATAGTCTAGCATAAATATCAGGGATCAATGATGAAAGATTATCAGCTTCATCCAGTACAGGGATTATGATAGATATCATGTTATAAAATGATATGACAATATTCGATAAATAAAACGCTAATAATCCTTATCTGGAGAATCCTCATCACGAACAGCTCTTATCCGATGATCATAGATCCGATATATTATTGTTGAAAGGACAAAAACGCCAAGAATCAATAGTGTAATGGGGAATAGATTGACAAAAAGGTATTTAAAAAAGTTTGAATGCTGTTGATCCATCCTCGTCTTAGAAACATTCATGATTATCAAAGCATTCTGCTTCCCATAAGGAATATCAGAATAGTTAAAGAGTCGGTATGCTTCTTTCGAATACTCATAAGCAGCATCATACTCAGAAGCATTAATCATGAGGATAGCATTATTAATCATCCTTTCAGCATCAATAGCAACAACCAACCTGCTTATAAGCGCTTTAGACTGATAACTATCATTCACCAATCCAAGATCATTAAAAAGATTCACAGACTTCTCAGCATACTTCATAGACCGCTCGAACTCACCATGATAAAAAAGATCCAATGCAACACTATAAGTTTCAAATGCATTGACAGAAGGAGACAACATAGATAAACTACGCAATCCGTCAGTATCATTTATTACTTCAAGCAAAACACGCGCTTCATCAAGGAGTTTTCCAGACTTCTCATACTCCCCATCCAACATCGCCTTTTGACCAGCCTCAAAAAGAGAGATTGCTTGGACAGCTATCAAGGAGGCATTAACCATCTTATCAGCCTCAGCCATCCCGACCAGATCACCACGCAACTCATAATACATTTTTGCGGCATTCGCATAAGCACTCGCATTCTTATAATTACGCTCATCAAAAAGATACTTTGACTCTAAGAGATAGAGATCAGCATCCACATTGTTTGAAAAATCCTTGACTTTTGAAAGACCATCACTATCATTACCCAATATGAAAACATGCAGTGCCTGGTTAAGATGATTCCTCGACCCAATCAAATCCCCATCATCAAATGCCATCCTAGCCTTGGAAAGCCATTCATACCCATTGATATTCAATATCAGATTATTGCATTTGACTACCCATAGTGTCTCTCCAATTTCCGAGAATTCCTTCCTGGCTTCAACAATATAGTCTTCAGCCCCAGCAATATCTCCAATATCAAGCATGCTTAAAGACAAATCATAGAGTTTTATCGCCTCGGCTTTCCTAAGGTTGGACAATCCTCCAAAGACAAATAATTGCCCATTCTTACAACCGATGAGTACTTCAAAAGATGAATCACCATTCAGATCACTGATAGAAGGTGATGAATCTAAAATGCAGTCAAGACTATACATCCATTTTTTCCTTCCTGGATAATTAATAATGAATAATGTACCATCTTGCGTACCAAACACTATGTCATCAATATCATCCCCATCTATATCAGCGACTGCTGGCGACGATCTTATTCTCTTGCTTACTGAATAACGGAAAAGACGCTCTCCATCAGCCTTTAAAGCAATCAACTCCTTCCCAGCACCAAAGACCAAGTCAACTTCACTATCATCATCTATATACCCTAAGGAAGGGGAAGTAGTAATTTCATAAGTCGTATTGTAAACCCATATCTGAGAGAGGCCTGACATAGATACGCCTGTCGAGGTTGTGTATTCAGTATAGTGGAGTTTAATGAACTTCTTTCCAGATGGAACATAAATATTATCATATGGATCAATAACAGTTGTGTGAATAATGTCTTCATTAGTTAGATACGCCCATTTTTTTGAGGGTGGACTCTTTAATATGTGTAAAACGTTATCCATTGATCCGACAACAACTTCATAATCTCCATCTGAATCAAGATCTACGACAACAGGCATACTCACAACCGGATCACCTGTTGCAAAAGACCATAATTCAACTCCCTTAGAATTTAGACAATATACTTTTTCATCCATTGAGCCAAAGACTATTTCAGGCTTTGGAAAATCATCAAGATGGACGACGAGAGGAGATGATCTAATATTTCCTCCAGTAATGAATTCCCAGATAAGGTCGCCTGTTGAATTCAATACACGAAGAATTCCATCATCTGCCCCAAAGATTATTTCAGGCAATAGATCCTCATTTATATCCATTACGGTAGGAGTAGATCGTATCGCTTTTGATAAATGAAAGTTCCATAAAAGATTTCCAGATGCATCTAGAGCAGTTATGCCGCCAGGAGATGATGCAATAACAACCTCAAGGTTACCGTCTCCATCAAGGTCGGCTGTCACAGGGATTGTTCTGATTGCTCCGCCTAGTTGATAAGTCCAGAGGGGTTTAAATGAAGTTAATTCAAGGTTTGATGTTTTTGGAACATATCCACTGCCAGTAATATCCTTTCTAAAGCTATGCCATTCACTAGCTTCGCTAGTAACATCCATGGGAACCAAGAGGAGGATTGTTAATGTTATAATTAGAGATATCGCATTCTTTCTGATTTTGATCATTAATTATAACTATAATAAAATACTATTAAAAGATGTCTGGGTATTGCAATCTTGATTCTAATAAAAAGGGGCAGACGAGTATCGAACTAATTATCAGCTTAGGCTTCCTCATCCTCACTTTTGCGATAATAGTGATCCTCGCTTATGATAAGACAAGTGAAAGCGCAGAGATAAAAGTATATATGGATGTGAAGCGGATTGGCGAGAGCATCAAGGACAATATTAACACTGTGAGTGAACAAGGTCCAGGATACTACAAATATTTTAGCATCCCATCAAGGATAAGAGGATTTTACGATTATAATGTCAGCATATACGGCAATATGTTACACATAAGCTGGGATCATAGACTATCACCTTACACAACACATCTGATATCAGCTAACGTAACCCTCCTAGAATTAGAAAAAGGTGCAAATAATAGAAATTGCATTATGAATGATAATGGGCTGATAAAGATCAAACAGATATGCGGAAAAGTGAGTATCCTAGCATATGAAGGATCTGATGGCAGTGATAGCACATTACTTGACAGTATTTCACAAGACTGTAAGTTACACGTGGACATAACATCCGATGTACAAGACATAAGGATAAACAACCTTAGAAAATATGATATCCTATGGCTTGGCTACAAATC
>CAYREE010000007.1:0-18528 GCA_964423225.1 uncultured archaeon | reverse complement strand
ATAAGCTATACCCTAGATGTTGCTGCAGAAGACGCGATAAAACAATATGTTCAAGAGGGGGGATATGTAGTATCAAGTCTACAGGACAGTGCATCATGGAATTCAGACTGGCTACCAGGCAATATCAACTTATACACAGCACTTGATGAAGACATTGACGAGACAGTGAATGCAGGATCTCTCTTTCAATATCCAAATAATATTAATCCAGACGCCCTAGTCACAGGCGGACAATATACTGGATGGTCTACGGATTATACAAGCTTAGGCATCAAAGAAGGAAACATGTCTATCGCACACTTCATACAAGCAGACTTCGGATCATATGGGAGCGGACAATATCTTCTAACAACAATGATCGTACGATCAGACATACCCGAATACGATGCGAACAACACGATACAATTCATAAATTCGATAAGCTTTATCGAACCCGATTCAAAATGCTAGGGAAAAAAACAATGAAAAAAGGCCAGGTCTTCAGCGGGGAATTCATCATAGCATACATGATCTTCATAGTGGTTTTAAGCATGGTGATTTACCTCTGGAATAGCACTACAAGAGGAGTATTGGATTCGGACATACAATTCAGCCTCAATGAAAAGGCAACCGATGCTGCAGAACAGATAATCCGGACTCCGGGCAGCCCCAACAACTGGTATGAAAACCTCAGCAATATTTACTCTGTAGGCCTTGCAAATGAAAGCAGGATTCTCTTAAGGGATAAGGTTTTGTCTTTCACCGAGTTAATTAGCACGTCTAACAACTCTTATTGTGAAGGCGATCCGAATTATGAATGCCATAGGAATCTGCTTGGATTATCGAATTATGAATTCTTTTTTAATATCACATACATGAACAAGTCTACAGTAATGATCAATGAGACTATGATATTTGGCGGTCGACCAGCAGTCAATGAGACGAGAAAAGTTACTATCGGTAGGACCGCTATACTCGAAAACGAGATAGTGCATTTGTATCTGACAGTTTGGAGGGAGGAATAGATGGGTGACAAAGGATATAGCATATTCATAGACGCAGTATTTTCATTATTCATAACCCTAACTATATTCACTGCAGTAGTAGGATTGAAATATACTGGATCAAGTCCAAGCGACATCTCTTTCACAAGACTGCATTATTTTTCAGAAGACGTTTTCGACGTTCTGAACAAGAAGGGAGTCTTAGATGATATTGGAGAATTCTGGGCGGCCGCCGATGGAAACCGATCATCCCCTGATTTTATCAATGCAACAGATATCTCCAGACAGTATCTCGACGAACTGATTCCTGAAAGCATCGGCTATAGCCTAACAATCGATGGTGAAGAGATAGTGAATAATACTAGGGGAAAAGATCCTGAATCTGCTATGGTGAAAACCCATGCAACCAGACTCTTAGTAGGATATGGTAAGGGACTTCCAACGAGAGGATATGTTGCTAGAGCATTCTTAACCAATATCAAGGAGAAAGAGACGTCTACTTACCTGTATTTTGGCGGATATATTGGCCAGGGAAACATCACATCATATGTTAGAGACATTCCATTCGATGCAACTGTCAGCCAGGCATGTTTTGAATTGAATACTCCAAGCAGTTTTGACGCATATGTAAACGATAATAATGTTGGTACATTCACACCTTCAGGAAGTGGGATGGAGGCTACTATAAAAGGTCCTGCAGGATGTATAAATGGGGCTTTTCTTGGATTGTTCAGCTCAGGTGATAATAAGATTGATCTTATGTTCTCAACCAATAATGTCACTAGAGAGTATATTGGTGGTGGATACTTGAGGGTCACTTATAATACATCGCTTATGGATACTGATGTGACTGAAAAGGTTGGAAGGTATTATTTTCCTGGAGTAAACGGTCTTATCAACATATATGATTCTATGTACATTCCAGGTTCGCTTGACAATCTTAGCGCATACCTGCATTATAAGAGTAATTACTCGACCTTCTTGAATGTCGGAGAGATTATGATATTCAATTCTTCGAGCAATGAGTCAGACCAAGAGTTATCTATCTCTGACGCGGAATTGCAGGCTTCAGGTCTAGTCTACCAGGACTTGAGCAAGAAGACTATCCCAGTTAGATGGGGTACACGAGAGTTCGCCCTGGTGGCTGGTGGCGGAGCAGCAGATATTGTATTCTTAATAGATTCCACTGGAAGCATGTCAGATGAGATAAGCGATGTATATTCCATCATACAGGATTTTACCGAGCTTCTTGGTGCAAGCTCGATTGATTTTAGGCTTGCATTAGTCGAATACAAGGACTACCCGCAGTGGATTGTGGTGGCGGGGGTGATTTCCCATTCCTTATCCATTCTTTCGCATCAAACTCTGTCTCTGTGGACACTGATGAGGATTGGAATTCTGGATCACTCATGAATATCACAGTTGAATCAGGAGCAATATCACTTCAGACAACCACTGGCCCACCAGTAGAAAGGGAAGACCAGTCACAAAGCTCATATGATGGAAGTTTTTACGTTTTTGGGAACAGGATGTTTTCCGAGATATTCACTCCATCACTGACTGGAAACCTTACAAAGGTTATGTTAGGCTTCAGACGATATGGTAATCCGCCAGCAATGGTTGTTCAGATAAGAGATACAAGTGGCGGACACCCAGGGACAACCATACTTGCGACTGCACAACGATCGGATATTGCGACTGGATCATTCCAGGATTACGAGTTTACATTCAGTAATCCGCCAAGGCTTACTGCAGGCACAGAATATGCGATAACAGCTTTTGTCCAAGGATTTGGTGGATCTTACTGGAATAATTATAGGATTTTAGAGGAATATCAATGGCCTACAGCACCCTATCCAGGATTGATGTATTATAGCAATAATGCTGGGGGATGGTGGTGGGCTTATAATTATTATGACTTGTATTTCACAACCTACATCCTAGCTCCACCGGTTTATGAACATGGGATGTCGGTTGTGCAGAAAGATGCGGGCCAAATCATAGACTGGGATCTTTTCAACAGCTCATATATCGAACCAGTAAATACTGACGTATCATTCGAGTTTAGAACATCTAATGACTCGGTCGTATGGAGTGACTGGTTCTCAGATATATCAAACACTCTTGATGGAAGATATATCGAACAACGGATTATTATGACTTCTGATGGTAGTGCAAGTCCCTCAGTAGATTGGACTACGATGGCAAGTAGTATGAACGAGCCTTTTACATCCGATGTTGTTGCCTATAGGAGTGTTGTCAATAGTCTTACAGCATCAGGGGGAGCAGACTTACCTGAATCACATCTTAGGGCGATAAACGAGTCTATTGCACTTGGATATAGGACTGATGTCAACAGGTTTAACATTATGATCACTGATGCAGCCCCGCATGCAATAGACTGTGGAAACGACTTAGCATGCAATCTTGGACCGAAATACGTAATGGATATGACCGACGATCTTATCGCAAATGATATTTCATTCTATTACATCAATAAGGCTTCAGGTCTATGTTCGAATCGTATAATGGCGGATAATATGACTAATCTGACTGGTGGTGAATACTATGAGTATACTGAATCCGAGGGTGTGCAAGACATACTTCTTGACATTGCCTCGCAGATAGTGAATGTCAGCTTCCAAAGCCAGACGGCAGTAGCAGCAGGCAACTTCACTGGAATGATAGTCTATCCCGACTCATATATCGAATATCAGTATAATCCTGATAATATGTCAACTTATGGAGAGATCTCGATCACCCAGTGGAGTGAAGCTTTCAATAATAATGATACATGCGAGGGAATAGTCCCAATCCCGGATGGAGTCGTCATATCTGATTTAAAGGTAACATCTTATTCAAGCGATCATTGGACAGACTATCTCAGGATCGATAACAGCCAAGAGAGTGAGGAGACATTCAAACTATATTCAGACTTTGGAGGAGACTATTCTGAACTAGGAGATCCATTTGTTGTGAATGTTCCTGCGGAATATGTGGTTGAAGGAGAGAATAATACGATCACGATTGAAACAGGTGACAATGAAACGTCACGGGCTGGATGCAGCCTTGATGACAGGGCGATCTATACTATGAGGGTTTCAGGCTTAGTAGGATACAGTAATATTCATACTACTTCGATGGGTTGTGAATGGACATTGGAATTTGAGGATAGTTCAACATTTACCGCTGATATTCCATCATATTACAATGAGAGTGATCGATGTTATTATACGACTTCAAACATCACTTTCGATGAGTCAGATGCGGTTGATGATGCAGTCTATAGACTACTTACGAATCTTGACGTGGATGATGACAGTCAGATAGATTTATTATTCGATCCTGCGATGATTGACTTTGAACTTGCAAGCGCTGGAGGAGTGCAATCCCTGTGGGGTCCTGCGAAATTCAAGCTAATATTATGGATATAAGATGAATGACAAGGGAATGGGACTTATATTGGATGTTATTTTTTCCATGGTAATAGCCATCTTCTTTTTCACCGCGATCATAGGATTAAGGTTCACTGGATCAGATACTAGTGACACATCTTTTACGAGATTACACTATATTTCTGAAGATGCGATGGACGTCTTGAATAAGAAGGGTCTGCTAGACGATATTTTAGAGCTGTATAATCTTGCGAATGGAAATATTAGTTCAGACGAATATATCCAGGCTCAGAATTTAACGAAGATATATCTTGATGAACTGGTCCCTGGAAATACCGGCTATATGCTTGTTATTGAAGATGAGACCCTGTATGGTAATGCACGGGGGACAGATCCTAGAAAAGCATTTGTGAAAACTCATTCTAAGAGACTATTATCAGGATATGGTCCTGGCGAACCTATAAGAGGGCATTCTGCAAGAGCATTCCTAACAGATATCAAGGGGAAAGAAACCTCAAAATTCGTGTTTTATGGAGGATTTACGGGACAGGGCAATATCACGAGTTTTGTCAGAGGGATCCCAGCAGATGCGAATGTAAGGAGGGCATGTTTTGAATTGAATACTCCAGCAAATTTTATAGCTTATGTTAACGACTATGCTTCCGGACTGTTCGTTCCAAGCGGTTCAAGCATGGCAGCTTCGATTAAAGACAGTGCTGGATGCATTGACAGCACTGATCTAGTGCATTTCACTGGAGGAGACAATAAGATAGACCTCAAGTTTATCACAGACAATATTAGCCTGAAATATGTTGGAGGAGGCTACTTAAAGGTCACGTATAACACTTCCAGTATGGGAGATAATGAGACCGATAATACTGGAAGATATTATTTCCCAGGTATTAAAGGAATGATTAACCTCTATGACTCATTGTATGTTCCTGGAATCCTACGAGAACTCGATGTTAGGCTGCATTATTACAGCAAGTATCCGATGTTCCTGAATATCGGAGAGATAGAAGCGTATAATTCAATAGGTAATTTCTCAGACATAGATATCACAATACCAAGCACGGAATTACAGGCACTCGGAATTATATACGACCCCGATATGAGTGAGGAGACAATACCAATAAGGATGAGCGTGTATAATGTCTCGGAAATAATAGGGGAAGGAAAGGCAGATGTCATATTAGCAACAGACTTATCAGGCAGCATGAATTCAGGATCGCGATTAAATGATGCGAAAGATGCAGACATCGAATTCATAGAAGCCATACTGAATTCAAGCAGTAACCAGGTCGGACTTGTAAGCTATGGTAATGGACCGGTTGAAGCCACTGCAGAAACAATAAACCGGTTTAATAATTGTTGCACTAATGAGAACTTCCAACATAAATGCACAAACTGGATCTGTCAGCCATATTTTCCCCACGCTAGCTTCAACGACACCACATATATTAACCCGGATAGGTATGACCAGACAAGGAGCAACGGACGGTCTGACTCGAGGATAGACCTGTCATTAACAGACCAAAACACTTCGCTTACAAATACGATAAACAGTTATAGTGCTATGGGAGGAACCTGTATCGCATGCGGGATAAACGCGGGAATACAATCCCTAATACTGGATGGGCGGGTAGACAGCACCTGGTCGCTAGTAATCATGACGGATGGCAAGGCAACAATGGCTCCACTAGACCCAGACCCACTAGATACATATTCGATTGATGCATACATGCCACAGGACTACGATCATCATGATGATTACTCTAATACAGGATTTATTGCCGCAAGAGAAGCTGCTCGACAGGCATATGATGAGTATGGTATTCGCGTATATACTGTTGGATTCGGATCCAGTGTCAAACAAGACGACCTTATCGATATAGCCCAAGCTGGTAATGGCACATATTACTTTGCTGATAATAAAGCAGATCTCATAAACGTTTTCACGAATATCAGCACACAGATTTTCAATATAAGCAGGGAAGCCCAGACATTCCTATACCCAGGAACAGCCGAGGACACAATCCTATATCCAGACTCCTACATCCAATACACTTACACTCCAACAACTGAAAAAAAATATGGAGAGATATCAATAACCCGGACAACAGATAGATTTAACGACGTCATCACATGTAATGGAACTGTTAATGTTTTAAACGCGAGTAAATTATCAGAATTCAAGGTGACATCATATTCAGACAACCATTGGACAGATAATGTAGTTATTACAAATAGCATGGGTAGTGATGAAGTATATCAATTATGGGATATCACAGACAACTATACGAAAGTCGGGGATCCATATACAATCCAGATACCAGTTGAAAAAATCGCTGTCGGAGAAGACAATATAATCACTATTGAAACCGGAGACAATGAGACCACTCGCACAGGATGCAGCTCAGACAACATGGCGATCTACACACAACAATTAAAAGGACTTGTCGGATACGGGAACGTATATAGTATTGGCCAGGGTTGCGAATGGAATATAGAATTCAATGATGGGTCAATAACAACATTTAATATCCCAGAATATTATAATGGAACTGAAACATGCAATTATACCGAGTCACAGACAACAACAACATATGATGATGCATTAAATGATGCGGTATACCGGCTCTTAAAAAGCATAGACATAGAAGACGACTCCAAGGTAGACGTATTGTTTGAATCAGATATGTTAGAAATAAAACAAACAAGTGCTGGAGGAGTCAGATCCCTATGGGGACCATTAAAAATCAAATTAGTGGTCTGGAACTAAAATGAAAACAAAGGCAATGAGACAAATTGGTGATAAAGGGGTTTTGTTCACGGTTGCCATAATCCTATTGATAATACCACTTATCCTATTCATCTCATACCAGACCACTATGGAGAAAACCAAGAA
This sequence comes from uncultured archaeon, assembly GCA_964423225.1. Taxonomy (GTDB): domain Archaea; phylum Altiarchaeota; class Altiarchaeia; order IMC4; family SCGC-AAA252-I15; genus CAYREE01. The sequence goes on along the minus strand of CAYREE010000007.1, from coordinate 11,242 downwards.
GAGTGATACAATCAGCAAGATACGATGCGATGAACTACACTACTTTGTAGAAGACGTGAGAGAAGACCTGAAACGAGCAATGGTCATATTCGGCAGAAGAGCATTAATCTATGCTATAGACGATATCATCACAAGTGGCGATGACCTTGGTGAATACGAGTTCATCTGCAGCAGCCAATGTGGATTAGATTGCAATAGATTCAATTTCGGTATGAACGGAAGCCAAGCAGCTATAGCAGAGCTGACTGTATGCGGGACCCTAAGAGGCCAAAACATTAGCTATATGGTAAACCATACTCTCTCCCAATGGCTTGGTAGGATACAGGGCCAGGGACTTGAAATGAAATTCAATCTTTCTGTGTCGATAAGAGACGTTGTGATAGTACCACATGACGCTTGGACACTCGCATCCATAATAAACATAACTTACGATGCCTATGATCTGTCAAATACATGCTTCTATACCGGATCAAGTATTACTACAACATCAAAGACATCGATCCTCGGATTAGAAGACGTGCTCTTCCCATTGAACACTGACGCACATGTGATAAAATACATTAATAATTGCACGACAGTACTACCAAACGCCAGTATTGCCGGATGCAGTGTATCAGATAGGGGATCAGGAATGGGTACTGGTTCAGTGATATTCCACTCCAATATAACCAACGACTATGCTGGTGGTCTTGGAGAGTATTGTATCGGACAAGATACATCAACGATAAATAATCAGATCCTCGTCTTGGACAAGAGCTTTGGAGGATGTAATCAATATGATGAGGGTCGATGCTTTAATCATAGTGATCCCAACCATTTTGCCGGAGTGATAAATTATGGTCCGAACAATCCTGAAAGCTTCGCCAATAAATGTAATATCACGATCCCCTGGCTTTCACACACATGCAAGTTGGATCAAGAGACGCATTTCGGTCCTGGAGGAGGTTGTTCTCGACCAGAAGGATGCGATGAGGGATGGATTAGTACAGGCAATTGCGTGACGATAATGAATGTTGAAGAATGTAACCTACATCAAGTCATTATCGGGATCAATTGTTCGGAAACAAATACCACTTGCTATCATATCAGCAATGCAAGCCTGTATGGAGGATATGATGGGCCAAGTTTCCTAGATAGGCTTGATGGAAGATATAATCTAAGCGAGATTTACGTGAATCAATCTTTAGCATACTTCAATAACTCGGATATTGGGATAGAGACTCTCGTCAACCTGTATGAACTGGATGCTTATGGTGTTAATCCCCGGTTAAATGCCTCATGGATAGATTATCTATACTGGCAGTCAGAAGATGCATGTCAGATACAATCAGTTTGTCCTGGACAGGGTTTCATTATAAGGCTTGATGATCCGCACGCCGAATATTTTGCTGTGAACACTGAATGCATGAACACATCTATATGTCCAAATGATGCGGAGAACTGTGTGGATTGTGTTGACAACGATTTTGACTTGATACCAGACTGGCTTGATTCTGACTGTAGTAGCCTCCTAGACCAATGCGGTCAGATAACCCCATGTGATGAGGGAGACGACTGTAGCGTATGTGATAATCCAGTACCTCCACTAATAGATGATAATTCAAGCCTTTCATGCGCATACTATGGCATGAATGCCACAGAATGGCATTTCTACAAGTATGTTCCAGACATTAGTGGTATGCTCACAATCGAGTTTGACGGTAACGCTAATGTGAACGGGCCAAGAAAGACAGACCTTGTCGTCTATAATTATACAATTGATGGAGACACCTGTCAAAACTCTTTAAGATCAGCGGATATCGAAGACAGCTCAACACTCAACCTCTGCGTACAAGCTCAGAGAGCATATATGATATCACTGGATGTCGACTCCGATGACTGCACTGACCTTGGAAATTACACGTTAAAGACATGGTTATCAGTGGACCCCACATGCCCATCAGTCTCAACGACATCAAGTACGATAGCAACCTCAACAAGCGTGACGAGCTCGACCGTAATGACATCATCAACAGTTGTAACATCATCTACAATAGCTCCAATGGGACCATGTGGATTCTACGATGACTTCGAAGACCTAGGCTTTACCAATGGTGAATGGACTCACGGGGATTTATATGATGCAGGTGATGAATGGGCTGCTGGAAACCCAGATTATCATGACTGCTATTCAGTGGATAATTGCTTTGGAACAGATATAACCGGCACATTAGGAGGCGGACAACGATATGATGATAGGAAAGACCAATATCTGAAAACACCCCAGATAGATCTTACAAGTGCAACATCCCCCAACCTAAGATTACAGATAAAATACAATACAGAACAATGCTGTGATTTCGGATTACTGCAAGCATCAACAAACAATATAGACTGGTCAACCCTAGATACAGACTATGGAAGCAACTGGAGTGGAAACTGGTTCGGCTGGCATGAAGATGGCGCAGACCTAAGCGCATATACCGGACAACAGATCTGGCTAAGAATATTATTCGAGACAGACAACAATATCAGAAGAGAAGGCATCTACATCGACAACTTCAATGTCTCCTGCGGATAGTTTTCTTTTATACAATCAGCAGTAATTTATATTACAGGATAAGTGTTATACCATGGGTGAGTCTAACGATGAACGGGGGGTTGATAAAAATAAGTCTGAGACAGATAATCTCAGGTCTATTATAGACTACATGTCAAAGACTGAAAAAGTAACAGAAAGCGACCTGACACGATTACTAGGCCTTGAAAAAACGATTGTAGACGATTATATTAATAAACTTCAGGAAAAAGGCGTCATAGAAGTGAAAAAAAGGTTCATGAAAGAACCCGATCTTATTCTGAGAAAAAAGCCTCCAACAGACAATGACGTGAAAAAAGATGTTAATACTGACATAAAAGATGCTGAAAAACCTATAAAAGAAGTAGAAATCCCAGAAAAAAAGGTGGAAACCCCAGAAAAAGCGGTAGAAAATCCAGGAAAAGAGGATCCAACAGATGAAACTGTCGACGGAGCCAAGATCATCCCAGAATCAGAGGAAGAATTCAAACAAGTCTGTCAAAACCTGACAACCGATTTTATCGGCCTGATCAGACTATCCTCAGAGATAGGAGAAGAATCATATAGCGGAGGACTACTGATCTATAAAGGTGATGTTCTCGCAGTCACATTCGAACATCTTGACAACATGGAAGTCTCCCTTGGCCAAACTGCTATGGAAAGCCTGACTGAAAGATTCAAGGGCACGAAAGGAGACTTGGAGATTTACACATTATCAGAAGAATCTCTTGAAACAGCCCTCGAAGAAGAAGATGCTGTTCTAAAAACACCGGTTAAATTATCATCATTGAATATCAAGATCAAATCTCGTGGATTCAAGCCAGATGTGGACGAATCGAAAAGCGTGACAGACATGCTTGCAGGATTGTCAGGCAGCGAAAAACAAGAAAGGCTTGAGATGCTCCGCAAACAAAGAGGTGACAGGATCAACAAGCTTAATCTAACAGGCAATTTCAGTCTCGTAGACTTCGCCCGAAACCTATCCAAACTAGATCCTATCAAAGCCCAACGACTAAGTGAAATAAGGGCTAAAAGGATGGGTGCAGTGAAGACTGATGGAGGCATAGGTAAAGAAGATCGGATAAAAGCAGGTAGGGTAGAGGAATTAAAGACTAAACGAGCAAGTAGGTTGAAGTTGCGGGATGTATTAAACACTGTCAAGGGGATGGGTTCTGACAGCCATCAGAGAGACAGGGATAATGTAAAGATAAAGCTCGAAGGAGATTCAACAAGTGCCAGACCTGTAAAAAAGGTTATGGAAGGTGTGAAAGTCCATACAAGCATAGACACATTATACGATCTAGTCGAGAAGCATGGGAAGGTGAAGATAAGCGATGCACTAGCAAGCTCGTTAAAAGTAGCAAAGACGCAGATCGAAGAATGGGCAATGATATTAGAAGAACATGATCTTCTAGAGTTAAAATATCCAACAATAGGAGAACCGGAGATGTATTCGAAAAAACAAGAGGAGGGTGAAGAAGATGGTTCGTAAAAAGAAGAAAGAGGCTGATAAGGAGAAGAAAGAAGAGACCGTCCTTGACTCATATGACATTAAAACAGACGATCTAACAACTCTAGTACAGATCGTACAAAGAGGATTTACACCATACTATAAATTGATTTTGCCTGAAGTCGACATCACAACCCTCGCACTAATTGATGACATCAAAGAGAGACTAATATCAGGTATTGAAGTTAATGTAACAGACATCTTCGATGAGAAGATGCTGGATAGGCTTAAAAAAGAATTTATGACTAATGCAAAAGAGATTTTCGATCAAGAACTCCCAAGCCTAGATGAGAAGATAAAGAATCACTTCGTCGTATCACTCGTACATGAACTACTTGGACTAGATGAGATAGAATTCTTCCTATGCGATCCTAATATCGAGGAGATAGTCGTGAACTCAGCGAAAGAACCTGTTAGAATCTATCATAAAAAATTCGCATGGTTGAATACGAATATCGTTCCAGCATCAGAGCTAAGGATTCAAAACTATGCGAACACGATTGCCAGAAGGATCGGAAGAGAGATAACCACTTTAAATCCGCTTCTTGACGCGCATTTGATGAGTAAAGATCGTGCGAATGCTATACTAACTCCAATATCCACAAAGGGAAATACGATAACAATAAGGAAATTCGCTAGAGACCCCTGGACCTGTACAGACTTCATTAAAAACAAGACAGCTTCCACCGAAGTCCTCACCCTCATATGGCTTATGATGCAATACGAGATGAATATCATGATATCAGGGGGTACTGGAAGCGGTAAGACAAGCTTTTTGAACATCTGTATGCCATTCATACATCCAAACCATAGGATAATAAGTATCGAGGATACTCGAGAACTACAACTACCTGAATTCTTATACTGGTGTCCGCTAACAACAAGACAGCCTAATCCAGAGGGAAAGGGAGAGGTAAGCATGCTCCACCTGCTAGTTAACTCGCTTCGTATGAGACCAGATAGGATTGTAATGGGTGAGATAAGAAAGAAACGTGAGGCAGAAGTACTATTTGAAGCCATGCATACAGGTCATAGCGTCTATTGTACCATCCACGCAGACACATGTGAACAAACGATCACAAGGATAACGAATCCTCCAATAGAAGTCCCACATAGCATGCTAGAAGCCGTACATTTGAATATAGTAATGTTCCGAGATAGAAGAAGAGGTATTAGAAGGATATTTGAGGTCGGTGAATTAATCGTAGACGAAGAAACTAGGTCGGGTAACGTACGCTACAAACCTAATCTGATATATAGATGGGATGCTAGAGATGATGTAATATCGCCAAATGTCGAACCTCTTAGACTGTTCACTGAATTATACCGGCATACCGGACTGACGAAGAACGAGATAATAGAGGACATAAAGACAAAGGAGACCATATTAAACTGGATGGTAAAACATAATATCCGAAAGATTGGAGAGGTCGGAAAGGTTATGAACAGATATTACACTGACACTGACACAGTTATTAAGACAGCAAAGGAAGATGGAAAACCAGATGAAATATTAAAATAGGATAATCCCTATTTCACCATAATACCATTTGTTGAAAACTCCATGGGATGACTGCCTGCATGGACTTTTGTCTGCCGCATCTTCTCAACAGTAACCGAACGAATAACATCCTTTCCCATCAAAACCTTTTTCAAGACAATAAGCCCATCACATACGAATTCACTAACATCATCTCTAGTAAGCTTATTCTGTTCTATCTGCTCTGTGATAAGAAGTGTTGTGACCCCCATCGACTTAATCTTGCCCATAATATGGTATATAGTCTGGCTACGAAGCTGTATAGGATCAAGTGGTATGCGTGAATGCAGGTCAACACTAAGATCCATAAGCCGGATATGCTCAGGATCCTCTAATATGTTGGTATAAACACTTAATACACTAAGACTATCAATGACCATACGCTTAGCACCCTTCGACTCGACTTCATCACACAAATAGTTCATAAAACTCTGAATATCCTTATGTTTGATTGATAAGAGAGAGAACAATTTTTCATTCTTAATATCCTCCCATCCAAACTGGAGAGCCTGCTCAATAATCTCCTCTTTAAACTGTTCGAAACTGACATATATTCCAGGCTCGCCCTTCTTCACTCCATCATAAATAAACTGCAAACCAAGAATTGTCTTGCCACTACCAGTGCTACCAGAAAGTAAAATATTAAAACCTTCAGGAATACCCCCCTCGATAAGAGCATTTAAGCCCTCAACCCCCGTCGAAATCCGTCTGGACATCAAATCACCAAATTAAGAATATGGATTATATATTAATGTAGGATATTAAAAAGAAATCAAAAAAAAGATACATTAATCAGTGCTATTATATCTAAAAACATAATTTAATCTAATGGATCAAGATATACCTTTCCTAAAGTCAAATAGCATCAGGAAAATATCCAGAATATTCATTGGAATAGGCGATGTACTAGGTCATCTCTTCCCATATATGAAGCTCACGATAACACAGTCAGGTATACGTGATAGATACGGTGTCACAACAAGAGACTACATGGCAGTATCATTCACGATAGGAATACTAGCATTCATAATCATAACAAGCATCGTAACACCACTAATATATGCTGGAGACGGTGCCAACCCAGAGATTGGCGTGATAATGGGTGGAGTCGTCGGATTTGGAATGTTCTTCTACATCAATATGATCCCAAAAACCATCGTAAATAAAAGGGTTAAATACCTTGAGAGAAACCTCCTTTTTGCCTTAAGAAGCCTACTTGTTCAAATACGCTCTGGAGTCCCATTATTCAATTCAATGGCAGCCATCGCCATGGGTAATTACGGGCCGATATCAGATGAATTCAGAGTTGTCGTGGAAAAAGTAAATGCTGGACAACCGATTGTAGACTCATTAGAATCGCTGGCATTACGGAATCCATCAATTTATTTTAGACGAGCATTATGGCAGATAGTAAACAGTATGAAATCAGGTAGCGATGTAGGTGAAAACCTGGAGGAAGTCATCAGAACCCTTTCAAAAGAACAGCTTGTCGAGATCGGCAGATACAAATCCATCCTGAACCCTATCGCCATGATGTACATGATGGTCGCAGTAATAATGCCCTCACTAGGAATCACAATGCTCATAATACTATCATCATTTCCAGGAATGGAATCAATAGGAAGCGAGCAGACATTCTGGCTGCTCCTGGCAGGATTAATTGTAATGCAAGTGATATTCATGGGATTAATAAAATCAAAGAGGCCTAACTTGATTGGTGGTTGAAAATGAGTTTCGTATCATTCTTATCTAGGATACTCCCCAAGGCATTCCGGGACAAGTATAGGAAGATGATCGAGTATTCTAGCATTAAATCCGATGCAGATAAGTTCATCGGTCTTGCAGTCATGTTAGGGATAATGATCTCATTTTTCATTACAATCTTCTTGGGTAATTACATTGATATTCCGCCAATAGCTATGTTTGGCAGTATATTCCTTGTCATCGAGCTGATTGTTTACATCATGGTCTCATTATCAGCAAGTGCACGGGCAAAGCAGATTGAAGAGGCTTTGCCTGACGCTTTGCAATTGATGTCGTCGAATATTCGAGCAGGATTAACCACGGATAAGGCTCTTTTAATGGCTGCTAGACCAGAATTCGGAGCTCTTGAAGAAGAGATTAGAAGGATTGGTAAAGAAACAATGGCGGGTAAAAGTCTTGTTGAGTCCATGGAAAAGATGGCGTTAAGAATTAACTCGAACATGCTGCAACGGACTGTTGATCTTATCAGCCACAGTATACGGTCAGGAGGTAAGTTAGCAGACCTTCTGGACTCTACTGCGAGTGATATGCGCGATCAGCAGATCGTCCAGAAAGAGATACAGTCTAGCGTTCTAATGTATGTCATGTTTATATTCATTGCCTTGGGGCTTGGTGCCCCAGCACTCTTTTCCATGTCAGCGTTCCTAGTCAAATTATTAGCTATGAACATGAATCTGATCTCTGATGAGATGCCGACAAACTTTGATGGTGTTGCCGGCAGTGCTCCGATAAGCATGAGCACGATTAAGATTACGCCTGAATTCATCTTGCAGTACTCTATAATCTCTATGATCGTATCATGCATATTTGGTTCGATGGTTATCGGCTTGATATTAAAGGGCGAGGAGAAAGAAGGGCTTAGATACATACCAATGCTGATAATATTATGTGTTGGCCTATTCAAATTGAGCACATATATCCTGGAAACCGTCTTAGGCGGGATGATGATTTAACATGATTGTTAGCCTCGTGATCCCTACATTAAATGAAGAAAAATATATTAAAGGGTGCATTAATAGCATTAGATCACAATCCATGCAACCTGATGAGATCATAATTGTTGATTCTGGAAGTTGTGACCGGACAGTAGAGATCTTAAAGACTCTTGATGTAAAGATGATACATGGATTAAAGAGCATATCTTATAATCGTCAAAAAGGTGTGGAGGAGGCTATGGGAGACATCATCATCACGACTGATGCGGATTGTATCCATCATGTGAACTGGATTGAAAGAATAGTAGCCCAGTTCAATCATCCAGATGTCGCATTTGTTACTGGGCCTACAAAACCGATTGTTGACGAGTCTGGATTTTTGGATGGTGTATGCTATAGTATCGGTAATATCTGTATGTTCCTCCTTTCTTGTTTCGGGGAGAACTGGTCTAGAGGAAGTAATAGCGCATTTAGAAAGAAGGATATGCTCGATATTGGAGGATATAATACCGGACTTATTGCCAGGGAGGATTCTGATCTTTCAAAAAGAATGAAGCATAAGGGAAGATTTATTTTCGATTGGGGCATCATTGCTTTCACATCTATGAGAAGGAGAAAGGCTATGGGCTGGTTGCGGACGATCAGGTATTATCTTGATACACCAGCACATTTTATTACTAAAAAAGCATATTATCAAAGGACTGATGATGGAATGTAATAAAGAAGCGAATAAGGATGGTTGTAACTGTACTTATGAACCCTGCAGCAGGAAGGGAGTGTGCTGCCAGTGTTTAAAGTACCATTTGAATATGAATGAGCTTCCAGCATGCTGTTTTCCAGATGATGTTGAGAAAACCTATGATAGGAGCTTCAGAAGGTTTTGTGAAATAAATGGTTGAGATTTTACGGCTATGACCGTTCTAACCGACATAGCCTAACACCACGATATTGACTACATCCCTTATTCAAATAATCCAAGCGGTATAGAATATCATATATTTTTTGCTTGTAACTTTCTGGGAAATTATTGGATTTGATTATCCATACCACCTCATAGTCTAGGGATATTTTATCTGTAAAAAGAATATCCTTGAATTCCAGGGGGATAATATCATCTCGAATGGAATAATAATCATAGATAAACAGATATTTTGGACTTGTCATTAGAAGGACAGTATCATTTCTCCCAGCCTTTTCTTGAAGATCGGATATCAGCAGTCTCCAAGGCGCCTTATTAGTTGATTCATGATATTCCATCACCGAACCCATGGATAAGAGGATTATTACCCCCATTGCCAATAACCTGAGTTCAACAGACTTAGTGGCCGAGATAAACCTTGTAGTCAGAAGAAACCAGGCTACTGAAGTAATAATCGAATACCTTGTTACAAAGAATGATTCAAGATACATGGAGAGTATGATTGGTAGAAAAAGGGGGATTATAAGCCAAAAGAATACTAGAATTGTCAGATCCTTCTCTCTCGACCACTTCTTTTTTAGAATGCAAAAAAGAATTGATAAGGTAAAGATAGTTGTTATGTAGAATAGAAGTCTTGAACCTGAATATTCTAGAAGGGAGTCCTCAATCATCGATAATTTAGTACTTCCAATAAAACTGGATATCCAATAACCCTCCTGCTGATTCAATACTTGCCCAATGAAGATATTCAACCAGGGTGAAAATAAGAGGATTATTAAAACCAAGTGGAATAACCAATCAGAAAGTCTTAAAATCTGTTTACCAGGTCGCAAGAGACTGTGGGTCATATAATGCAGGTTAATAACAAGTAGCATGAAAAACCCATAATAATGGACGTATATCATTAGTGTTGATGTTAATACATATCCTATCGAATATCGTTTCCTTTGTGTATCAAGGAGTCTGATGTAATAATAAATAGACAACATGGCAAGAAGCGTTAGTAGAGTATACATCCTGGCTTCTTGAGAATATTCGATATGATATGATGAAATGCTTAAGATCATAGAGAGAAAATACCCTGTTAAAGTATCGTATATTAACTCTCCTAGCTTAAACGCAACATATAAAATCAGTATTCCAAAGACAACGGACGGAAATCGTATTGATGCCTCTGAGATACCAAATATTGATATCCAATTTCTGATAAACAGGTAATAGAGTGGAGGATGGACATTCCGTGATAGTTCAGTGATGAATAATTCAGGATCCTTTAGCCCCCAGCTGATAGTATATGCTTCATCCAACCATATGCTTTCTTTAGAGAGGCTATAAAATCGTAAAAGTCCTCCAACTAATAGTATGAGAAATAGTAGAGTATATTTCTTATCAAGTTGAATATTCTGAGTGTTTCTAGGCATAGGTTATAAATATTGTTAGGTCATTAATATCCTGATAATATGTTAGTGATAAAATATACAGCGATAATAGTATTAATCTTTATAATAGTCAATTTAACGACTGCAGAATCAGATAGGATTAACATATACTTTTTCTATGGAAGAGACTGCCATGTATGCAAGGACTTGATGCCAGTATTGATTAATGCGAGCAACAAGTATAGTGAAGTGGATTTAAAGCTTCTGGAGGTCCAGTATAACAAGTCAAATAATGATCTACTAGACGATTTCGCTAAAGGTTATGGAAAACAAATCGATTTTGTTCCGGCAGTATTTATCGGGGCTAATACGATAGAAGGATACGTGGGGGGGCATACAGAAGACCGGATCGATAGGATAATAAGTGATTGTATTAAAAACGGTTGTCCTGATCCCATCGACTTTACAGTGAAAAAAGAGGATAAGCCAACAGATAAGGTAGAATCCTTAGAGACAATACCATCAACAGACACTACCATCCCATCCATAACTACAACATCGGTTAAGGAACAAGTGAACAATTCAACGATATTATGCCCGATAAAAGCACCATGCAATAATAACCATACTCAACACAA
>CAYREE010000006.1:1364-36249 GCA_964423225.1 uncultured archaeon | reverse complement strand
CGTAGTCGTAGCAAATAAAGTAGTTGTAGATGATGTTGTTGGTGAAATAGATCCGCCAGGCATATATACTCCTTTCACATCCACATTACCAGTGAAACCATCATCTATCCCACCCGTTGAATATACAATCTTAATATCCTTTGAATACACTCCCTCGCCACCAGTAGTCTGTCCAACAATCGTCCTCTCCTGACCAATACGAAGTGATATCGGACTGCTTAGAATATTCTGTCCGTCAACAATGAACTCATTGACTGTCATCGGTTGATCAGCATTGTTTTTCACTGCCACACTCGCTGCTCCGCCTTCAGTTATCCTCCAGTTCATCAAACCAAGACTTGCCGTCCGCCAGTAAGCTTTAGAAGACTGGATATCAGTATCAGAATCCATGAAACCCCCCATAATCGATATGACTACAAGAGAGACAATAATGATGACAACAAAAATAACGAGATACTCTGTCGAAAGCTGAGCCTTCTGTCTAACATTCATACTAATTATACTTAGGACAACAAAGATAATATATTATATAATATAATGAGTAGATGAAAATAGATTATATTATATAAGAATTAGTTTTTTCTTGTGGTATACTGCACTAACATTATCCCCCTGACACAATCCTTCCTTATGAGGCACATCATAAGTCTCATATGATGATAAATCCATAACCTGAATACCCTCCGGTTTTATTGCCGTTACCAATACTTTTACAAAGTCTTTTGGCGTAGCATATGAATTAACCTCTCTTAAATCATTTAGTTTAATGGATCTTTTTCTACCTGATTCAATTTCAGTAAACTTCACGTCCCTGGCGATATCCCTTACAAGAAGTAGTCTATCACCGATTAACACAATATCTCCAACATCAAAACCTGGTCGTTTCACAGAATATGTCACGCGATAGATGCTTCTACCATCCTTTTTCCCGAAAAGCTTTGATGATGTCTCCACGTAAAATCCAGTCTTCCTAAGTTCATAAGACCATGTTTTCGCATATTCTCTAGAACGGATATAGTAGTCTAATCCTCCACGCACCTTTTCCGCATTAACAATCATATCATCTTGAAAGTCTGGTTTGAAACCCTTAACCCTAATCTGAATGATCGCCTCATAGTATCCTCCAGCAAGCTTAGAGCATGCATCACAAGCAAAATAAATCGGTTTTATCTTAAATATTTTTTCCCTCTTGAAATCCCTGCCCTTATATGATCCGACAACCCTTGTTTCAGCACTGATTATCTTACCCTCTGTGATCTTTTTCACGATGACTTTCTTCACACTGATATCGGGTGGAGGCATTATCTCCTGACTAACATACTCTTTAACCAATTCCTTCAGATTTCTATGTTCAACACCCCTAAAAAGGATTTTGCCACACTTGCAAACCTTTAACTCATATCTTTTCAACCCGAACGGGTATTTGTCCACATAACATTCCAGACACACACCTATTGAAGGCTTTCCACAATTAGGGCATTTTGAAGCCATGATCTATTTATATATGATTGACGCCTATTTTATTCACCATGGCAAGGAACAAGGAGCAAGACAAGAAGGATATTCTCGTCAAGCAGAACAGGGTAAGGAAGAGGGCTCCAATCTGGGTATTCCTAAAAACCAATAGAAAAGTCAGAAACAGCCCTAAAAGCAGGCGACACTGGAGAAGAAACAGTTTATTCTAATATATGGATAATACCTTTCCATAACAATTCTTATCCAAGTTTAGTGAGAACATTATATTCCCCATATTATCTCAAGAGTATTTCCAGTACATTAAACACGTATCCTACGAGTATTATACCCATACCCACTATTCCGAAGAATATTAGTATCAAGCGTATCTTCATTGCCCTGCGTAGGATCACAGCTTCAGGTAGGCTAAGTGATGCCACTGCCAGCATGAAGGCAAGGGCTGTTCCCAAAGGCATGCCTTTCTGGAATAATACGACTGCAATAGGTATGACTGCACTACAATTCGCGTAAACCGGGATCCCTAAAAGGGTTGCTATTGGCACTGAGAATATCCCAGTCTTCGTAATAGTTGACTCGATAAGTTCCTGTGGAATGAAACCGTGTATAAATGCACCGATCCCAACTCCAAGTAAGACCCAATACCATATCTTCAATGTAATATCTTTGGCCTCGCTTATTCCATAGTCGATTCTATCCTTGAATTTCTTAACTACTATGTCTCCTCCAGTAGTCTCATTGGATATGAAGTCTTCTACTATCTCGTTCTCTAGTCCAAGTTTGCCGATGATGAATCCTGAAAAAACTCCGATGAGCATGCCGAATACTATGTATGCTATTGTTATCTTCCAGCCGAAGAAACCAATCATTAAAACTGCAATGTATTCGTTGAGCATCGGGGATGTGACAAGGAAAGAGAATGCGGGTCCCAGGGGAACACCAGCTTTCATGAAACTTATGAATATAGGTATTGAAGAGCAGGAGCAGAAGGGGGTCAGTGCCCCGAATGCACTTGCCATAAAATAGCTTAGCCCGAACCTTCCCCCTGACAAGACTTTGCGTATCCTGTCCTGGGAGATGTATGTCCTTAGGACTCCGACGAACGCTATCATGAAGAATAATAATAGCAGTATCTTTATGGAATCGTAGATGAAGAAGTGTATCATCTCAAAATATGGTGAGCCTTTTGCTACGCCAAATATTTCTCCGATAAGATACTCGCAGAGACCATATAGCATCAGTCACAGCACCCTTTCTTCTTGTCCTTGGATGGTTCACAGCAACAACCGCACGAACCCTCTGTTTTCTCCTCGAGTTTTCCGTCGAGTTTGTCCAAGATCTTTGATATAAAACCTTTTTTCTTATCCATGATATCACCTGATTACATATTAAAAACTAGATATGAATATAAATCCAAGAAAATAGATTAATCACCCCAATAAGGGTTTTTAATATACATATAGGCTTTTAATGCTGCAATGCATCCTTCACCAACTGCTGTTGAAATCTGTGGTATGCCTCCGATTACATCTCCTGCCGCAAATACTCCAGGCACATTAGTCTTCATATCCCGGTCAACACTTATGAATCCCCTCTCGTCAAGGTCTACACCAGCCTTCTTTGCAAGCTGAGTTGAAGGAACATTACCAATAGATATGAATACACCATCAACCTTAATGCTCGACAACTTCTCAGTCTTAGTATTATTCAATGATAATTCTTCCACCATAGGATCGCCCTTGATCTCATCTATAACAGTATCAACAACGAGTTCGATATCGCTTGCCTCTAAGTCTTTCATCTGCTTTTCTTCGGCACGGAACTCATCACGCCTATGTACCAAGTAGGTTTTACCAGCTAGGTTGTTAAGATACAATGCATCTTCAACAGCAGCATTACCCCCACCGATCACAGCAACCGTCTTTCCCTTAAAGAGCGGGCCATCACAAGTAGCGCAATAACTTACTCCACGACCCACAAGCTTATCCTCGCCCTTGGCCTCAAGCTTCCGATGTGATCCTCCTGTTGCAATGATAACTGTCTTGGCGTTTATCTCTTTGTTACGCGTCTTGACTTTTTTAACTTCTCCTTTAAGCTCTAGGTCTATGACTTCTTCAGTGAGGAATTCAACTCCAAGACTCTTAGCATGCTCTTGCATGTTGGCGGATAGTTCCGGACCGGTTATCATCTTTGTCCCAGGCCAGTTTCCGATCTCAGGGGTTATCTGCATTTGTCCACCGCAAAGACCGCGCTCAAGAATCAAGGTCTTAAGGCTCCGTCTAACAGCATATATCCCCGCAGTCATCCCACCCGGGCCTCCACCAATAATCACTACGTCATAATCCATCTTTGAGATAAGAATATTGAAGAACCATTTAAATGCTTGAATGATTAGGATAACAGTGATATCAGACCTGTTATCGCTATGATAAGGATGACTATATGCTTGAATAACCGCTCATTTACCCTGAAATGCATTTTATCTCCAGCAATTAATCCCAGGGTCATGGCAGGCAGCATAAATAATGTAAAGTATATTGAATCAATCGTCAGTAGTCCAGACATCGTGTATCCACCCACCCTCGTAATATTTAATAGTAGGAATAATCCGAATAATGTTGCCCTAAACTCATTCTTTCTAACACATGTCCTTGCCGTGTAGTAGACGAGTGGTGGACCGTCGATACCGAACATTGCCCCGGTAACACCAGAGATACTTCCGGATATGAATCCTATCAATCCCCTCCGACTGATCCCCTGCTTTTTCTCCGATAGATTCTCATAGAGCAAATGCAATGCCATTAAGAATACCGTGATTCCAAACAATCTCTTCAAGTACACGGAAGTTAGTACTTCAACTGCTATCACACCAAATACTGTGCCCAATACCATACCCGTCACCAAGTATCTCATAACATCCCATCTTACAGAATTTCTTTCACGATAGAACATCAGAACTCCAGTTAGGACTCCAAGCAAGGAGAAGAATGGCAGTATGAATTCTAGATCTAATATCAATACTAAAAAAGGAATAGACACAAGCGAATTTCCAAATCCAGTGAAACCTTTCACTACTTGCCCTGCAAATATTATGAACCCCGCTGCAAGTATAATCGAATAATCCATCCTAATCCGTGATTATCGAATCAGTTATCCTCTTCTTCAAACGATTGAATCCATTATCAAACTTTAGTTCATTATTCCTCGGCCTTTCAAAAGGAATGTGAAATTCTTCCTTGATTTTCCTGTCTTTTAACACCATCACCCTATCCGATAGAAAGATGGCCTCTTCGATAGAATGTGTTACAAAGAGTATTGTCTTCTTCTCTTGGCTCCATACGTCAAGTAACCACTGCTGCATCTTGTCTCTCGTATAGACGTCGAGGGCTCCATAGGGCTCATCCATCAGGATGAGGTCGGGACAAGCTGCAAGAGTCCGTGCTAGTGCGACACGTTGGATTTGGCCACCGGATAGCTCAAATGGATAGGCATTACTTTTGTCTGTTATGCCTATCACATCCATGTAGTGCCTAACTCTTTCTCCGTTCTCTTTTAATCCAAACCTTATGTTTTCCTCAACAGTCATCCATGGGAAGACTGCATGGTTCTGGAAGACGACGCCGATATTATCCGGTCTGATAATATCTCCCTCATACTCGATAAATCCTGCTATCGCATTCAATAATGTTGTCTTACCGCAACCGGATTCTCCGACTACGGTTACAAACTCGCCTTGTCTTATTTTCAGATCCAGACTAGTTAGCACAGTATACTGATCATAGGAGACAGTCAGTCCTTTAGTATTCAAATTTTTCCTGCCCATGGGTAAAACCTCCTTACAGATAATCTTAATACATAGTCTGTCAGCGTACCATAGAATCCGAGTAAAAACAGGCCAACTATCATCCGGTCTATCCTGTATGCCAGGTGAGATACCGAGATCAAGTAACCAATCCCCGATGAGGATCCTGCCAGCTCCGAGACAAATACCATGATGAATGCAATCGCGATCCCTGTCCTAACACCTGCAATTATGAATGAAAGAGATGAGGGTAGGATGATTTTATACCAGACTTTGATATTCGAATCTGTTAGCGTGGATGCAGCTTGTAGATAATGTTGTGGAATATTTGCGGCGCCTGTATGCGCATTCACCCAGACCGGGAAAAAAACTGCAAAGCTTATCGAAAAGAGTTTAGCAGTCTCGCCGACCCCCATCCATACTATAACCAGAGGAATTATCGCAACCGGTGGGAAAGACCTGAATACATTCAGTATCGGGCTTAGGAAGTCGTCTATTAGCAGGTTCCTGCCAGTCAGTAATCCAATGGTTATCCCACTGATGCTACCGATAGCAAGGCCAAGTATTACTCTCCATAGACTGGATCTCGTATGTAACACTAGTTCTCCCGACTTTGCTAATTCAATAAATGAATCTAGGACCTCGGTTGGTGACGGAAAAAGAGTCTTATTCACAAGACCGCTAGATGAGGCAATATACCATATTATCAGAAATGATGCGAGTGAAATAAGGGTGGCTATCCATCCGATTCTATTGTCCTTCCCTAACCTCATAGTCTAACATTCTCCGGTTTGACCTCCTGTAAGGGTAGATCATAGATTATTTCTCTGTAATCTGGGATCACTGTATCCTCTCTCACATTTCCAGTATCCCTTGCCCACCTGGCTTCTTCTTCCAGGTATTCGACTAACTGTCTTGTCAGTGCCGGTTTATAGACGAAGTTATCCCAGATACCGTTAACAGTCTTTTCGTCGAGTTTCGAATGTTTCATCAATATTTCCTTAGCTTCTTCTGGATTTTCTTCTATGAAGGTAGATGCCTTGACCATTGCCCTAAGGATTTTTCTCACGGTCTCAGGATTCTCCTGCACCCATTTCTTGTCTGCATTCAACACATAAAGCTCAGAGTACAGTGATTCATCCTTGAATGTTACGGCTTTATCCCCCATCTTGTCTTCTGCAATATATGCAAAAGGATCGAAGATGGCGATGGCATCAACGGAACCACTCTCAAGAGCCGCCGGCATATCCTCGGGCTTAACACTTACGATATCAACATCATCGATCCGGTTTTTAGAGAGGAATTTGTATGTGTAGAATTCTGGTCCGCCACCGATAGAGGTCGCAAGCTTCCGTTTTTTGTACTTGAAATAGCTTACAGGATCAGTAAGTCCCTCTTCTCGTATTGCGATAACACGCACCTCATTGATGGTCTTTTCCACCACCTGTGAGATGACATAGAAATCATTGCCTTGAAGCCTTGAGTACATTACAGGGATCTCGCCGCTAGCAGCCAGGTCAATGGAACCTGCAAGAAATGCTTGTAATGCAAATTTTCCAGCAGTAAATTCCACTAATTCTAAGTCAAGTCCCTCTTCAGAAAAATATCCCATATCATCAGCGACGTATAATAATGTACTAGCCGGTCCAACCTGGATACCAATAGTTAGTTTATCACCTGGTACTGCAACTGCCCTTCCAGTAATCATATCTTCTACGCATCCTGACACAAATAATGCCAATAACACCACAAAAACACATTTTTTGAACATTGTTTATCACCTTGTATGAAAGTCCTTGGAAATACAATCATTTAAATAATGTCGTCCAATAAGTGGACAACAATAAAGATGGATTTAAAGATTCTTGAGGATATCGGACTGAGTAAGGCCGAGATAAAGGTATATGTCACCCTTCTTGAGACCGGTTCTACGCCGCCGGCCAGAATCGTCGAGGAGACAGGCTTAAGAAGGTCAACTATATACGATAGCATACGCAGGCTCCATGCAAAAGGATTGATATCATACATTATCAAGGATTCGAAAAGATATTATGAGGCTCATGATCCAGACAGATTACTGGACTTCATGACCGAGAAAAAAAGATGCCTTGAGGAACAAACAGGAGAAATAGAGGAATTAATAAATGAACTGAAAGAAGGATATGACATACTTAAACCCTCGGCTGAAGCTCATGTTCTGGCAGGTGTTGAAGGATTCAAGACTATGCGTAGGGATGTCTTGAAAAATGCCAGGGGTGAACATCTTCTACTTGGAGCGATATCTTATGAAAGCGATGTAATGCCCACTTTCTTTAAAAATTGGAATACTAGCAGGCAGTTGAAGAAAATCAGGATGAGAGTATTGCATAAGGAGAGCGCTAAGGAAAAAGCGATGACCAAAAAAGAGTTCATGGGAAAGTACTATGAGAACCGTTTTCTACCAGACGAATTAGAAAGCCCTGCAGTAATCAATATCTATGGAGACCGTGTTGTGAACATACTATGGAAAAAAGACTATCCTGTATGCTTTATGCTCATCAATGATGACATCGCAGACAGCCACAGGAAATACTTTGAGTATCTCTGGAAAAAGGCTAAAAAATGATCGAGCGAATAGTATTATAAAGTTAATGGATAGGGTAAATATCAGTTGGCGGTTGATGTTTGTCGCTTTTACTATCGATTTTTCCAGGTCTAATGAAATGTCCCAAAAAATTAATTACGCCTTCTAGTACCCTATATTTCAATGAGATTTTGTATTTTTCTTTGATTCTCATAAACTCCCTTAAAATCAATTCATTTGTAGGTTCTAATGGATGACAATAATCACAAAAATATTCCTCACTTTGTCGAAAAGGCACCTCTTTCTGGACATCAATGATATCTACATGTTGTCTATTAGCAGTTTTTTTCAACGTTTCAACATATTTTCTCTTTATTCTTGGTAAGAAGACATCTTTTTCAAGAGCTTCTTCTAATTCACCATCTAAAAATAACTGGCTGGATTTCTCTAACTCTGCCCGTAATTTTGCTGGTTTAAGTTGTTCTATGCCTACGTCACGTTCTTCTTTATATTTTTGCGAGCGCAGTGCCGGTGCCCAGTCATATCTTCTAGGTGGAATAATGATTATTGGTATGGCACCATAGCATCTACTAAGCCTAATCATCTCTTTTAGATTATGCTCATAATCTTCAAGTAATATTCTTTGGTAGGTATCATTCCTTGTAGGTAGCATACCATCAATAGAGGTTTTATCTTCAATACGACTAAATACCGAATCATTATTTCCAAAATATAAGGTAACATAATCTGGATAGATATTGTGCTTCGCAAAATCTCTCAAAATAAGCGCTAAATATTTCATCCCTTGTAAACTAGTGTATTTTGAAACTCCTGCATTTATGACTCTGTCAAATACTTCTCGCATTAAATCAGAATAAGTCTTATAATGAAAATAAGGATCTGTTGGTTTGTTATCTCTATTTCTAGATAGCATATCACTATGCCAGCCAGATGTTGAAGAATCCCCCATATTAAGAATTATTGGGCCAGAACCTTGTTTAAGTTCCTCAATAGCAGAGCTTCTATTAATGAACTTGGTTCTTCCTACGAAATCCCCATTGTTTACAATGAAACCCAATCCATCGTGAGGTGAAAATATTGCATTATCTCTGCCTATTACAAAGGGATTTTCCATACATCTAAATGCGAGGTTGTCGAATTCTTCAGTCATATTAATCACTTTGCGGAATAATCACTTCAGAAGAAAAAAGAGCACTACATGGATTAGTATTAGGTAGTCCAAGATGTGGACTACTCTATTTTTATATTGGCTTTAACAAGTATATCGAGATCTTACCTTTCTGCAAACCAATATCAGTGTATATCCTGATCTTCTCGGATACATCATATCCTAATTTGACTGCTTGGATTCCTGGATCGTTTGCCTGCCCTGCCAGATGATAATATGGCATGATAATCAATCCATCCTTAGTTAGGTGCTTCTTTGCCTTGCTTAGGAAACGCCTGATAAGTGTTCCACGAGACATTATATCCTTAGAAAGATCTTTGGATGACAGAAGTTCTTCGAGGGTTTTGTCTGTGAAAAATGGGTGGTTGAAGACAATCAAGTCCGATTTTCCTTCTATTTTTTCGAAAAGATCTCCGGTATAGACATTTGACTCATCTAAACCATATTTCTTGACGTTCTCCATTGTGTTCTCGTGGGCGGCGGCAGACAAGTCAGAGAATATAACCGTATCGGCGCCATTTAATCCCATGACAATACCCTGTACGCCTGTCCCTGAACCCATGTCCAAGACAGTCTTTCCATCATAGATACTTGTCTTTTCCGACAACCATGAGGCAAGAATCCTGGATGTCATTTTTTCAGGACGCATTACACCTGGATGAACCACGAATCCCTTCAACACTTTTTCATCTACAAGCTTCAAATCCACCTCATATCTTCCATGTCGATGAGATCTTAGTTGGGCAGTCAGTTGAGCCAGTAAGACGCCTGCATTATGGTCCATGATAGTGAATAACGCACCACAATGATTTATCTACAGCAGTCCGATTATTGGACTACTATATATATTCAGTTAGTACCCTGTATTTTATGAACAGGATGAATGTCGAGGTTTTAGAGAGAATCGGATTAAGCAGGGCAGAGATTAACATTTACCAAAAGCTTTTACAGCTTGGCTCGGTACCATCTGCAAGAGTAGTCAAGGAGACTGGTTTCAGAAAATCAACAGTATACGATACCATCCGCAGACTACAGGAGAAGGGTCTTGTATCATATGTGATCAGGGATAATATGAAGCATTTTGAGGCTGCGGATCCTGAAAGGCTCATCGACTTTCTAGAGGACAGGGAGAGGGAGATAGAAGGGTATAAGGAGGATGTAAGGCAGATCATACCAAAGTTAAGGAAGACTACTTCGACTTTCAAGCCGCATGCAGAAGCTCACGTATTGGTTGGTGTTGAGGGTTTTAAGACTATGCGCCGTGACGTGATCAAGAACTCGGAGGGTGAGTTGCTGCTGCTTGGCGCTATCCGCCGCGAAGACGAAGTCATGCCAGGCTTTTTCAAAAATTGGAATATCAGCAGACAACTAAAGAAGATCCAATGGCGTACGTTATATAAAGAGAGTGCAAGAAAGAAAGAAAAGAAGGCTAGAAAGGAGATAGGAAAATATTATAAGACAAGATTTCTTGGACAGGAGATCACAAGCCCTGCAGTGATAAACATATACGGGAACCGGGTTGTAAACGTTTTGTGGAAGGATAAGGAACCATTATGCTTCATGCTCATAAACAAAGACATCGCTGATTCACACAGGCAATATTTCAATTACTTGTGGAAGAGGGCGAAGAGATAATGGAAGATAAGGATTGGCGGATAACAGGAACTGCTTTCGATGAGAAGATGATAAATCTGTCAAAGAACAGAGGATATCGAATAATAGTACTAATCGTTATTGGTTCTTTATTCATCCAATGGAAGATAATGAACAAACTCGGATACCCAGATCCCATAGATAATGTATACGTGAGGATCTTCCTGGTTCTATTTGCTATCTTATTGTTGGTTCCATTCGCCTTCAGAAAAATATACGGATTCGATGAAAAATTACGGGATAGGAAAAAACAATAATTCAATTCATCCTATCGCAGCGATTATCCCTGTAATCAAGACTATGACTCCGATAATCGTCTTGAATAACTTCTCTTTCACCTTGAAGTGGACTTTATTTCCCAGATAGACTCCGACAAGTAGGAAGGGTAGCATCTTCAATGCAAATAAGACTGCTTCAAATGTCATTATCCCCATGACAGAATATCCGATTATCCGGGTTATCGCATCAGCCAGGAAGACTCCGACCACTGTCGCTCTGAAAACAGTCTTGTTCTTGCTGTAAAGAGATGAGTAATACATTACCGGCGGACCATTCACACCGAACAATGCACCCATGAATCCGGCAAGCCATCCTGAAATACTAGCCAATAAAGTATTAGATTTATGTTTTGTGTCTGTGTTTTTTGCATATAATAGGTGGATAGCCATACCGATGATGACGAAACCAAAGATATTCTTAAGGAAACCTGAACTAAGGATGGAAAACAGCAGTATCCCCATGATTGAACCGATCAATATGCCAAGATACATGGATTTAACGACATCATATCTTATAAGCTTCCTCTCTTTGATAAACATGATTACTCCAGTCGTCGCATCAAGTAGGATGAACATGGGCAATACAAACTTGATGTCCATGAACAATACGAGAAGGGGTATAGCAAACAAGGCACTCGCCGAACCTGTCACACCCTTTATGAACTGGCCAATACCGATTATCACTCCAGCCAACATCACGATTGTCAAATCCATTTTTTACTGTGGTTTGTAACTTGGATCTCCTTTACGAACATATGATTCAATCTGATCTGCCCGGTCAACCCAGAACTTGGTATCGTCCACATAGCCTCGATCCAAGTCTGCCTGAACCTCCGCTTGGAAGTCATATCCCATGTCAGCAAGCCTGACATCCGGAGTTATCACACCTTGTTCTATACCATGCATTAACGCATATACAAGTCTCTGTATCGCCGGTGACTGTACTGAAGGATCATCCTTTTCTCCAGATTCCCCTCCTTTATTACCAGATACCTTGACTTTAGCTTTTGCAGTTGCTCCCACTCCCGTAGCACCAGCATATCTTTTTATAATCGCAGCTATTGTTTGTGCTTGGCCTGGATGTGTTTCAAGATGTCTTCCAACAGCATTTATCGAAGACATCACCTCATCCTTTCCCCCGTCCATGGAATCGCGCATACCAGTCTCTTTGAATATCTTCCCGAACACTCCCCGGTATCCTTGATCATTTAATATTCCTACATCGAGTATGCCAACCACATTCTCCCCAGTCATCTCCGATACTTTAGAGGCAATAGCATAGTTATGCTCATGGATCACTGCAGCATGCACTATTATTTCAGGATTAGGCAAGCAACCATGATTTCCAGATAAATAATATTCAAGAGCCTTTCTAGCAAAATCGCTTTTCAGATCACCTGGCTTAATCATCCCCCCAGTCTGCGGAGCATCAACTGAAAACCCAGCTATTGGAAATGGTATGTTAGCTGCTACTAGGACTTTGCCAGCCTTTGCCAACATAGCCCGTCTCTTACATCTTCTTTCAGCCTCAGCCTCCAGGTAATCAGTTACCGTATCAGCAGCCTTACATACAACCACTTGATTCTGATTGGTTGGATCTGGTTCGCCAATATCAAATGCCTCAGAATACAATGCCCCTATCTTCCGTCCTGCATTAACATAGACGGGAACCCATCTTTGCTTTTCCATTCGAAAACCAGTAACAGCCCATGCAGCAACAAGCTTTGGAAGATCCTCCTCGACACGAGAGGATAGGTCAGAGCCTTTTAACCCATCTTTCTCAAGGTTTTCAGTAAGGCCTTTCCGATGGTCGTGAATGAATTTATACAATGCCTCACGGGCTTTAACATCATCTAATGGAGCATTCTTCAAATAGGGTAATCCAGTTATCTCAGCAATATGCTTTCGTTCAACATTCATTTTACGATTGATAATTCAATTAATACGGGAAGTCCTTTCTTAAGAGCGCCAATCAAATCCCGGTCAAGGTCGACCGATCCCTTGTCAGCGTTTACAGCAAAAGTCCTTGAGCAGGTAAAATCGCTCTTTCTAACGACAGTGTCAGTGGGATGAGTGAATGAAAGATTAGGATGGCCATATGCAGTGACAGTATCTGACAGTCCATCACATGTGATTATTAGCTTTATCTTTGTATCTGGTTTCTTCAATGCATTCAAGACCTCCTCATCGATATCCCCAATGGATTTGTCAGCATCCACGGCGATGATGCAATCCCCTCGTGGAGTAAGATGTGTTTCCCTCGTCCATTCGAGAGTCGTCTTATGAAGGGCTAAAACATTCATATGACCTATCGCTTTGACTTCATCCTTCATCAATTGATTATTTGACCCAGTATTGTTAATTAATCAAGCCTTCTTAATCTTGAATAATGTTTGTAGAGGGTGTTTTTTCATGTCGGTAGAACAGAGTGAGGCAATGGTTGTGGATAGCAGTACCAATCCAACCATAACATCACTTCTAGAGAAGAAATATTGCGCCAAACTGGGACCATTAAAAGAATTATCATTCACAGGCGAAAGCAAAGTCATGGACCAGAAGGATGAGGCTGCAAAGTTCCTCGGATTCATGTTCGTCTACAATGCAGAGCATATGATCACATTAGCAATGGAAAAGACGAATCTAAATGTCCGATTGATAGGTTCTCTGGGACGAATAGATCCTCCAGAAAGTAACTATATAAAACTAGCAGAACCTGATGAATACGGCCGTGACCCATTAGACTATGATAAAGCCTGGGATGAAGCATCAAGCCTCAAGGATGTGATGATAACAGGCATCATGCCCGAACGGGTAAGGATATCTCCAGTAAAACATGATAACTCAGACATTGACCCGCATCTGACAATGCAAATAACCTATGACCAGGATTATAAACCGTTATTTCAGACGAACTTCATCGACGGGGAAGTAAGGGCAGGCAGGATGGAGACTGTTCCAGCAGACCAGATATACAAGGTAGCGCATGCACTAGTGGATAAATATGGTGAGGAGATGACTCCATACGCATTATGCAAGGGTATACTGAAGGAACTAAGGGGAGTTGAACGGAACCTGATGATGTTAAAGTCCCGGCTGGCCGACTATACAGGATGATACTATGGATGAGAAAGAATCATTGAAAAAGATTATTGAAGAAATCGACAAGACCCTGAATACCATAACAGACTTGAAAACAGGTTATGAGAAAAAGCTTAGAGAAATCGAATCAGAGAAAGGATGATATTATTCTCCCCGAACCTTCTTTAACACTTTCGCATAGTCTGCCTTGACGCCAAGTTTTTGGAAGTAGTTGACGATATTGGTTACATCACGTTGTATGAACTCTTGTGCTAGTGGATGTTCTAATACAACACCTTGACTAAAATCGATTAATACAGGCTTGCCCCAGTCCAATACATTATATTCACTCATGTCACCGTGGACAATACCATCATCATACATTTTCTTTGTATATCTAACAATTTTATTAAAATATTTTTTAGGATCTTCTGGTTCCTTATCCTTCATCCTAAGTGCGGGTATACCATCTTCTCCTATGAACTGCATCACCAAAACATTATTGAGTACTGCAATAGGCTCGGGACAATCAACATGCTTACGTATCCGGGATAGATTAGAGAACTCTTTTTGAGCCCACAACTGGACTAGCTGCCTCTTATTCTTCCAGGAGCTGAAACGCGGATCGCCACGAATATACTTGCTCATATTACGAAAGTCACTAGTCTCAAAGGCATATATCTTTAATGCAACAGACTCGCCATCACGGATACCATGAAAAACATTCGCCTCCTTCCCAGTTGAAACAAGACTCTTCACCTCGCTAAAAGCACCCTTTCTCGCAAGCTTTGACAAAGTGAAGAAAGTTGCATTATCAAATACACGCTCACTGATCTTCCTGCGAGAATGCCTACCAGAAATACGGCCGTCAACCTCGACCTTATTTATCTTATCCCAAGCTTCATCAGTCTTCATAACAAATAGATATAGCACAATAATGCTAAAATAAACATAAAATCAGAAGTCTTCAATACCTTCAAGATGACCATGATGCTCAAGCCATTGAGCCTGCTGGGTTGAATACCGCCATAAAACGTCTCCACGCTCAGTGGTTTGAACCTCCCATGGTTCGACCAATACGATATTCCCTTCTTTTATCCAGATACGCCTCCTTACCTTTCCAGGAATCCTGCATAAACGAGTGTGTCCATCAGTGCACTTGACGCTCATACGCCTATCTCCTAACAACTGCTCGACCTCTCCTAGGATCTGACCTCTTCGAGGGAGACGCACACGGACTATGACCTCATCTTGATTACCCTGTCCTTTCTTTCCCTTATGCTTTCCTGGCGGAGCCATACTTAATATTACAGGTTCCATTATTTAAGAATACAATGGCATTGGAAGAACTGAAAACACGTAACATTGATGGTATAGACGGGCTCTTTATCATCATTGTACAAGACAAGGAATCTAACGAAGTATTAATGCAAGCCTTTGCAAACAAGGAGGCTGTTGAAAAGACAATTAAAACCGGAAAAGCACACTATTACTCCACAAGCCGCAAGAAACTCTGGCTTAAAGGCGAATCATCAGGGAATTTCCAGATGGTGGACGAAGTCCTTGTAGACTGCGATGCAGACGCACTAATCTATAAGGTCGATCAGAAGGGTGGGGCATGCCATAAAGGATATAGAACCTGTTTTTACAGGAAGATTCAGAAAGGTGAATTAACGATTATCGGGGAGAAAATATTCGATCCAAAAGAAGTTTACAAGTGAAAAGAGGTGTAAAACAGTTATATATTCATATTACTCCTATTTTTTAAATCAGAAAATGAAAACCATCGTGATGAAGTTCGGCGGATCATCAGTCGCCGACGGAAACCGCATACAAAATGTGGCAAAACTAGTTAAAGCAGAGAAGGCTAAAACAATAGTAGTAGTCTCAGCTATGTCAGGCGTCACAGACAAACTCATAAATATTGCATACAAAGTAATCGACCTACCAAACAATGTTGTTGAAAAAGAAGTGAAAACCTTCAGTGATGACTTGTTCGCACAACACAAGAAAGCAATCCAAAAAGCAGTGACAAAAAAAGACGTCCAGAAAAAAGCTGTAATAGAAGTAAAAGGACTGGTTGACAAGCTTAAAGTAGCGCTACTAGGAGTAGGATACCTTGAAGACTTAAGCCCCAAAAGCTTAGACTACATCCAAAGCTTCGGAGAACGACTGAATATAATAACGATGTCCGGAGCACTCGAATCGATTGGTGTGAAAAGCCTACACCTTACAGGATACGAGGCAGGCATTGTAACAGACAGCTTTTTCGGAAGAGCAAGGCCATTGCACGCTGAACTACGCAAGCAGATTCCAGCTTCCATAAATAAGTTATTGAAGAAGAATATCACTCCAGTAGTTGCAGGATTCATCGCAGCAGATGAAGATGCATGCATAACAACGCTTGGAAGGGGAGGTTCGGATTATACTGCATCACTTCTTGGAAGATACTTAAAATCAAATGAAGTTCAGATATGGACTGATGTAGATGGGATAATGTCAACTGATCCAAGAGTAGTAAAGGAGGCAAGACTGATATCTAAACTATCCTATATAGAGGCGATGGATCTAGCATATTTTGGCGCGAAAGTTATCCATAGTAAAATGATAGAGCCTGCTATGGTCGCAAACATACCAGTAAGAGTCAAGAATACATTTAATCCAAAGAATGATGGTACTGTGATCCTACATGAGGAAGAGAAGGTTGATAGCGTCATAAAGGCTGTAGCAATATCAAAGGACGTGGCAATCCTGAATCTGCAGGGAGTTGGGATGGCTGAGACACCGAATATCGCAGGAAGTGTTTTTGGCGTTTTAGGAGACAACAACGTCAATGTGATAATGATCTCAGGATCCTCAGAATCCAATCTTTCATTTGTCGTGACTGAAAAGGATGTTGAACAAAGCATTGATCTACTAAGCGAAGAGCTTGGTAATGATATCGTGAATTGTATAGAAGTACTAAACGATACGGCTATTATCACTGTTGTAGGAACTGGGATGGCAGGTACTAAGGGGATAGCAGCTCAAGTATTCACAACTGTCGCAGAAGTGGGAGCGAATGTGATAATGATAGCTCAAGGATCAAGTGAAGTGAATATCGCATTCATGATTAGCGAACCAGATATTCCACGCGTAGTTACTGCATTACACGATAAATTCATAGAATAATATGAAATCAAAGCTGACCGCATCGATCGCGGAACTATTGAGGAGTGATGGCTTTGAGATCGTTGACTGCACAGGTTCAAGAAGCAGTTTTGATCTGATAGCCAAGAATGACGATATGCTGTTCCTAATAAAGATACTGAAGAATATCGAGGGATTCAACAGGACTTCAGCCCAAGAGCTCAAGAATGTCTCCTCACTCCTATCAGGAATCCCCATAATAATCGGGGAAACAATGAAGAACTCATTGCTATCAGATGATATTGTCTATGATAGATACGGGATAATAGTGGCTAACCAAGACACATTCGGAAAGATCCTCAAGAACATATTCCCGAACATCTATTCAACACGAGGAAACTACTGTGTCAGGATAGATTCTAATCTCCTCACCAAGTTAAGGCATAAGGCAGATCTCACACAGGATATGCTAGCGAAAATGCTGAAGGTTTCAAAACAGAGTATATACAGGTATGAAAAAGAGGGACGCGTCTCACTGGATGTATTCGAAAGGCTCTTAGAACTATTCGAGGATGAAGGACTTGCACTACCAGGCTTTGAAATGGAGTATAAGACACAAGAGATGAAATCATCTGACCCAGGTACAAGACATCTCACAGAGTTAAAGAAAGTAGTTGTCGACGAGTTCACGGGTATGGGATTCAACACATCTTTAACAAACGCGCCATTTGACATTTATGCAAGCAGTGAAGAGAAGATTCTTACTGTTGTCAGCAATGATTGGCGCAGACTGAAAAACAGGATATGCATGATGAAGAATATCACAAGTCTTGTCGGCGGATATAGTATGTGTGTGAGTGAAAGGCATATCGATGCAGAAGTATCTGTTTTCAAACCCAGCGAGCTACATGAAATAGATACTCCCCGAGACTTCTTCAAACTCCTATCAGAATAGTTTATATTCTATCAAACGAATTAATCTTCAAGAGACCATGGATGATACAGAGAAAAATACTGGTGGAACATCATTTAGCATTGGTGTTTCAACAGACTTGAAGGATAAGATAGAGAAACTACTTGAAGAAGCAGGGAAGTCTCCAGGAGCCAATGGTCCATTCATCTATGGATTCAATCTAAGATTCGATGAAACAGGAAAACCAGTATTAAATGAATTCGGGAATGTTTCAGCCGAGGGAGTTCACCAAGTAGAGCTAAGAGAACCTTTAACAGATGTTATCGAAAGACCACAGGATGTCACAGTCATTATAGAACTTCCCGGAGTCGATGAAAAAGAGATTGACTTGAAGATACAGGCTGATGGAGTATGCATAGATGTTGAAAGCCAGGAGAGAAGATATAAGAAAGATATAAAACTATCCTGCAAGATCGATCCGAAAACCGCTAAATCAGAATACAAGAACGGAGTCCTACAAATCCTTATGAACAGAGTGGCCTAGTCAAGCAGTATATTATGTCCGTGTCTTCTATGATACATGAAGTCGTCGTCAGTCGACTCTTTCGCCCATTTTATATATTCTGTTATCTCTGAGAGTTTAGAGCTCATTTCATCAGCATAATATACTGCATATGCTTCAGGCATCATAGGTGGTTTGGGCGACCCATATTCCAGTTTGCCATGATGGCTTATGATTATATGTAATAGTTTCTCTCTGACAATAGTACTGGTTTGTAACTCATCCATTATCTTGGATAAGAGCGCATATCCTAGTGCGATATGTCCGTGAAGCTGTCCGATACGACTACCCTTGATTCTTGAAGTAACTTCTAGTTCATCTAGCTTGCCGATATCATGGAGTATTGCACCTGCGGTCAGATAATCCTCATCAAGTTCCGGGAACATTCGCTTGGACATGAGGGAATATTCAACAACTTCTAATGTATGCTGTAATAAACCACCAACCCAGTTGTGGTGTATCTCTATCGCCCCGGGATGCTTTATGAATTTCTCCCTAAAATCATCATCCTTGAAGATATGCCTTAATAATTCTGAGAGATCTGGATCCTCCACATTCTCCATGTATGTTTCAAGAAGCTTATACATTTCGTCGGCATCCAGCCGAGAAGCCATAATAAAGTCTTCTGGATTATAATCACCCTCCGATAATGCGGTTATCGTGTCTGGATCATTAGTGGATATCTGCAGTTTATCCATATACTTCGCAACCTTTCCCTGGACTAATACGACGCTGTCAGCCAGGATCGAATCATATAATGCTTTGACACCAGCCTCGTCTAGTCCACCCCAGAATCTATAGTCGATTGTCCTGCCACTATTGTCTGTTAGGATGAGCTGGAAGGAATATCCTTTTGCATACTGTTTGAAACCTTTTTTTATCTTCACTACAAAGACATCCTCAACCCGATCTCCCTCTTTTAGAGAGTCTATTGGTTGGATCTTCTCATAAGCCATTTGGGAAAATTGATTTGTTTTAAACATATAAGAATAGGGTTTTTTACCCCCAACATAAATAAGTAATGGATGAGGTGGGGGCTTATTACAATATTATCATTTTTTTTCTTAGCTAGTCTAGCTTCCGCCAGCCCATCAGGTACTTGTAGTATTATCGTATCTGAAAACGGTAGGGCTTTTACACTGCTTTCAATGGTGGGAAACGGGACGATCAATATACCTATACCCATCGACGTACCCTATCCAGAACTAGAAGGGGCTATATATGTGCAATCCAATGATGGTGTGGAAGTCTCGATGAGCCCTGAAGATAAGGCAGTCTTGGCGTATAAGAGCAGTCTCATGACAAACAAGGAGGGTGGTGAATGGTCGTTTGGATATAGTACACCTGCTTTAGAATCTTTGGAACTCACTGTATCACTCCCACGAAATGCGAGGATAATCGAGATAAGCCCGAGTAATCCGGCTATAACTACAGGAAACACCACGGAAATAAAATGGAATCTAGAAAAGAAGGCTATTATCGGGATAAAGTATTCATATACAGATGCTGAACCAATACAATTGAATATTCCAGTTGAAGAACCGAGTATAAACAAACAATTAATGACGAATATCGCCATATATGCTGCAGTAATGATCATCCTTTTCTTTAGTGGCTTAGTACTCGGACGATTCTTGAATAAACCAGGATCAGGCAGGTTAAAACAAACTGTATCAATGAAGAATCTTATGGACACATTATCAGAGAATGAATTCGAGGTCGTAGACCTACTTCTGAAAAACAATGGTAGTATGAGGCGTACTGAAGTGGCAAGGGCCACTGAGATGGCGAAATCATCGCTTGCTGCCGTTATAAACAATCTAGAGCGTAAAAACGTGATAGAAGTGGATAGAAGGTTCACAATCCATGTGATCAAGCTTAGAGAGGTGTTTCTAAAGCGATGAACAGGCCAGTTCAATCTAGTTCAGGGCAGAAGCCTTATACAGTTCATCCCTCATCCCATATACGAGGTGATAGGATGAACCAGAAAAAAACAAAAGTCAATATAATATCAATCGAGAGATCTCATGTCAGTATATTATCAATAGTATTTATAGTATTTGCTTTGGCATCCACAGTATCTGCAGCTAACGGCAGCCTATTTTATTGTGAGGACACCGATGGGGGCGAAGACATCTTTGAGAAGGGTGAATGTCTTATTTTCAGGACTAATGGAGATCCTACGGGATTAAAGGCCGTGGACTTCTGTCTCGTTGACAGTGTCTCTGAATGCAGGTGTGAGGACAATGAATACATGTCAAGAGCACTTGAATGTCCTAATGGATGCAGTGACGGAGCATGTAATCCGACGACAACCACAACGTCTACTACATTACCCTGCATAGACTCAGATGGTGGGAAAGATTATTATACTAAAGGAAAGCTTGACGGCATGTTTGGAGAAACTTATGCAACAGACCAGTGGGATGCATGTTGTGTAAACTGTAATACAGCCCCATCAGATGAGGGTCCAAAACTTAGTGAATATTACTGTGAGGGAAATCAGGGAAAAAGGACGATATATACCTGCCCATATGGTTGTAAGGATGGTGTATGCTTAAGGACTACGACTACTACAACATCAACTACAATAACTACTACAACCACTACGAGTAGTACGACAACATCAACAACTTCTTCTACAACTACTACATTAAGAGTCTGTACAGATACTGATGGTGGGCTTGACTATTATGAAAAAGGAACCGCATCATCCAATAGTGATAGTAAGACAGATTACTGTGACGACTATAGGGGATTTAACCTGATCGAATACCAATGTGATGGCGGAGACGTTGTATGGGAAGGATACGTCTGCCCCTACGGATGTGAGAACGGAGCATGTAAGGAACAACAACCAGGATGCTCAGAGACAGATGGAGGAAAAGTATTCAAAAAGAGGGGAACACTAACAATAGTCGAAACAAATGGCCAAACTTGGGGTAATGAAGACCGCTGTCATAAACTGAGGATTTATGATAACAGCGTCCAGTATAATTTTGCCTCAGAATGCAGTGGTAATGAATGTTATATCGAAGAATACTACTGTAATGGAGATCAGTCTCGAAGGGAGATGGTACCCTGCCAAGCAGGATGTGATGATGGAGCATGTAAGGAAGAGGTAAGATTCCACTGCTCGGACTCGGATTCAGGCAACGATATCTATGAGAAAGGAGCTGTATTTGACGGTGTGAATTATTTCAACGATTATTGTTATAACGACGACCAGTTAGAAGAACGATATTGTGATAGCACTTACTGGCTTACCCACAGGCAGGATTGTAATAATGGTTGTGATAATGGAGCATGCAGACAGGTTGGGAGAAAACATCTTGGTGAAGGCGTCTACTATTATCCAGCAAAGATTTCAACAAGTGGAAACACTATCACACTACAATCAACCGCATTAGAGATGGATGTATCAGCATATACATCAGGATGCGTTTTTGAAGATGGTAGAGATCTAGTCTGTGACGGTGTAGTAATACCGTACTGGCAGGTGAATAAGGAGGGTTCAAGCATAGTCAGATTGGTCTATAGGAAAAAGACGACACTATACGACCAGGGTACGTTAGACTTGCCGATAATATCATACAAACTCAAGAACAACAATGGAAAACTAGCACTTGAAAGCGCGGCTAGAAAATGCACTGACAGTGATGGAAACGATATATTCGTAAAGGGTGATGTTGTCGATAGTCAAGGATCACACCAAGACTTCTGCCAGTCATATGATATTATACAGGAATACACATGTAGGGATAATAAGGCTGTGATGACTGCCAACAGATGTCCGAACGGATGCAGTGACGGAGCTTGTTATCAGGCAACGACCACTACAACAATTAAGCCCAGCTGCACTGACACAGATGGTGGATTCACACCACACATCAAGGGAACAGCTAAAAATGATATTGGAACATATACAGACTACTGTAAAGACAAGACCTATGTCATGGAATACGAATGCCTTTCAG
Organism: uncultured archaeon; assembly: GCA_964423225.1. Taxonomy (GTDB): domain Archaea; phylum Altiarchaeota; class Altiarchaeia; order IMC4; family SCGC-AAA252-I15; genus CAYREE01. The sequence goes on along the minus strand of CAYREE010000006.1, from coordinate 13,632 downwards.
ACGGAAACATCAAATGGAGCACTTCAAAATGCTTTGAATGCAGGGATGGAGCATGCCTGTACGGGATACAAGAAACCGTCACCTGTATCTTCAAAGACTCTACAAGGGAGCAAGGATGTGAGAGTGCTAAAGGAGCCTGCAGTGGAATCCACAGTTGCAAGCTTGGACCGATGGGTGGAGTAGAAGGAGATAGGCTGAAGTTCACTGCAGGAGACTGTAAGGGAACAGAGTATTCAACATTTGATGGTATAGACGAAGAAGTGGAATTCGACTGCAAATCCGATTGTATTGATTCTGATGGAGGATACAATACGTATGAGAAAGGAACTGCAAAGGACGCGTATTCGTCGGCAACAGATTATTGTACTGACGACGAATGGCTTACCGAACATAATTGCTGGGAGGACAAAGTAGAATCCAAGAGACATTGGTGTAAGAGCGGATGTGATAGCGGAGCATGCATACAATCATGCAGGATAGGACCATATACTGAAGGTGACTGGTTCTGGATTGACACAGTCAAATCTTTCTTCGAGGATACAAGAGAACTATCAGGCAATTATATGCAGGTCACTATAACAACTCCGTCAGAGATCATCAAACTGAAGATGCAGCCAAAGACTGGAACCAGGATAACCTTTGGCGGATGCGGTGAAGAACATCAGTATGACTTGGATCAGAATCCACTAGACACATCAGTCTATAAGGCAGTGCATACAGGAGACACATTCTATCTAGCAGACGGAGACCTCTTCGTCAATCCGAAAGTCGCTGGAGAAGTCGGAAAATGTATCGATTCCGACGGTGGAATAAACCTTTTCGAAAAAGGAAAAGTGAATGATGATATAAGTGCAACAAGATACGACAGATGTTACGATGATACAATTATAGAATACTTCTGCAAAGGTGATGTTAGTAGTATGCCAAGCGCCTTCAATTGTGACAACGATGTGTGCTATACAAAAGAAACATGTCAGAATGGCTGTGATGATGGAGCATGCATACAATCAGACCTCGTATCAATTGGAAGTGGATTCTATTATCGCAAATCATTAGTCTCAGTGAATCCTAGCAATACCATAACAATACAACCAAAGGGATTAGAATTATACCTATCACCACTATTCCCCGACTGTGATTTTGAAATAGGAAGGGACTTAGTCTGCGATGGAATAATCCATAAGTACTGGAAAGTTGAGGAATTGACAAGTGGTAACTACAGGATAGTATACAGGAATAAGATCACGTTAATCAACCAGGCTTTATTTGACCTGCCAGCTATCACTGAAAAACTAATGAATATGAATGGAAAACTGACTCTTCACTCAGGTACAGGTAGTTGCACAGACACTGATGGTGGATTCAATATCTTCAAGAAGGGTACTGCAAAGAATTCAATAGGTTCATATACAGACTACTGTAAAGAATGGAACACTGTAGTTGAACACCATTGTATAGGTGAGAACACTGTAGAATGGAAGAGTGCAGAATGTAAGGTAGGCTGTGTGGATGGAGCATGCCTAGACGAAGATTTGGAATGCACAGATAGTGACGGAGGACAAGACTATTATGAACCCGGTGTTACGATAGGTCTTGAAGCCCCAGGAGTCTGGGACAGATGGGCAGACTACTGTGGAACATCAGGAGATGAAAAAGGCAAGCTAGTCGAATATATCTGCCAGTCAAACAATTACGGTAAAAAAGTCTTGTATGAATGTCCCAATGGATGTGCGAATGGTGCGTGTAAGAAGACCACGGATAAAGGATTCAGGAACGCATACTGGCAATGCTATGACGGACAAGAATCATATGAAGGAGGACCAACTTCCTGCAAGACATCAAAAACATGGCAGATGTATGCCGAAAAATCATGTAAAGGACACTGCTATCCAGACGGGAGCAAATGCGGTGTCAACTCATTCAGCGTATCGAATGAATGCAGCCATCAAGACTCATGCCCGCCAAACGACGGGGAGAGTATATACACCGGCCAAGGACCATACAGTGAAGGAGATTATATTCCGATAGAAAGAAGGGTATACCAGCTAGTTGATGCTTATGAAAAATCAGGGTCTAGAAACATCATGCGTTTAAAACTAACGGATCTATTCTGTAGGGAATATGATGTCGACCTACTACCAGTCGTTGGTGAAATATTAAAGTTCACGGTGAAACAGACTGGTGAAGTAATCGTGATAGAGGCAGATGATGATATACACGATACCGACGTCTATATGGCAGGATTCAATGGAGTGGGAATACTATATGCAGGCGGTGAAGTATACACTCATGTGAGCTTGTATACAACAGAGATCTGCGGAAATATAAACCATATTACATGGGACAATGAACATCCACCCACATGGGATGACTTGGATCCCACACAATGCGATACTATCGAAAAATGCACGGACACAGATGGAGGATTGAATTACTATAAGAAGGGTTTCATGCAAACAAGACCAAGAGATTCTGGCTACTGGGATGTATGCTATTCAAAAGATGAATTAGTAGAATATTATTGTGAGAATGGTGTCGGTAAGAAGAAGACATTCGAATGCAAGAATGGATGTAAGGATGGAGCGTGTATAGGTCAAACAATCTGCATCCCAACAGCAGACACAAAAGTATACGCTTCTCAGGGACCGATCGCAGAGGGTGACTATTTCATAATGGATGATAAGGTCCTAAGATATGATGACTCTAATGAGATAGGCAATGCCAATATCCAAGTGATTGTTAATGACGAAAAATGCAGGGAACACAAGATAACCCTACAGGCTGTTTCCTCAAACGATGAGATAGTATATACTTACATCCAGACGGGTGAGAAGATCCTGATCGAGCCAGATGCTAATCCCACAGATTCGGAAGTCTATTTCGGAATATTCAAGGGTATAGGATTACTATATGCTGATGGAAACATCTATACTCATGTAGCAGCACAAGACGAAGACATATGCACGACAACAAGAGACAATACTTATGAATACGGCGAGATAGACGATCCATCAGAGATTGATCCTACAGGATGTGGGAGTATAATACAAAGATGCAGGGACTCAGATATTGGACTAGACTACTATACAAAAGGATACGTAAAATGGGGACTATTAACTTATGAAGATGTTTGCTATGATGATACGATTATTGAATATTATTGCAAAAATAATGAGATCTACAAGATACCATACACATGCCTAAGTGGATGTGGTGACGGAGAATGTCTAAGAGAGTTTGAGGATGTTGAACAACCAGAGATTATTGAAGATGATCCGTCAGAAGACATAGATTTCGCCGAGATAATAAATGATGAAAACAATCCGTTCACAAAAGCATTGATAAAAGAGCTAAACTCCCTTGATCCTGCCGTAAAAGATCGGATAGTTAATGGTAAAGATACTGGACTTGCCGTAAGAATCGCCACAACAATATCGCTTAGAGGCAAGAAAGAGGCGCAAACGACAACCAAGAAGGGAACAACTGCCATCAAAACTCTAATAAAACCAGTTGATACAGACACAGACATGTTTTATGAGGATATGGATGATAAACTAGCTAGTCTTGACCCCTTATTCGTCTCTAAAATAGAGGCTGTCGCATCCGAGGGAAGCATTGAAGAGAAAAAAGTGCTTAAAGAACAAGTCGAAGCATATGTTAATGCTGATAAAGACACTATACCAAGACTGGCTGATAGATTAGATAAAGGAGTTGACACGTCAGGTATTATGAAGATGTTATCAGAAGGAAAGGAAGCCGAGGATATAATCGAAAGTCTATAAGACAATTATTAAAAACAAGAATTAGAATTCTAATATGGTCGTTGAAAAGACAGGATTACATGTCGGATTAAAACAAACCATCATTTTAACCATCATAATATTTCTAATAACAGGGATTATATTATCAGTCTACCTTGATACAGAACCATCACCAAATGATGCGTCCAACAGGACGATAAAACAAAACCTGCAGCTATTCGCATATAATAATTACCTTGGAGTCCAGATACCAGGCGAAGAAAGATCCAAGATATTCCTATGGTTCTACGAATGGAATATGTTCAATGCTGGAAAACCTAGACAACACACAACAGGCTACCAGAAAAACAACGTTATCATCAGCGACGAAAACCATACCGCATTAATACAAACACCACAATTCACATTAAAAGCCAAGTCAGGAATCGAAGGTGTGGAGTTCACACTACTTGTAAATAATACTTCCGGATATGATTGGCCTGATGTTGCAGCAATAATACCCTGTTTGAATCCAGGATTTGATAAAGGAAGATATCAGAATCCAAACATGGTAACCCGGCGGACATACTACTTGACTGAAAAAGGTTTAAAGAAGCTACAGGAAAGAGAAATCCATTTCAACAAAGAATACCGGGAACAAATAGAGGAATACTCCAATAATGGAAAATTTGCATGGTCTAAAAAATGGCCTACATCAAATCTGGATAGTATTGGTGGATTAATGATCCGGGAGTCGAAGGATCGTCGTTTTGCAGCAGGTATAGCCTGGGAAGAGTTTATTTCTGCCCAAGGGCATAATCCATACCAGTGTGCACACCTATCAGTTAGAGTGGGAGGGTTGAAAAACGGTGAATCAAAGGCTATTCGAGGTAAAATCTATCTGATTGAGGGTAATAGAAATCAGGTTTTACCAATGTATTACGCTGATTTTTCTAAAAACAAGTAATCCAATCCATTTTTATAGACGTTTAAACCTATAACTAATCCCACTGTATTATATACAGCTAAACCCATTACTAATCCCGATTTTTCCGGGTGGTTTGGAAAAACTGAAATTAATCTTTAAACAAATTAGGTGATTTGAATATGACACAAGGACAACCAATTTTTATATTGCCTGAGGGCGCATTAAGAACGCAAGGAAGAGACGCTCAAAGAGGTAACATCATGGCCGCTAAAGCAGTTGCTGAGGCTGTGAGGAGTACTCTTGGACCAAGAGGAATGGACAAGATGCTAGTAGACGATCTTGGAGATATCGTAATAACTAACGATGGTGCAACGATCGTAGAAGAGATGAATGTAGAGCATCCTGCAGCCAAGATGGTTGTAGAGGTCGCCAAGACCCAGGATGACGAGGTCGGAGACGGTACGACAACAGCAGTCGTATTGACTGGAGAGCTACTGTCTAACGCAGAGAAACTCTTAGACCAGGGAATCCACTCCACTATCATCGCAAGAGGATACAGGATGGCAACCCTTAAAGCAATCGACACACTCAACACCATTGGAAAAAAGGTTGTATTAAACGATACAAAGCTTCTAGAACAGATCGCAATTACCGCAATGACTGGTAAGGGTGCGGAAGCAGCCAAAGACGAACTCGCAAAGCTATCTGTAAAAGCAGTTACACAAGTTGCAGAAGCAGATAATTCCAATATCTCTGTTGACTTAGATAACATCAAGGTCGAGAAGAAGAAGGGTGGAAGCACACAAGACACAGAACTCATCGAGGGAATCATCATCGATAAAGAGCGTGTCCACGCGGGAATGCCAAAGAAGATGGATAATGCAAAGATTGCATTATTGGATATTGCAATCGAGATAAAGGATACTGAGACAGATGCAGAGATCAGCATCACCTCGCCAGACCAGCTTCAAGCATTCGTTGCCCAGGAAGAGAACATGATAAAAGAGATGGTTGACAATATCGTTAAAAGCGGAGCATCAGTCGTATTCTGCCAGAAAGGTATTGATGACTTGGCCCAGCACTTCCTAAGCAAAGAAGGAATCTTTGTTGTAAGAAGAGTTAAGAAGAGCGATATGGACAAGCTCTCAAAAGCTACTGGAGCGATCGTAGTCACAAATCTAAAGGACTTGAACAAGGACGATCTAGGAAGCGCAAAGATAGTTGAAGAGCTTAAGATCTCAGGCGATGAGATGACATTCGTTCGCGGATGCAAGAATCCAAAGGCAGTAAGCATACTCGTACGCGGTGGAACAGAACACGTTGTTGACGAAGTAGAGCGCGCAATAAATGACGCACTTGGCGGAGTTGCAGCAGCAATCGAGATCGGTGCAGTAGTTGCAGGCGGCGGCTCTCCAGAAGTTGAGGTAGCCCACAAGCTAAGGAAATACGCTGACTCAGTAGGCGGTAGGGAACAGCTTGCAGTAACAGCATTCGCAGACGCCATCGAGATAATCCCAAGGACACTCGCCGAGAGCGCGGGAATGGATGCGATCGATACCCTAGTAAAGCTTCGTTCAAAACACGATTCGAAGGGTGGAGAACACGTGGGAGTATCAGTCGACAAGGCAAAGATCGACAACATGCTGTCTAAAGGCGTAGTCGAACCATTGAAGATCAAGACACAAGCAGTAAAGAGCGCATCTGAAGCTGTAGGAATGATCTTAAGGATCGATGATGTCATAGCATCAACCAAGCCAAAAGGAGGTATGCCAGGCATGCCACCCGGAGGAATGCCACCCGGAATGGGCGGAATGGAGATGTGAAAAGCCTATAGACAAACGAGGATGTAAGACAATCTTACATTTCTCAACTCTTTTTCTTTTTTATTTTATTTTTCTATCATCAGACAAGCATAGTATTCAGCGTCCTTTTCGGAACACTACTACTAAAAGAATCATATGGAAAAGTCCGGATAATAGCATCAATAATAATCTTCCTAGGAGCATACATGATAGGAGTCTCACAGTAGTAAAGATATTAACAGGTTTTCCCATTGATTACTCATGCTAATCGCAGTGTTGATTGGGATCGCGATAATATTCCTCACACTAGACAGTATCATCGATCTTATGACAGGTGAGATACCAGAAAAACTCACACTCGGCCTAGCCACGATAATAATACTTATCGCTACAGTACACACGCTTTATTATCTTAATCCAGCTTATGTTGGATACGCTGCTATCGTCGGAATTGCTTATTATATCATGGGCTATGTCTTGTTCTGGCTGGGTCAGTGGGGTGGTGGAGACGTGAAGATGATCACTGGGATCGGCTGTGTATTCGGCTATCTTGATGCCCTTGGATACTCTTGGATCAATACAACGATAACCCCGTATTATATCACCTACTTCATCAATATGGCGGTGATAGCAACACCATACGCAGTCATATACACGATAATACTCGGACTCCTTAATCCACATATATTCAAGACATATATCCACGAATTCAAAAGACATAAGATAATACTAGCATGCATACTATCCTTTGCACCCACTATCGCATCATTATATTACAACCAACATTTCCTAGCCATAGTATACATGCTACTTCCAATATTTGCTCTCGCATCAGTCTATCTAAAAGTAGTTGAGAAAAACCTTTTATGCAAGACAGTCAGCGTTAAAGAACTTCAGGAAGGAGATATTGTCGCTGAAGACATCTTTGATGGAGATGAGAAGCTTGCTGACAAGAAGAATATCGAGGGAATAACCGAAGAACAATTAATCAAGATATGCGAGCTTGTCGCACACGGCAAACTACATAGTGATATAAAAATCAAATGGGGTGTTAAATTCGGCCCGACCTTGTTCTTATCGTTTCTTGTTACAATATGGTTTGGGAATCTTCTCGAGCTCTTATTCCACTTGTTTTAAGATCCATCAAACCAAGCCCGGTAACATCATCATGCTTTCGATTAATGACTTGTTTAAATACTCGAACATGCGCTTCGCCTGCAAATATCCTCATCGCAGTAATATGTCCTGCTATCGTTGATCCATCCTCTCTTGCAAGGCATGCGTGAGCATGAATGAATTTCCCACCATCCTTGTTGGCAATATTCCCATTACAGGATATAATCTCAAATGGCTCCTTAAAACTTATCTCATCGTATTTCTTCTCAGCTTGATCATAGAATGCGATTGTTGCCGATTTCACAGCACCAATCAAAGCGAAAACAGCTGATTCAACTTCATTTTCACAGGCAAAGTCTTTAAGATCTTCCAGTGCATCTTTATCATGAGTAAGGTTTATCAGATACTCGCTTGTACTTTCAACATTTATAGAATCCATATTATCTATTTCACATTAGCGTTTACAATTACCTCATTCTCCATTGAAACTATGTCTTTACCATTTATCTTCATTCGTCCAACCTTTAAAGAACTCAATTCCATACCATCCACTAATACCTGGGTAACCTTGCCCAGATGCCTTCCATCGCTTGTATAAACATCCCTGTCAGAAAGGTCCTGTATCAACTTGCGTATAGCCCCAATCTCCGTTATGAAAAGCATTTCAGTGATTTTAATCCAGACGCCGAACAAGACTATCCCCACGGTTCCACGGAGTATAAAGTTGCCTATACCATATTCCTCATTCACTATGAAATTGGCGCCGCCATCAATAAGATCCCTGATCAGCACTATGAATGCAAGCAATACGAGGTATCGACGTATCGAAACGTATTTCTGGGTCGAGTAAAAGTCGAATATCCGACCGAATACAAGAACAAGGAAGGATATCATTAGATAGGTTAATGAGCTGGAATTCAAGATGAAAACAGATATAGTATTCAATGTCAAATCCATGTTATCCAGATTTAGTTCTATCGGGAATCTCCTTAACTCTCCATAGGTATACGCTAGGCTTATCACAAAGGATATGAATGCTATCAGATAGATGACTGTCTCAATCCGCTCGACAGACAATGCTTTAAAGAAGTTGGCAGCACCTTCAAAGAAGCCCTCCTCTTTCCCAGACGCTTTAATCAATAGATAAAGTCCTGTGACACCGATGATGAGGCTCAATGCCTGCACACCACCCAATGCAAGAAGCAGTAATGCAAGACCAGGCAATCCAAATAAGAGTCGCGCAAGATCCGGCTCTTCAGAAATCTCCTTTATGAAATTCGTGAATTTGAAATACGCTTTCTCCAATTCCTTACTTTGCCTAACCACTATCGTTCTTACAGCATCTATCTTGATCCTTGACTGTATAATCGGTAACAACTGCTCATCATCCACTCCATCTGATACCACCATAACAGATCTTGGATTAAACTCTTCAATAATGTCATCCAACTGTTTTGCAACCTGACGGTCCGACTCCTCTGTTGGAGGATTTGAACCAGTCAAAGTGACAACATCAATACCCATAGTTCGCGCAAGCTTTAAGGCACCGTAAATAGCGTTTACATCACTATCTTCCGGGTCTGAAAGAGCAAGCTTCTGGGCTGCCTCAATATTATCATCCCAGCCTATCACAGGCCCCTTCATATCCGTCTTCCTGCCTATGTCATCATCACGATCGATGCATAAGACAATAGACTTCCCCTTCTTCTTTGCCACGATAAAAAAATAGGTTATAAGCCTTAATATCTGTGAAAACAAAGACTTACAAGAAGTTTATATAATATAAATAGCAGTGTATGTGGATTGCTTATATGTTGGGTGGATAACAGATATAGGATATATCTCTCGACATCTTATGATAAACAAATTAGAAAGATAATAAAACCATTCAAAACTTGGTTTTTTATTAATCTTTAACGACAACTACCTTGCTGACGGCATTGACCGCGTCAAACGGTATCACATAGTTTCCATCCTTGTCTTTCGGATAAGTCACCCTAGACGGGATCTCGCCGATCGGCTCAACTATGATTGACACAAAGTCGCCTGTAGCCTCATCAATGATAATATCATCCAACCTACCAAGCTCTTCACCACCAACCGTTATAACGGGCTTCCCGCCCAACTGCCTAGCTATAATAAAAGTAACCATATAAGCCACGTATTGGTTTTATTTTTATACAACGTATTAAGAATCCTACTTTAAAAAAGCATTAAACGATGGAAAAACAGTCAAAGGAATTGCTTGAAAAGCAAGGGTACCGTTTAGTCGGAGAACATAGCGCAGTAAAACTTTGCACTTGGCTTCGAAAAAGCATCGCTGGAAAAGGCCACTGCTACAAGCAAAAATTCTATGGTATTGAAAGCCACCGATGCCTTCAGATGACGCCCACAGTCTCATGGTGCACACACCGCTGCATGTTCTGCTGGAGGAACACTGAGACCACAATGACAGAATTCAATGGTGTTTGGGAGGAGCCAAAAGATATAATCGACAAAGCCATCGAGTCCCAGAGGGGATTGATATCCGGGTTCGGAGGATTAAAGGATGAGGGCCGTAAGAAGTATCTTGAGGCGAGGAATCCGAGGAATGCGGCGATAAGCCTCGCTGGCGAGCCATCTATGTATCCGCTCCTATCCGCCCTACTAAGGGAGTATCATAGGAGAGACTTCACAACATTTCTTGTTACTAACGGGACTTTACCAGAGCGTCTTACCGGCTTGGATGAGCTTCCAACACAATTATACGTATCGCTTGTCGCACCCAACAAGGAGATATACAAGAAGACTTGCATCCCACTTATCAATGACGGATGGGACAAGCTGAATGAAACACTCAGCCTATTTCCAAACCTGGATACAAGAAAAGTAATTAGGATGACTCTTGTGAAAGGATGGAATATGATGGGCGTCAAAGAATATGCGAAGATGATTGAGAAGGCCTCTCCAGATTATATTGAGGCTAAAGCCTTCATGCTCGTCGGCGGATCGAGGAACCGTTTGACACTGGATAATATGCCGAGCCATGAGGAAGTCAAATGGTTTGCAGAAGAAATCGCGAAAGAAACAGGGTATAGTGTGAAAGATGAGAAGAGGGAGAGCAGGGTAGTGCTATTATCAAGATAAATAAGGCAATAATTCATAGTATAATATACTATGGAACGTTTCCTCACTGTCTCAACGCTATTCTTATTGACAGTAGTTATAATCTCATTCATTGTCTCAATAAACACGGAAGATGATTTAAAACCAAGATTTACTGGAACCAGCCTAACAAGTTTTTCTCTGCCTGGATTTGACTCATATGGAATGAGTACTAGTAGTACAGATACGTCATTGACAACACAAACATCTAGTACTGTCCTAACGTCAAGCACAGGGACGACGTCAAGCACAGGGACGACGTCAAGCACACAGACAACAACGTCAACTACGACGACAACCACGTCGACAACGACAACAACAATCTGTGGAAATAGCATCATCGAAGGTGAAGAGGATTGTGACGATGGTAAGAATTGTTTGAACGGAAATAGCTGCACAACTGACTCAGACTGCATAAACAGTGGCAGCTGCATCCCACGTAGCAATGACGGATGCAATTATGATTGTCATATAGAAGGGATATGTTGCAATTATAATGATATCGGATCCTGCGGTTATTACAACGCATTTGGAGGGTATAAGGAAACTGTAGATGAAATATGCTCAAGTTTGTCTATGGAGGGCGCCTACGATTCAATAGAAGAATGCCAGAACCAGTGCCCATATTGCGGTGACAGTGATGTGCGTCCCGGTTCGGAGGACTGTGATGATGGAAAACACTGTGAAGACGGTACAAGCTGCACAGAAGACACGGACTGCACAGACAATAGCAGCTGCATCCCCCGTAGCAATGACGGATGCAGTAGCGATTGCTATAACGAGGCGATATGCTGCCAGCCAGGCGATCCAGATACATGTCAATACGTTAATAATTATATTATAGGTCGTGAAGGCGATGAGATATGTCAGAACATGGGCTTGCTGAATGCCGGAGCCTTTGATTCGCTAGGATATTGTCATAACCAATGTCCGCAATGCGGAGATGGAATAATCCAACCAGAATTAAACGAGCATTGTGACGATTCGAATACTGACAACCGAGACGGTTGCAGTAGCAATTGCAGACATGAGGCGATCTGTTGCATAGTAGCACCACAAAGAATATGCGATCATTTCGAAGCTTATGGAGACGAGTCAGGAGATGCAATATGCGAATACTATGATGAGTGGGTATATACTACAGACCATGTTTTAGGAGCATATGACACCATAATACAATGCCTGGGAGCATGTCCGGTAAGCACTTGAACATTCAATGAAGATTCATCTGTAAAACCTATTTTAAACCTCTTCTTCCACATATCTTATTACAATGAATATGGGCAAGATTAACGGTTTGATTATACCCACGATAATATTCACACTATTATTATCCTATTTCCTGTTTTTCAAGGATTCAGAGAGTCTATCACCTAAATTCACTGAGACTCCTTCTTTTGGAGCATATGGGTCTAGTTCAACAGTATATACGGTAACATCTCTATCAGTATCTTCATCAAGTAGTGGATCAACATCAAGCAGCTTATCAGAAGCACCTTGTGGAGATGAGACATATGATCCTGACACAGAAGAATGCT